>JAOPZS010000144.1 GCA_025963965.1 Solirubrobacterales bacterium
CGGCCGCCGGCCACGGCACGATCACGACCGAGCTCGCGCCGGCGGACGCCGCGCACCCGTTCTTCTACGCCGAGGACTACCACCAGCAGTACCTCGCCAAGAACCCCGGCGGGTACTGCGGCCTGGGCGGCACCGGCGTGTCCTGCCCGGTCGGCCTCGCGACCGCTTAGCCGGCCCTCCTGAAGAGCTGCTCGACTGCCGCCCGGTGGGCGCAGCCGCGAGCTGACTCTGTTCGCCGTCGCGCGAAGCGACCGCGAACAACTCGGCATGCGGCGGAGCCCCGGCACAACAGCGGCCCCGCCGGGGAGGGCGGGGCCGCTGACTGTCCACCGTTCCGCCGCCCTGCGCGCCCGTTTGGGGCAAGACGCGCAGGCCAACGCTTGTCGTGTGCCTAGACCTCAGGCACCAGCCCCCGTCGGAGCCGCCGTACCCGCACCGGGCTGCCACGCCGCAGCGTGCGGCCCGCCGAGTGTCGGCACGTCCGAGGGGTAGACCTCGTTGCCATGGATCGCGTGATCGCCGATCTCCAGTTCCTCGTCGGAGAGACGAAGAGGCAGGAAGATCCCCACGATCTTCAACAGGATGAACGTCATGATCCCGCTGAATACGACCACCCAGGCTCCTGCCTCGGCCTGTTTGCCGAGCAGCGTCCAGGACCCGTGGATCACCCCGTCTTTGCCCGGGATGTTGCTCGCTCCGCCCACGCCGATGTACTCGATCACCTTCGAGTTCGCGAACACGCCCACCAGGAGACCGCCCACGAGTCCGGCGATCCCATGCGTATAGACCACCCCCAGGGTGTCGTCCACGTTTCGGAAGATCGGCGCTCGGCTGAGGAACCGGATCGCCATCCACACGAGCGTCGAGGCGATGATCCCCACCGCGATCGCAGACCAGCCGGTGATGAACCCGGCCGATGGCGTGATCGCCACGAGCCCGGTGATCATCCCGTTGACCGAGCCGATCAGCGACGGCTTGTCGCGGAAGGCGTAGTCCCACCCGATCCACACGAGCATCGCGACCGCCGTGCAGAGGTTGGTGTTGAGCACGGCCGCCGATGCGTTAGCTCCGGCGTAGTAGGAGTCTCCACCGTTGAATCCGTTCCAACCGAGCCACAGCAGCCCGGCCCCGGCCGCGACCATCAGGAGGTTGTTCGGTGCGTCGACCTCACGATCTCGCTGCAGACGCGGACCGATCACTGCCGCCGCGACGAAGCCGGACACACCGGCCGCGAGATGGATCACGTAACCGCCTGAGTAGTCGAGCGCGCCGTGGAAGGCGAAGTACCCGCCGCCCCAGATCAGGAACGCGTTGACGGTGTAGACGAACGTGATCCACAGCAGCACGAACGGGATCCACGCCTTGAAGCTGATCCGCCCCAGCACCGAGCCCAACATCAGGATCGGAGTGATCCCGGCGAACACGAACTGGAAGTAGACCAGCGAGGACATCGGGAAGTGGAAAGGCGGTCCTTCCGTGATCGACGGGATGATCGCCTGTCCCTGCTCGGCGCCCTGCGAGAGCACGGTCCCGGACTTGCCCCACATCGATTCGAAGAACCCGTGGCCCGAGCCGATCGGCGTGCCGAAGCCCATCTTGAACGCCCACAGCACCCATGCGACGAGCACGAGCGAGAACGCCACGAACGTCAGCATCATGCTGTTCACCGACCAACGCTTCTGCATGACGCCGCCATACAGAACCGCCAGCCCGGGCAGGCTCATCAGCCCGACGAACGTCGCGGCGGTCATCTGCCACGCGTTGTCGCCGGCGACTAGCCACTGCGGGTATGCATTCCAGGTCCCCATGTGCCTCCGTTTCCTACCTTTGGTGGACGGGTACCGACAGTCCACGCGGTCGCGGAGCCGGCACCGATGACAGTCCGGGTATGAAATCCAGAGGCTCCCAGCGCCGGTAGGGCCATCCTGGCCAACACTTCGGGGTGCCGTTTCGACATTTGTCTAGACGGGCAGGCGGCGCCCCTTGACTACGGGCGAAAAGGACTATTCAGGGCTGCGGTATGTGAAGCCCGCGTGTTCGCAGGCGGCCTGCATCTCGCGCCTTATGCCTTTGTAGGCGCCCGATGCGCAGATGCGCTGAGCCTGCGGCCCACAGCCCTTGACCTCGGCCGCGCCGAGGGTGCTGGGGAATTCGAGGTCGACGCAGTCGGCCCGGGCCGGCGCCCCGCTCGTGAGCGCGTAGGCGCCCAGCCCGATCGCGGCGGCGACGACCACGGCAAGCACGATCCCGATGATCGTCCTCTCCCGGCGTCCCCAGTGCAGCGGCTCGCGAAGGCGCCGCGCCTGTTCTTGCATGACCATGCGCCCGAAGGCTAGCTGGCTGCGGGCGCGTCTGGATGCGCCCCCGCCGACTCGGCCTGGCCGGACGGCTCGCCGTCCGGCTGGAACTCGAGTGCAGCGGAGTTGATGCAGTAGCGCTGGCCGCTCGGGCCGGGCCCGTCGTCGAAGACGTGACCGAGGTGCCCGCCGCAGTTGCGGCACAGGACCTCGGTGCGGCGCATGAACAGGCTGTTGTCCGGGCGCAGCTCGACGGCCTCGGCGACGGCGGGCTCCGTGAAGCTCGGCCAGCCCGTGCCGGAGTCGAACTTGGTGTCGGCGGCGAACAGCGTCGCCCCGCAGGCCGCGCAGCGGTAGTCGCCGGCCTCCTTGTTGTAGACGTACTGGCCCGTGAACGGCGCCTCGGTGCCGGCCCGGCGCAGCACCTCGTACTGCTCAGGCGTCAGCTGATCACGCCATTCCTGGTCGGTCTTGGCGACCTTCGGCTCGCTCGAGGGCATGCTCACGTTCTAGCACTCCGGGTGCCGCCGCGGCCGCGGCGTCGTCAGGCGCTTTGCGACCATGCTCCGTCACGTTCGATTGCTATATTGATCCTTACGTTCACGTAAGCTTCAGAAGGGTCAAGAATTGCAGACTGCAGCGGCAGGGCAGAACGGAACCGGGCGGCGCCGCAGCTTCGGCGTCAGCGCCGAGCACGAGCACTATCGCTGGTGGGCCCTGTCCTGCACGAGCCTCGGGATGCTGCTCGCGGCAACCAACTCGGGCACGCTGATCATCGCCCTCCCCGACCTCGAGCGCTCGCTGCACGCGAGCCTCCTGGCGCTCGTCTGGGTGATCCTCGCCTACCTGATCGCCGCCACCGTGCTGGTGCTGATGGCCGGCCGCCTCAGCGACCTGTTCGGGCGCAAGCGCGCTTACGTCGGCGGCTTTTTGCTGTTCGCGTTCGCCTCCCTCGGCGCCGGCTTCTCCT
The DNA here is from genome assembly GCA_025963965.1 of Solirubrobacterales bacterium. Lineage (GTDB taxonomy): Bacteria > Actinomycetota > Thermoleophilia > Solirubrobacterales > Solirubrobacteraceae > Palsa-744. The sequence continues at coordinate 3,268 of JAOPZS010000144.1, forward strand.
CCGACGCGACCGTCCTGATCCTCTGGCGGATCCTGCAGGGGATCGGCTCGGCCTTCCTGTTCGCGAACGCCGCCGCGCTGGTCACCGACGCCTTCCCCAAGCGCGAACTCGGGCTGGCGATGGGCGCCAACACGATGATCGCGGCGGTCGGCCTCGTCCTGGGCCCGGTGCTCGGCGGGGCGCTCGTCGCTATCTCCTGGCACTGGGTCTTCTGGTTCAACGTCCCGTTCGCCCTCGGCGGCGCCCTGTGGGGCGCTCTGATCCTGCGCGAGCTGGCGAAGCCGGACACGGTGCGCGGGTATGACGTGCTCGGCACGAGCACGTTCGTCGTCGGCCTGACCGGCCTCGTGCTCGGCGTCTCGAAGGGCGGGCTGAGCGGCTGGAACGAACCGCTCGTGATCGGCGGTCTCGCCGCGGCCGCGGTGCTGCTGCCGGCCTGGGTCGCGATCGAGCGCCGCTCGCGCGCGCCGATGCTCGACCTCACGATCTTCCGCAACCGCCTGTTCGCCGCCGCCAGCGCCGCCGCCTTCATCAACGGCCTCGCACGCTTCGCCCTGATGTTCGTGTTCGTCTTCTACTACCAGGGCGCACAGGGCAACTCGCCGATCACGGCCGGCATCAAGCTGATCCCGCTGGCCCTCGGCATGCTGGTCGCCTCCCCCCTTGCCGGCATCTACGCGGATCGTCACGGCTCCCGGGCGCTCGCCGCGATCGGCATGCTGACGAGCGCCGTCGGGCTGGCCGCGATGACGACCCTGCAGGTCCACACCGCCTACTGGCAGAGCGCCCTGTGGCTGGCGCTCGTCGGGATCGGGTCGGGGATGTTCAACAGCCCCAACACGGCCGCGATGATGGGCGTCGTCCCGGCCCACCGGCGCGGCGTCGCCGCCGGCGCGCGGACGTTGCTGCAGAACACGGGCGCGGTGCTCTCGATCGCCTTCGTGATGGCGATCGTGACCTCGGCGATCCCGAAAGCGACGCTGTTCGCGATCTTCTCCGGGGTGACGTCCGGCCTCTCGGCAGCCAAGCTCGACCCGTTCATCTCCAACATGCACATCGCCCTCTGGGTGCTCGCCGCCGTCTCGCTGATCGGCACGGCCGTGTGCATGCTGCGGCCCGCCCACGACACCCAGCTCGGTGACGACGGGCAGCTGACCGAAGCCTCCACGGGAGAGGGGTCCGACGGCGCCGGCGCGCGCGATGCAGAGCAGCGCGCGCCGGTTGCCGTCGGCGCGCGCTAGGAGCGCTGGCGGTGCCCGGAGCCCCGAAACCCGCCTCCTCCGCGCAGGACCAGCTGCGCATCGGCGACCTCGCGAAGCTCGCGGGGACGACGCCGCGCACGATCCGCTACTACGAGGAAGTAGGGCTGCTGCCGGAGACCGTCGAGCGCGTCTCGGGAGCGCATCGCACCTACAGCCACGCCGAGCTCGAGCGCCTGCAGGAGGTGATGCGCCTCAAAGAGCTGCTGGGGCTGACGCTCGAGGAGCTGAAGGCGCTGATCGCCGTCGAGGAGGCCCGCGCCGAGGTTCGCGCACAGCTTCGCCAGGAGGACGTCGCTCCAGCGCGACGGCGCGAGCTGCTCGTCGAGGCCCGCGGCCACCTCGACCGCCAGCTCGAGTTGGTCCGCCACCGCGCCGCCGAGCTCTCCAGGCTGCAGGACGAGCTCTCCGAGACGCGCAAGCGCGTGCGCCGCAAGATCCGCGAGCTCGACGCACAGAGCGAGGGCTCCTTCCCGCCGCAGCCGCCGCTGCCGGCGGCCGTCGAGGGGTCCTCTTGAGCGACGGCCCGCCGGCGCTGCTGATCGACGACCTCGTCGTGCGCTTCGGAGACCTGGAAGCCGTCGGCGGCGTGTCGTTCGCCGTCGCCCCGGGAGAAGTGTTCGGCCTGCTTGGCCCGAACGGCGCGGGCAAGACGACGACGATCCGCGTGCTGACGACACTGCTGAGACCGAGCGAAGGGCGCGCGCTCGTGGCAGGCTACGACGTCCGCGCCGAGCCGCTCGCCGTACGTGCCTCGATCGGGTACATCCCGCAGGCGATCTCCGTCGACGGTGCCCTGACGGCGTTTGAGAACCTCGACTTCTACGGGCGCGTCACCGGCGTGCCGCGGCGCGAGAGGCGCGAGCGCATCGAGGAGGTCGTCGAGACGATGGGCCTCGCCTCGATGCTCGACCGCCTGGCCCGCACCCTCTCGGGCGGGATGCTGCGGCGCCTGGAGATCGCAAGCGCCCTGCTCAACCGCCCGCAGGTGCTGTTCCTCGACGAGCCCACGGTCGGCCTGGACCCGACCGCTCGCCGGATGGTCTGGGAGCGCCTAGCCGCGCTTCGCGAGCAGGCCGGCACGACGATCCTCGTCACCACCCACCTGATGGAGGAGGCCGAGCGCCACTGCGATCGTCTCGGCGTGATCGACAACGGTCGCCTCGTCGAGCAGGGCGAGCCGGCCGAGCTGATCGAGCGCCACCGCGCCGACAGCCTCGAAGAGGTCTTCACGTCCGTCACCGGCCGCACGCTGGACTCCGACGGCGCAGAGGGCGAGCAGGAGGGGAGGCTCAGCGATGTCCGCGCACAGCGCAGGACAGCCCGCCGCCTCGGCTAGGCCGCTGCCGCCGGCGCTCGCAGCGGGTCCGCTGGTCCGGATGGCCGAGGGCACGGTGGCGATGGCGCAGGCAGAGCTGCGAAAGCTCCGCCACGATCATCTCGACATCGTCACCCGCTCGGTGCAGCCGCTGCTGTGGCTGTTCATCTTCGGCACGGCCCTGCGCAACAACCACGTGCTCGCGACCGGCGCCAAGGACTACCGCGCCTACCTGGCCCCCGGCGTGATGGCCCAGGCGGCGATGTTCATCGCGATCTTCTACGGGCTGTCGGTGATCTGGGAACGCGACGTGGGACAGCTTCAACGGCTCCTGGCCACGCCGCTGTCTCGCACGTCGATCGTGCTCGGCAAGGCGGCCGGGGCATGCGTTCGGGCGCTCGTGCAGGCAGTGCTGCTGCTGATCGTGCTGGCCGCGACCGGCATCGGCTTGCGCTGGAACGTCGCCGGCATCCTCGGCGCCTTGGCGATGCTGATCCTCGGCACCGCCTCGTTCGCTTGCATGTCGATGCTGCTGGCCTCGGCCGTGAAGGAGCGCGAGCGCTTCATGGGCATCGGCCAGCTGATCATGATGCCGCTGTTCTTCGCCTCGAGCGCCCTGTACCCGCTCTCGCTGATGCCCGGCTGGCTGCACGTGATCGCACGCATCAACCCGCTCACATACGAGGTGCAGGGGCTGCGCCAGATGCTCGTCGGCGTCGGCGGATCCGGCGAGGTGTGGCTGGATTTCCTCGTCGTCGCCGGGTTCTTCGCGGTGATGCTGGCAGCCGCCACGCGCGCCTACCCGAAAGCGATTCTCTAAAGCGGCGGAGCGTTGCCGCCGCGGCCGTTGAGGGCAACTACAGAGCAACCCCGAAGCTCGAGCGATAGGGAGAGGACATGACCGAGACACATCCGCAGCCGAGCCCAGAGGGAGTCCCGGGCGCGGTCACCGACACCAGCGCCATCCTCGCCGACGAGGTCACCTTCGCCGGCGCGGGCGCAGATGAGATCCGCGGCTACCTCGCGCACCCCGCCGCCGCGGGCCCCCACCCCGCGATGATCGTGATCCAGGAGGCCGGCGGCCTGAACGATCACATCCGCGACGTCGCCAACCGTTTCGCGAACATCGGCTACATCGCGATCGCGCCCGACCTCTACACGCGCGAAGGAGGGCCTCCGGACATGGAGGACATGCAGAGCGTGATGGAGCGCCTGTTCTCGATGCCCGACGAGCGCGTGCTCGGCGACCTCGAGGGCGCCGCCGAGCTGCTGCGCGCCCGCGAGGACGCGACCGGAAAGGTCGGCTGCATCGGCTTCTGCATGGGCGGTCGCTACACGCTGCTGTTCGCGACCGCCCGCGACCGCCTCGACGCGGCCGTCGACTGCTGGGGAGGCTTCATCGACAAAGCCACGCCGGACGAGCGCTCGACGCCCGCGCGCCCGACGCCGCCGCTGGAGCTCCTCGGTCAGCTGTCCTGCCCGCTGATGGTGGCGATCGGCGCCGAAGACCAGAACCCCTCCCCCGCCCTCGCCGATCAGATTCGCGAGCGCGCCGGCGCCAGCGGCCAGGAGGTCGAGGTCGAGGTCTACGACGGCGCCAGCCACGCGTTCTTCGCCGATTACAGGCCGAGCTACCGCCCAGAGCCGGCGGCGAGGCTGTGGGCGAACGTCGTGCCGTTCCTGGCCCGGCACCTGGGCGGCCCCCGAACCTAGCCGCCCCCCCGGGCGCCGGGTCGCCCGCACGCCAGGGAGCGATCGAGGCGTTCATATAGTGCGGGGCGCACGACCCCGCGAAACGCAAGGGAGGCAGGCAGACGTGGAGCGCAAGTGGTGGACGCTGATCGCCGTCTCGGTCGCGATCTTCATGCTGCTGCTCGACATCACGGTCGTGAACGTCGCGCTGCCCGACATCCAGAGCTCGCTCGGCTCGTCCTTCAGCGACCTTCAGTGGGTCGTCAACGCCTACTCGCTTACGCTCGCCGCGTTCCTGCTGACGGCAGGTGCCGTCGCCGACCTCGTCGGTCGCCGGCGCGTGTTCGTGATCGGCCTGATCGTCTTCACTGCCTCCTCCGCCGCCTGCGGGCTGGCCGGCTCGCCGCTCGAGCTGAATCTGTTCCGGGCAGTGCAGGGGACGGGTGGCGCGATGATGTTCGCGACCTCGCTGGCGCTGATCGCCTCTGCGTTCCACGGCAAGGAGCGCGGCATCGCGTTCGGCGTCTACGGCGGCGTGATCGGCGCGGCCGTCGCCGTCGGCCCGGTCGTCGGCGGCCTGATCACCGCCGGCATCGGCTGGGAATGGATCTTCTTCATCAACGTGCCGATCGGCATCGGCGCCGTGATGCTGACGCTCTCGCAGGTCGAGGAGTCGCGCGACCCGGACGCGAGGGGCGTCGACTGGATCGGTCTGGTGACCTTCTCCGGCTCGCTGTTCCTGCTCGTCTTCGCGCTCGTCCAGGGCAACGAAAAGGGCTGGGGCTCGACCGAGATCCTCTCCTTCCTGATCGCCTCGGCCGTGCTGTTCGTCGTGTTCATATTCGCCGAGCGCGCGCAGTCCCGGCCGATGCTCGACCTCACGCTGTTCCGGCGTCGAGCCTTCACCGGCGCGAGCATCGTCGCCTTCTGCGTCTCGGCGTCGATGTTCTCGATGTTCCTCTACCTAACCCTGTACATCCAGGACGTCCTCGGTTACGGGCCCCTCGCGGCCGGCGTGCGCTTCCTTCCGGTGACGCTGCTGTCGTTCGCCGTGGCGCCGATCTCGGGGCGACTGTCGGTGCGGCTGCCGATCCGCCTGCTGCTGGGCGCCGGCCTGTTGCTCGTCGCGGTCGGCCTGGTGGCGATGACCGCGGTCGACGCGAGCTCCGGCTGGACGACGCTGATCCCCGGCTTCGTGCTGGCCGGCGCCGGCATCGGCTTGATCAACCCGCCGCTGGCCTCGACCGCTGTCGGCGTCGTTCACCACTCGCGCAGCGGCATGGCCTCGGGCATCAACAACACGTTTCGCCAGGTCGGCATCGCCACGGGGATCGCCGGCCTCGGCGCGATCTTCCAGCATCAGGTGACGGTCAAGACGACGGCGGCGCTGAACACCACACCGGCCGGGCAGGAAGCGATCGCCGCGACGCACGGCGGCCTCGCGCCCGATCTCGTCTCCGGGGCGGTCGGACACATCGCCAAATCGCTCCCTGCGCCGGCGCAGTCAGCCCTGTTGCACGCCTATCGGGTCGGCTTCACCGACGCGTTCACGACGATCCTGCTGATCGCCGCGCTGATCGCCTTCCTCGGCTCGATCCTCGCCGTGCTGCTCGTGCGCAGCTCGGACTTCGTGGCCTCCGGCGAGGCGCCCGGCGGAGGCGAGGGACAGGGCGAGGGCACGATGCCGGCCGTGGCCGCAGGCTGAGCCGCCCGGTGAGCCGCCCATCGACCGGCCGGCGCGCCGTTCACGGCGAAGCCGACCGGCGCGGCTCATGACCCGGGCAGGCCAGCACCGGAACGCGCGGGTATCGCGGATAGGCTGGATCCTCACGGGAGCGCCGGCAAAGCGAGAAGCTGGAGCCGCGCGTGTTGCGCACGATCTGCTGATGGACGCAGGTATCGCAGAGACCGGCACCGACACCGCGGCGCGGTGGAGATTCGGACCGGTCGGACATCGGCCCAGCTTACGTGCGCCGGCGCGACGTCCATGCGATAATCGTTGACTGCACAACTATGAGCACGTTCTACAGACTCCTCGGCTTCCTGCGTCCATACCGGCGCGGTGTCGTGGTCTCCAGCGCGCTGGCCTGCGCGGCGATGGTGATGACCGTGCTCGTCCCCTATCTCACCGGGCTCGCGGTCGAAGCGATCAAGCACGGCGCGACGCACGGTCGGCTGCACGAGCTGGCGCTCAGGGCCCACGACCGTCACACGCTGCTGGTCGTGGCGCTCGTGATCGCCGGCGCGGTGCTCGTGCGCTGGGGCCTGACATACCTGCGCCGGATGGTCGCCGGGCGGATCTCGCTGGGCATCGAGTACGACCTGCGCGAGATGCTCTATGCGCACCTGCAGCGCCTCGAGCTCGGGTTCTTCGACCGCCAGCAGACCGGGCAGCTGATGTCCCGTGCGACGGTCGACCTGCAGGCCGTGCGCTTCTTCCTCGGCTACGGCCTCGTGTTCATCCTGCAGGCCGGCCTCACGATCGTGCTCGCCGGCATCGCGATGATCGCGATCAACCCGAAACTCGGCCTGATCGCGATGGCGCCGGTGCCGTTCGTGGTCCTCATCTCCCAGCGCTACGGTCACAGCGCGCGCCCGGCGATCCAGGAGATTCAGCAGCGCATCGCCGAGCTGACGGCTGACGCCGAGGAGAACATCTCGGGCGTGCGGGTCGTGAAGTCCTTCGCTCGAGAGTCCCACCAGCTCGAGCGCTTCCGCCACAGCGTCGCACGGGTCTTCGACCAGTCGATGGTCGCCACGCGCCTGGAGGCGACGTACAACCCGGTGATCGGCTTCCTGCCGCAGCTCGGCCTCGCGGCGGTGCTGCTGATCGGCGGCGAGGCGGTGATCCACCAGCATCTCAGCCTCGGCCAGTTCGCCCAGTTCTACCTCTACCTGAACATGCTGATCGGGCCGATGCGCTCACTCGGGGTGACGCTCGGGCTCGCCCAGCGCGCAACGGCGTCCGGTGCTCGCATCTTCCAGGTGCTCGACCGCGAGCCGCGCATCGTGCAGGCGCCCGAGCCGACGCCGCTGCCGCCGGGCAACGGCCACGTCGAGCTGCGCGGCGTGACGCTGCGCTACGACGAAACGGACGACTTCGGCGCGACGTACTCGGCGCCGCGTGAGGGCTCGGGTCTCGACGCCGCGATCGCCGCTGCGGACGGCCACGGCGAGCATCCCGCCCTGGGCGAGCCTGCGGCGAATGGCGCCTCGGCGAACGGCAGCGCCCATCAGAGCCGCGCCGCGCTCACCGGCATCGACCTGGACGTCCCCGCCGGCACGACCGTCGCGCTCGTCGGCGGAACGGGCTCGGGGAAGACGAGCCTCGTGTCGCTGATCTCCCGCCTGTACGACACCAGCGAGGGTCATGTGCTGCTCGACGGGGCCGACGTCCGCGACGTCGAGGTGCGGCCGCTGCGCCGGGCCGTGTCGATCGTCAGCGACGACCCGTTCCTGTTCTCTGCGACGGTTGCCGAGAACATCGCGTACGGACGCCCCGAGGCGAGCCGCGAGGAGATCGAAGCGGCGGCGCGCAAGGCGCAGGCCCATGGTTTCGTCAGTGAGCTTCCACAGGGCTACGAGACGCGCGTCGGCGAGCGCGGCCTGTCGCTCTCGGGCGGGCAGCGCCAGCGCATCGCGATCGCCCGCGCGCTGGTCGCAGACCCGCGCGTGCTGATCCTCGACGACGCCACCTCCTCTGTCGACGCGTCCACCGAGCAGTCGATCAAGCTGGCCCTCGACGCGGCGATGGCCGGGCGCACGACGTTCGTGATCGCCCACCGCCTCTCGACGATCTCGCTGGCCGACGAGATCGTGGTGCTCGACCACGGGCGGATCATCGCGCACGGCGATCACGAGGAGCTGCTCGAGGCCTCCGAGCTCTATCGGGAGATCGTCGAGAAGGGCCTGCCCGACCAGGTCTTCATGACACGCAAGCCCCTCGAGCCGGAGGTGAGCGGACTGTGAGCCCGATGGTCGGCCGCGGGCCGGGACCCCAGTGGGACGGCGCGCGAGCGAGCCGCGGCACGCGCGCGCGCAGCCTGCGCGGCCTGCTCGGGCTGCTGCGCCCCTACCGGGGGCGCGCCGCGCTGATGCTCGTCGCGCTCGTGCTCGGCACGGCTGCCTCGCTGGCGCCCCCGCTGCTCGCCCGGGCGGCGATCGACAAAGGCATCGAAAAGCACGACACGACAACGCTCGTGATCGTCGTCGTCGCGTTCCTGGCCTCGGCGCTGCTCGTGTGGCTGATGACCTACGTGCAGACCTACCTGGTCGGCTGGGTCGGCCAGCGCGCGCTCGCCGACCTGCGGATCAGGATCTTCAAGCATCTGCAGACGCTTCCGATCGGCTTCTACGAGAGCCGCCCGGCAGGTGTGCTGATCTCGCGCATGACCAACGACGTCGAGGCGCTCGACAGCCTCGTCACCGACTCCGTCGTGACGCTCTTCCAGGCGGGCCTGACGCTGGTCGGCACGGTCGGCATCCTGCTCTACCTCGACGTGAAGCTCGCCCTGATCACATTCTGCGTGCTGCCGCTGCTGCTCGCGGGCTCGTTGTGGTTCCGGATCGTCTCGGCCGGCGCGTTCCGGCGCACGCGGGAGACGATCGGCGCGATCACGGCCGAGCTGCAGGAGAGCCTCTCGGGCGTGCGGATCGTTCGCAGCTTCGCCCAGGAGCCCGCCCATGCGACCCGCTTTCGCGAGCTGAACGCCGACAACCAGGACGCGAACATGACCACGGTCAAGCTGAATGCGGTCTACTTCCCGAGCGTCGAAATGCTCTCCGGGCTGGCCGTCGCGGTGATCGTCCTCTATGGCGGACTGCAGGCGGTCAACGGCCACATCACGGTGGGCACGGTCGTCGCGTTCGTCGCGGCCCTGTCGAACCTGTTCGAACCGATCCAGCAGCTCTCACAGCTCTACGCCACCTACCAGTCGGGCATGGCCGCGCTCGAGAAGATCTTCCAGCTGCTCGACGTCCGCCCCGACCTCACCGACCGCCGCGACGCGATCGAGCTCGAGCGGATCCGCGGCGAGGTGCACTTCGAGGACGTCTCCTTCGCCTACGCCAAGCGCCGTGGCGACGAGGAGACCGGCGAGGCGGTGCTGGCGCTCGAGCACGTCGACCTGACGATCCCGCCCGGGCAGACGGTCGCGCTGGTCGGCGCGACGGGAGCCGGCAAGTCGACGATGGCGAAGCTCGTAGCGCGCTTCTACGACCCCACGGGCGGGCGCGTGCTCGTCGACGGCCACGACCTGCGCGACGTGTCCAGCCGCGCGCTGCGATCGCAGATGGGGATCGTGCCGCAGGAGGCGTTCCTGTTCTCCGGCACGGTCGGGGAGAACATCGCCTTCGGCCGCCCCGGCGCCTCGCCGGAGCAGATCCGCGCGGCGGCGGCGGCGGTCGGCGCGGAGGAGTTCATCGGCGAGCTTCCCCACGGCTACGACACCGAAGTCGGCGAGCGCGGCGCGCAGCTCTCAGCCGGCCAGCGCCAGCTGCTCGCCTTCGCCCGGGCGCTGATCGCCGACCCGAGGATCCTGGTGCTCGACGAGGCGACGTCCAATGTCGACCTGCATTCTGAGGCGCGGATCGAGCAGGGCCTGCGCCGGCTGCTGGCCGGGCGCACGGCGATCGTGATCGCCCACCGCCTCTCGACGATCCGCCAGGCCGGGCGCATCGTCGTGCTGGAGCACGGCAGGATCGCCGAGCAGGGCACCCACGACGAGCTGATCGCCGCCCAGGGACGCTACTTCGAGCTGTACCGCGACTGGGCGAGCCAGGCCGCGGCCTAGAACCCCGGACAGAGGGAGCGAACGATGGCCGATGAGCAGAAGCTGTGGGACCTGATCGCCGAGCGCAAAGAGGGGGTGCTCGCGACGATTCGCCGCGACGGCCGGCCACAGCTGTCGAACATCCTGTACGTGTGGGACGCCGAGGAGCGGGTCGCGAGGATCTCCACGACGGCGCGCCGGGCGAAGGCGCGCAACCTGCGCCGCGACCCGCGGGCGACGCTGCATGTCCCGGGCGGGCACTTCTGGAGCTTCGCCGTCGCGGATGGCGACTGCGAGCTGATCGGTCCCACGACGAGCCCGGGCGACGAGGCCGGACGCGAGCTGCTGTCCGTCCACAGCGCCTTCTACGCAGAGCTCGACGAGGAGGAGTTCTTCAAGCAGATGATCGACGACGAGCGGCTCGTTGTGCGGCTGCGGGCGACTCACGCCTACGGGGTGCTGGTCGACCGCCCGCCCGGAAGCTAGGCGCCGGCGGGACCCGCGAGCCTCAGGAGGCCAGCGTCTCGGCGTCGATGTGCCGCCGCCAGCGCGCGATGTCGATCGTCGCCGGCTCGGTCTCGTCGATGAAATCCAGGACGGTCTCCAGGAAGCGCTCCGGCTCGTCGAGCTGGGGGAAGTGCCCGGAGCGCTCGAGCACCTCGAGGCGACTGCCGGGCAGCGCCTCGTGCGCGTCGATGCCGTGCTCGACCGGGATTATCGAGTCGCGCTCGCCCCAGATCAGCTGAAACGGCATGTGCTGGGCCAGGTACAGGCGGTTTGTGGCGTTCACGCGCTGCCCGCCGGCATCCACGACGGAGCGCAGCGTGTGCAGGAACGCCGCCCGGCTGTCGGCGTCGGAGAGGGTGCTGTGGCCGTGTGCCATCTGCTCGATGTCGGTCCCGAACCGGAGGCCCAGCCGGTCGAGCAGGCCGCCGACGCGGGCGCCGGCGTCGAGCAGCCGGGTCGCGGCGAGCAGCGGCAGCACCAGGTCTGAGCCCGGCAGCGTCGCGGCCCGGAGCAGCAGGCTGACCTCGCGCCCCAGCCCGCCGCTGTCGACGAGCACGAGCCGCTCGCACATCTCGGGGAACTGGTAGGAGAACTGCATAGCGATCCCACCGCCGAGCGAGTGCCCGACGACGGTCGCCCGATCGTGGCCGAGGGCCAGCAGCAGGTCGCGCAGCGTGCTGGCGTGAGCGCCCAGCGAGTAGTCCCCGCGCGGCTTGTCAGACTCGCCGTGACCGGCCAGGTCGGGCGCGATCACGGTGCAGCGGCGGGCCAGCCCCGGCATCACGCGCTCCCAGACCGAGGAGTCCGAGGTGATCCCGTGAACCAGCAGCAGCGCCGGGCCTTTGCCTGCGGTGCGGTAGGCGATGCAGTTGCCGTGCAGCGCCAGCCTCGTCGTCTCGTGGCGGATTCGTGTCATCTCGTCCTTTCGAGCGTATTCACGGCGGCGGCCGGATCCGTGCGATCGGTCACGCATTCCTTACACCCCATCGC
>JAOPZS010000001.1 GCA_025963965.1 Solirubrobacterales bacterium
CGTCGCTCACACGGCGGCCCGGCGGCGGGCCCGGCCGCCGCCGGCGCAGATCCTCCCTAGGGCGCCGTCACCGCCCACGTGCCCCAGAATTCGGCGCTGCAGGGCGCGGTGCAGGACGCCTGTGCGTAGACCACGCCGCCGAATTTGTAGTCGCTTTTCCCGTCGTCGCCGTACGTTGTGGCCGCTTTGGTCCCCACCGAGTTGCCTCCGTGCACGTAGACGCACAGGAAGCCGGCGGCGGCTGAAGGCGCGGCCGTACTGCCCGGGCAGTGGGCCGTCGGACCGCCGCCTTCCTGGACCACCTCGGCGCCGACGTTGCTCGCGAGGGGGAACGGATATGAGATCGGGTTCTGGATGTAGGTGCCGGTGACTGCCACGGCGCCGCCCCCTCCGAAAGCGCCCTTGAGCGTCCTGCCGCTCGGCAGCACGGTGAGCAGCGGTCCTGGCACTCCCTGTACACCGTCTTTGCCGGCGGCGCCGGCGCTACCGGCGATCCCCTGCAGGCCGTTGGCTCCCTTCGCCCCCGTTTTCCCGCGGAGCTGCTTGATCACGCTCGGCTTGATCTGCTTGGTCGAGCTGATCAGGTAGTGCTTCGCCGCGAGCGCGCCGCCGCTCATCGAGAACACGAGCGCCAGCGTTGCCGTCACGTTGGCGTAGTTGAACCGTCTGCGCATTTAGGAACCTCCGCTTGCCGATAGGACGGAGGAACCGTACGCCCGTACCCTGACGCGTCGGGAAAAGCAGCCGAACGGACGAGTCGCCAGTGGCCTCCCCAGCCGCCGTTTGCCAGTTCGGCGTCGAGGACATCGACACGACCGTCCGCACGCTGCAGGCGATAACCGAGCGCAGAGCGCAACGACTCGCCGGCTGAGCAGCCGTCCGTGGCGCAGGACACCCCTGAAGCTGGCAGGGGGTCAAAGCGGATGCTGGCGCCGATGACACGCCGGCGCCGATCGTGGATCGTTCTCGCATGACCACGAAAGGCACCCGCGCAGACCCGAATCGCTGGGCCGTGCTGGCGGTGCTCGGCGTGGCCCAACTCATGGTCGTCCTCGACGCGACGATCGTGAACATCGCGCTGCCCTCGGCGCAACAGTCTCTGGGCTTTTCAACGGCGAACCGCCAGTGGGTCATCACGGCCTACGCCCTGGCGTTCGGCAGCCTCCTGTTGCTGGGGGGAAAGCTCGGGGACCTGTTCGGGCGCAAGCGGACGTTCATCGCCGGGCTAGTCGGGTTCTCGGTGGCCTCAGGGATCGGCGGCTTTGCGCAGTCCTTTGAGATGCTCGTTGGGGCTCGGGCGCTGCAGGGAGCGTTCGGTGCCCTTCTTGCGCCGTCGGCTCTCTCGCTGCTGACGGTCACGTTCGCCGGGTCGCCGGACCGTGCCAAGGCGTTTGGGATCTTCGGTGCGATCGCCGGCGGTGGCGCGTCGATCGGGCTGATCCTCGGCGGCGTACTGACACAGACCCTCTCCTGGAGGTTCTGCCTGTACGTCAACCTGGCGATCGCGCTGCCGACCGTGCTCGCGGCGATCAGGTTCCTGCCGAACCAGCGCCCGCAGGAGCGTCCGCACATCGATGTCCCGGGTGTCCTGCTCGCCTGCGGCGGCCTCTTCGCGCTCGTGTTCGGATTCTCCAACGCCGAGCGGGAATCGTGGACAGCCCTGCTGACGATCGTCGCGCTGGCCGCGAGCGTCGTCCTGCTCGCCGCGTTCGTGGCGGTCGAGCGGAGCAGGAAGAGCCCCCTTCTGCCGCTTCACATCGTGCGAAATCGCGCGCGCGGGGGCGCCTACCTGTCGATCGCGCTGGCGGGGGCCGGGGTGTTCGCCGTGTTTCTCTTCCTTACGTACTACATGCAGCAGAGTCTCGGCTTCTCTCCCGTCAGCACCGGATTGGCGTTCCTGCCGATGAGCGCCGCACTGGTCGTCACCTCGACGACGGTTCAGACGAAGGTGCTGCCCCGAACGGGAGCCCGGCCCCTCGTCGCCGGCGGCATGACCCTCGGGCTGGTCGCGATGCTCTGGCTCACGCGCCTCACCGCCACCTCGAGCTATGCGAGCCACGTCCTGCCGGCGCTGATCATCCTCGGCGTCGGCATGGGCTGCATCTTCGCGCCGGCGTTCAGCACCGCAACGCTCGGGGTCGACGGCTCGGAGGCCGGGGTCGCCTCGGCGATGGTCAACACGTCCCAGCAGGTCGGCGGCTCGGTGGGCACGTCGCTGCTAAGCACCCTCTCGGCCAGCGCTACGACCACGTACGCCGCCGGGCACCTCGGCCAGTCCGACCTCGCCAACGTGGCGGCGATCCACGGCTACACGACCGCGTTCAGTTGGGCCGCCGGGATCTTCGCGGCGGGGCTGGCGCTCGCGCTGCTGATCCTCCCCGCGAGGGAGAGGAGCGCCCAGGCCGAGCCGGTCACGGCAGCGGCAGACGGCACCACCGTCGTGCCGAGAGCGATGCCGAGCGTCACCGCCGTCCTCATAACGGGCCCGTGCTGTGACTTCGGCATCAGCCGGGATCCGTCAACGGGTCAGGCAGACGAAGCGAGGTCCGAGATCGCGCTGCAGGGCGTCCGGGCCCGCTGACCTGGACGCGGCCCGAGCACCCGCTCCTCAGCGCTGCGCGCCGCCCGGAGCGCGGCCCGTCTTCGCCAGTTCATCGAGCGTCCTCCAGGCAAAGCCCGTGTCGACCCCGAGGTCGCGCGCGAGTGCCGTGACACTGGGGGGCGGCTTGACGGCCGATCCCGCTGCGGGCACGACCACCCAATGCGCCGCCGGCTGTTGGGCGCTCGACGATGCGGCTGGAGCCGCTTGCGCCGTGCCCGTCGCCGCCGCGAGGGTGCCGGCGACGGCCAGGACCGCGAGGCGCCGTGGCTTTGAGCTCATGATGGTTCGCCACCCTTCTTGACGAGAGGAGGCTCGCGCGGGTCGCTCGGAAGGACGGCCTCGATTGTCAGTCCATGGCCGAGTCTCGGCATCTGCCCGCGGGTCGGCGAGGCGATGGCGGAGGCTGCGGGCGCGAGCAGGGCGGTTACGGCGAGAGCGACGAGCGCGATCGTCGTCTGAGCGGTTCGGGCGGGTGTTCGCGAGGTGCTCATGGGCGCTCCTTGGGGTCGGGTGCTCTGAGTGTCGGTCCCGCCCCTTGGCGTGGGAGGGGCGTTTCCTGAGCACTCACTGTGAGCCGCGCCGGGCGGCCCTCATCGATCAGACGAGGCCCGCTCCTGTTCGGTCTCCCGCTCGGGCCTGTAGCCGTAGGCGGCCTCGCGCACCGCCGCGTCGCTCTCGAGCCCGGCCCCGAGCGCTCCCGCCACCGTCGCCAGCGAGCTCGTCATCCACGCGATCTTCAGGTACGTCACGAACGTCGCGCCGCGACCGATCGCTTCGGAGATCACGCGATGGTCGAGAACGAGCGCCGCGCCGCCGAGGGCGAGCACGAACAGGGCGCAGTACAGGGACGCGACACCGATCGCCAGCGTCACGGTTGTGGCGACGTTGAACAGGATCGCCTGCTCGCGGCCCGTGATCGCGGACGCGCCGCTCCACAGTCCGTGGGCGAGGATCAGGAAGACGATGATCGTGCCCAGCGAGACGATCGTCAGGGCGCCGAGCCGCCACGCGCTCAGCGCCGACGCCAGGCGCCAGATTTCTGCGGTCACCAACGCGAAGACGACGGCAGCGACGGCCGCAGTCAGCGCGCGTGAGAGCCGCGCGATCAGCCGCCACGGCTGGTTGGCACGCAGCATCCCGGCGAGCAGCCGCGCGTTGCCGCGCACGACGGCCGCCACCAGCCGGACGTCCACGTCGTCGTCCTCCGGTCGAACGGCTCGCTCTGACCGGGCGATCTCGGACAGCCGCCTGCGCACGCGGTGGCGGCGCTGCGAGTGATCGCGCGAGCCGAGCTCGAGGCTCTCGCCGACAAGTCCGTCGACGAGACGAACGACGGCGTCCCGTGCCCTTCGATGCATGTGCACAGCCCCGAGCGCGGGGAGCGAGACGACGGCGACGCGATGGGTGGCGCTGGCGTCCGCCACGACCGGCCGGCGACCAATGCGCACCGGGAGGTCCGTCAGCAGCACAGCCAGGTCCCACCCCTCGCGGAGCATTCGCTCGCGCGCGGCGTCGATCATCGCCGTGCCGCGGCCATCCAGCTCGTCGAGCCCGGACGCCACGACCGGTATCTCCCAGGCCACCTCGCCCGAGACCCGGGCCGCCAGCTCGTCCGGGAGCTCCTCGGCCAGCCGGCGGCCGAGCCCCTCCGCGGTGCCCCCCGCGCTCAGCAGCCCGAGCCTGATTGTCGGTGGACCCTGTGACCCGGGCGCGTCCTCGAGCGCCGCAGATCGCGCCGTCGCCTTCAGGTCGGGCACGCCGACTCCTCTCCCTTAGGCACCTGCCTTAAGCAGATAGGACGCGCCGGAGCCTCTTCAATCCGCCGGGCGCACTCCGCTGAACGTGCCTACAGTTACGGCTCGCCGCTGCCGAAGCTATGGCGATGGCAGTCAAGGAGAGAAACGAGCGGCGCGGGGGCGCGCCGGCCCGGCGACAGGCCGTTCCCGCTCCTGCGCAGACGCCCGAGGAGCGGCGCGCGCACCACATGCGTCGCCTCGGTGAGGCGGTGCTCGCCCGCGCCGATGAGGTGCTCGCCGAGACCGTCGCCCGCACGCAGGACTCAGGCGAGAACGTCGAGCCGCTCGTCCAGCAGAGCTTCGAACGCATCTGCACCAACTCGACGGTCGCCGTCTCTCGTTGGATCGCCGGCCACGGGCTGGAGGTCACCCACGACTCCGCCCGCGAGACGTCCCGGATCTTCGGCGAGCTCGCCGCCCGGCGCGCCGCGTCGCTGCAGGAGGTCACGAGGCGCATGTTCTGGTGGCGCAACGTCTTCGCGGAGGTGATGCGCGACGCCGCCGTCGGCCTGAAGACGCCGCAGGGGGTGCTGCGGGATGCCCTCGACCTGCTCCAGCTGAGCGTGGAGTTCAGCCTGCTGCGGATGTGCCAGTGCTTCGAGAAGGAGCGTCAGGCGACCGACCAGCAGCTCTCGCGGCGCGAGGAGGAGCTCGCCTTCATGGCGACACACGATCCGCTCACCGACCTCCCCAACCGCACCCTGATCGTCGACCGCATCGAGCAGATGCTCGCTCGCGCCTCGCGCGAGGGGAGCTCCGTCGCCGCGCTGTTCATCGATCTCGACAACTTCAAGACGATCAACGACACGCTCGGCCACGTGGCCGGCGACGAGCTGTTGAAGGCCGTCGCCGCGCGCCTGCACGGCGTCGTGCGCGAGGTCGATGCCCTCGGGCGCCTCGGCGGTGACGAGTTCGTCGTGCTCGTCGGCGACCTCCCGCCCGACACCGCCCCCACGCTCGTCGCCGAACGGCTGCTCGAAGCCCTCAAGCAGCCCTTCAAGCTCGGCGCCGCGGGGGACACGACCGTCACGATCGGAGCCTCGGTCGGCATCGCCGTCGGAGACAGTGCCTCTGCCGGCACGCTGCTGCGTGACGCGGACATCGCGATGTACCGCGCGAAGCTCGAGGGCCGCAACCGCTATGCCCTGTACGAGTCCGCGATGCAGGACGCCGTCCAGGAGCGCATGCGGCTCGAGATGGACCTGCGCGACGCGCTCGTCAACGACGAGTTCTTCCTCGCCTACCAGCCGACGCTGGACCTCGCCCGGATGCGCCCGACCGGGGTCGAGGCCCTGATCCGGTGGCGCCACCCCGAGCGCGGGGTCGTGCAGCCGGGTGACTTCATCCCGCTGCTCGAGGACACGGGTCTGATCTGCGACGTCGGACGGTGGGTGCTCGCCGAGAGCTGCCACCAGGGCGCACAGTGGCTCGACGCCGGCTACCGGATCACGATGGCCGTCAACGTGTCCGGCCGCCAGCTCGACAGCGACGAGCTGATCGCAGACATCGCAGCCGCCCTCCAGGCAAGCGGCTTGCCCGCCGAGGCCCTGACGATCGAGATCACCGAGACGACGCTGATGCGCGACATCGAGCAGACCGCAAAGCGCCTGGAAGCCATCAAGGAGCTCGGCGTGCGGATCGCGATCGACGACTTCGGTACCGGCTACTCCTCGCTGGCCCACCTGCAGCGCTTCCCCGTCGACGCGCTGAAGATCGACCGCTCGTTCGTCTCCGGCCTGTCGCGCAACCGCGAGGGCGAGACGCTGATCCAGACCCTCGTCCAGCTCGGCAAGGCGCTCTCGATCGAGACCTTCGCCGAGGGCATCGAGCAGCAGGAGGAGCTCGCGCTGCTCCGTGAGCAGCACTGCGACCACGGCCAGGGTTTCCTGTTCGCCAAGCCGCTCGACCCGCCCGCCGCCGAGGCCTTCCTGCGGGAGTGGTCCGCGGGCGCCGACGGCGCGTGACTTCGCGGCTACGCCTGCGCTGAGCGATCACCGCCGCGCCTGGGATGCTGCGCAGCCGGTGCCTCGCCGCCGAGTCGCCGGTGCTAGGCCCGCAGCAGCGGTGTCGGATCGGGCTCGGCGCCGCGCCCGAGCGCGCCTCCGGCACGATCCTCGACCCCGGCGTGGACGCCCACATCGGGCTCCGTGCCGCCTCGATCGACGACGAGTACGGCCGTCTCGTTCACGTCCAGCTGCGCGGCCGCCGCGGCGAGAGCCCGCGCCGCGTCGCCGTCTGCAAGCCCGCTGGCGCGCAGGTAGGCATCCAGGTGGCCGCCCTCGAGTGTGTGACGGTCGATCTCGAGCTCCTCGACGTCCACCGCGGGACCTGCGACGGGGACCTCTGAGGTGAGTATGCACGCGGCCATGTCGTCGGGAGTTGCCGCGGCGTCCTCGCGAACCGCCTCCAGCAGCTGCTGCGCGCCGGCCCCGGCGGGCAGGCCTGTGAGCAGCTCTCGCAGTCGGGGGCGTCCCAGCAGGTCGGGGTGCCCGCCGGGCGGGGTCACCGAGCGACGCGCCTCGACAAGCCCGTCGCTGAAGAAGCAGGCGCGGGAGCCCGCCGGGAGGCTGATCGTGCGCTGCCTGCGCCCCGTTGGCATGTCGCATCCGACGGGGGGCGAGGAGCAGCTTGCCGGCGCCTCGCCAGCGGGGACGTCGAGCACGATCGGCGGCGGATGGCCGGCGAGCGCGTAGGTGAGCGTGCCGCGTGCACTGTCGAACAGCGCGATCGCGACCGTCGCCAGCTGTTCGAAGCCCGGCTCGGAGAGCGCATGGCCGGCGAGCGACAGCGTCGCGCGGGGATCGCCCGTCTGCTTCAGAAAGGCTCGCAGCGTGTAGCGGGCCACCGCGGCCTGGCGGAGCGCGTCGTGACCATGGCCTGCGACGTCGCCGAGGATCACCGCGACGCGGTCGGGGCCGATCGCGAACACCTCGTAGAAGTCGCCGCCCGCGCCGGGGCCCTCGGCTGGCCGGTATGCGACGGACACGGCCAGCCCGCCGAGTCGCTCCGGGACGTCGGGTACGAGCGCCGCCTGCATCGCCTGGATGTCCTGCA
>JAOPZS010000010.1 GCA_025963965.1 Solirubrobacterales bacterium
GCCCGGCGATCAGCCGCGCGCGCGTGCGCAGCTGCGTGTCGATTTCCCCGCGCAGGTCTGAGCGCACCGCCACGTACAGGCCGATCGCGGCCGCCAGCACGGCCAGCGCGACGCTGAGGCTCGCGACCGCCGCGATCCGCATCCGCAACGTCATCGCGTCACGGCTCCCGCAGGGAGTAGCCGACCCCGCGCACCGTGTGGATCAGGTTGCGCGCACCGGCTTCCTCGAGCTTGCGGCGCAGGTAGCCGACGTACACGCGCAGCGCGTTGGAGGTCGGACCGAAGTCATAGCCCCAGACACGGTCGTAGATCAGGCTGTGTGGGAGCACCCGCCGCGGGTTGAGCATCAGCAGCTCGAGCAGCTGGTACTCGGTGCGCGTCAGCTCGACGAAGCGCTCCCCGACCTGAGCGCCGTGACGTTCCGCGTCGAGCACGACCTCGGCGAACGCCAGCACCTCGCCGTCCGCCTGCGGGTTGGCGCGCCGCAGCAGCGCCCTCAGCCGCGCCTTCAGCTCGCCGACGTCGAACGGCTTGACCATGTAGTCGTCCGCTCCGACGTCGAGCCCGTCGATGCGATCGGAGACGGCGTCGCGGGCGGTCAGCATCAGGATCGGCACGCGGTTGCCGAGCATCCGCACGCGCCGGCACACCTCGAGCCCGTCGACTCCCGGCAGGCCGATGTCGAGCACGACAGCGTCGGGAACCGAGCGGGCGATCTGCTCGAGCGCCTGCTCGCCGTCTTCTGCCGGCGCTATCTCGTAGCCGGCGAGGGTGAGCGCTCGGCGCAGCGCATCGCGCACCGCGCGGTCATCGTCGACGACCAGGATCCGCACAGTGGGATTCTTACGCGCCCGCCGTAGGAGCAGCCTTTGCGAAACGTGAGAGTTGTGTAAGCGCGTCAGTCGATCAGGCGGCGGCCCAGCTGGGAGATCGCCAGCCGCCACATGATCAGCGCGAACGCGACGAGCACGCCGACATGACCCAGGTCGCCCGCGTGCAGATGGCCGAGCGACGCGTCGCGGACGAGCTGCACGCAGTGGTAGAGCGGGTTGACCTCGGCGACGACGCGGATGCCCGGCGGCAGGTTCGAGACCGGGAAGAACGTCCCGGCGACGAGGAACATCGGCGTCAGCACGGCGCTCGTTATGTAGTTGAAGTTGTCGATCGTCTTCGCGACCGCCGCGATCGTCACGCCGAATGCGGCGAATCCGAAGCCCGTGACGAAGCCGATCAGCGGCACCAGCAGCATCCCGAATTCCGGTTCCAGGCCGAACGCGAAGCCGACCAGCAACGGCGCGAGACCGTAGACCCCGGCGCGGATCGAGATCCACAGCACCTCGGCCGTGATCAGCTCCTCGACGTCGACGGGCGCGGCGAGCATCGCGTCGTAGGTGCGCTGGAACTGCCAGCGCACGAACGTGTTGAACATGCCCGGGAACGCGGAGGAGAAGAGAATCGCCGTCGCCACGACGCCGGTCGCGACGTACTGCACGTAGGAGACCTGCAGGAGGTGCGGCATGAACGATTTGAAGCCGAGCCCGAAGGCGAGCAGATAGATCGTCGGCTGCACCACCGACGAGAAGGTCGTCGCCTTCCAGTAGCGCCCGAAGATCGACACGTCGCGGCTCATCACGCCGGCCAGCGCCGCCGGTTCCAGGCGCCCGATCTTCCTCGCGCCTGTGCCGGCCCGCTCCGGGCGGGCGATCCCCGCGGGGGCGCTCATTCGATTTCCTCGCCGGTCAGCGCCACGAACGCGTCCTCGAGGTTCGCCGGGCGGCGCACGCCGTCGGGAGCGGCGCCGTTCAGCGTCTCGGCCCGCATGATCGCCACGGCCGGCCCGCTTCGCCGGCTCGTCCAGCCATTGGCGGCTGCGAGCGCCGCCACCTCGGCGAGGCGGTCTGGCGGCCCGTAGACCTCCAGCACTTGCTCACCGGCATGTGCGGCGACGAGCTCGGCCGGGGTGCCCTCGGCGATGATCCGCCCGGCGGACATCACGGCGACCGTGTCGGCGAGTCGCTCGGCCTCCTCGATGTAGTGCGTGCTCATCAGCACCGTGACGCCGCCTGAGCGCAGGTTGTCGATCAGCGTCCACAGCTCCTGGCGGATCTGGGGATCGAGCCCCACGGTCGGCTCGTCGAGCAGCAGCAGCCGCGGCTCGTGGATCAGGCCGCGGGCCACGAGCAGCCGGCGGCGCATGCCTCCGGAGAGCTCCCGGACGATCGTGTCGGCGCGCGGCAGCAGGTTGGCGATCCGCAGAGCCCGCTCGATCGCTGCCTCGCGCTCGGCGCGCGGCACCCGGTAGAGCCGCGCGAACACGGCCAGGATCTGCCGGCAGGTCAGCTCGACGTCGAGGTTGTCGAGCTGCGGGACGACGCCCATCTCCAGACGCGACTGCTTGGACTCCCCCGGCAGCTCGTAGCCGAGCACGGAGATCCGGCCGGCGTCCGCGAGCGTCTGCGCCGTGAGCATCCGCATCGTGGTCGACTTGCCCGCCCCGTTCGGACCGAGCAGCCCGAAGCAGACGCCGCTCGGAACGTCGAGGTCGAGGCCGTCGACCGCCGTGATCTCGCCGAAGCGCTTGACGACCCCGCGCAGCGAGATCGCCTCTCCGCCGGGGCGAGGAGGCTCTGCTGCCGGTTCGCTCACGCCCGACACTGTAGGCGTCACGCGCGTATGGGCTGGTGTCGACCCCGCGCGCCTACGTTTCCTACGACAGTCCATATCCCTCCCGCACGGCGTGGGGCAACCTGTGCGTGTCGAATAACCACGAGGGAAGCGAGCGATGCCACACAGAGCTCCCCAGATCGTCGCACTCGGAGGCGGGGGCTTCTCGATGCAGCAGGACGGGTCGCTGCTCGACGACTACATCCTCTCGCTGCTCGACGCGGCCCGTCCACGGGTCTGCTTCCTGCCGACCGCCTCCGGCGACGCCGACCACTACGTCGTGCGGTTCTACCGGCGCTTCTCGCCCGACTGCGAGGCGAGCCACGTCTCCCTGTTCCGTCGCGACCAGGGCACGGGCGGGGTTGAGGACGACCTGGCTGCGCACCTGCTCTCCCAGGATCTGATCTACGTCGGAGGCGGCAACATGCTCAGCATGCTCGGCGCCTGGAGGGCCCATGGCCTCGACTCGATCCTGCGCAAGGCGTGGCGGCGCGGGATCGTCATGTGCGGCCCCTCCGCCGGCTCGCTGTGCTGGTTCGAGCAGGCGCTCAGCGCATTCCACGGCGCGCCGCGGCCGGTCCGCGGCCTCGGCCTGCTGCCGTACTCCAACTGCGTGCACTACGACGCGGAGCCGGCCCGCCGCGAGGAGTACCACCGCGCCGTCGCCGACGGCATGAGCGCCGGCTTCGCCGTCGAGGACGGGGTGGGCCTGCACTTCACCGGCACGCGCCTGGAGCGCGTCGTCAGCTCCCGCCCGGACGGCCGCGCGTTCATGGTCCGCCGTCACGGCGCGCGCGTGCGCGAGGCCCCGCTCGAGACCCACTACCTCGGCCGCTCGATTCCGGCCCGCGCGCAGGCGAGTGCCGCCTCCGCCCGTGTGCGGGTCGCGGCGTGAGCTCCCCCGGCGCATCGCGGGACGTCGTCGCTCCCGAGCAGCGGACGATCTTCGCGATGGGGGGCGGCGGCTTCACGATGGAGCCCGCCAACCCGCTGCTCGACGACTACGTGCTCTCGCTGCCTCGGGCGCGCGAACCGAGGATCCTGTTCCTGCCGACCGCGTCGGGCGACACGACGCCGCAGATCAACGCCTTCAAAGCGCGCTTCTCGGGACGCACGTGCGTCGCCGAGCACCTGTCGCTGTTTCGGCTGCGCGAGACGCGCAAGCCCCTTCACGAGCTTCTCGCCGAGCAGGACATCCTGTACGTCGGCGGTGGCTCGATGCGCAACCTGCTTGCGATCTGGCGCGCGCACGAGCTCGACGCGATGCTGATCGAGGCATGGGAACGCGGGACGGTGCTTGCGGGCCTGAGCGCCGGAGCGATGTGCTGGTTCCAGTTCGGGCTGACGCGCTCCAGCGGGCCGCCCGAACCGCTCGAGGGCCTCGGCCTGCTCGATGGGTCGCTGACCGTGCACGCCGACGGCGAGCCCGAGCGGCTGCCCGTCTGGCTGGCGCACGTCCGGGACGGAACGATGCCCGGCGGCTGGGCAGTCGACGACGGCGTCGGTCTGCTGTTCCGCGGCCGCCAGCTCGACCGCATCGTCAGCTCGCGACCGGGCGCCGAAGCGCAGCGCGTCGACGCGATCGCCGGTGAGGTCGTGCGCCGTCGCGTCACCCCCGATCTGCTCGGCAGCCGCGTCAACGACCCGCTCGGCGGCTACGACGAGGCCGTCGAGGAGATGCGCCGGGTGCACAGGCTGCGCCGCGGCACGGGCGGACGACGCAGCTGAGACGCTCCCCGAGCGCCCGCGACCTGCCGCCTGACTGAGAGGGCGCTACCCGGGCGAGGAGCCCTCTCAGCCAGAGCGCCAGGAGACCGGTGGCGGCGGTCGGCTCGCCCACGGGGGTGACGTGAGCCGCTGCGCCGAGCCCGTCCCTCACAATCCGCCGGGATGATGTCGCGCTTTTTGATCGCCCCCGACGCGTTCAAGGGCACCTTCTCCGCTGCAGAGGTCGCAGCGGCGATCGCTCGTGGCGTTCGCGCGGCGGGCGCCGAGGCGGAGGAGTGTCCCGTGGCCGACGGCGGCGAAGGGACGGTAGACGTGCTGCTCGACGCGCTCGGCGGAGAGCAGCGGGCAGCGATCTGCCAGGACCCGCTGGGGCGCCCGATCGAAGCCCGCTGGGCGTGGGTCGCGCGCACGCGCACGGCGCTGCTGGAGATGGCGAGCGTCTCGGGCCTGGCGCTCGTCGCGCCCGCGGAGCGCGACGCAGAGGCGGCCAGCAGCGCCGGCACCGGCGAGCTGCTGCTCGCGGCGCGGGAGGCCGGAGCTCGCGAGGCGATCCTCGCGATCGGCGGGACCGCCACGAGCGACGGCGGCGCCGGGGCCCTGGAGGTGATCGCGCAGGCCGGCGGGCTCGGCTCGATGCGGGTCGTGCTCGCCTGCGACGTGCGGGTCCCGTTCGAGCTCGCCGCCGTCGTGTTCGGCCCACAGAAGGGCGCCTCTCCCGCAGCCGTCACCAGGTTGACGGCCCGGCTGCGCTCGCTCGCCGACGAGCTGCCGCGGGACCCCCGCGGCATCGCCATGACCGGCGCCGGCGGCGGTCTCGCCGGCGCGCTGTGGGCGGTCCACGGCGCCGAGCTGTGCGGCGGGGCGCCTTTCGTGCTCGCCACGCTGGACTTCGCCGCGCGCCTGGAGCGGGCGAGCGCCATCGTCGTCGGCGAGGGGTGCTTGGATGCTCAGACGCGCCAGGGCAAGATCGCCGGCGAGATCCTGGCGCGAGCCGGCGCGACGCCGGTCCACGCAATCGTCGGCAGCGTCAATCGCGAAGCGGTCGAGCGCGAATGGGGCGGGCTGAGCTCCGTGCGCGTCGCCGGGTCGGTGGCCGAGCTCGAAGCGGCCGGGGCCGACCTCGCGGAGCGCACCGCGACTAGGCTCTGAGCGATGGGGGCCGCCCCGTCAGGCGAGCAGTTCGAGATCTCATTCGCGCGGCAGCGAGCGACGGTCGTCGAGGTCGGCGGTGGGGTTCGGACGTACACGGCCGAAGGGCGTGACGTGCTCGAGCCCTATGGCGTCGATGAGATCTGCGACGGCGCACACGGGGCTGTCCTGATCCCTTGGCCCAACCGCCTCGACGGCGGCAGCTACGAGTTCGACGGCTCGACTCAGCAGCTGCCCCTGACCGAGCCGGCCACGCGGACCGCGATCCACGGCCTGCTGCGCTGGCAGCCGTGGCGGGCCCTCGAGCACGACGCCGAGCGCGTCGTGATGGGGGCACGCCTGCATCCTCAGCCTGGCTATCCGTTCGATCTCGACGTGAGCGTCGAGTACTCGCTCGGCGAGGACGGGCTGATCGTCGTCACGAGCGCGCGGAACGTCGGCGATCGTCCGTGCCCCTATGGCGCTGGCCAGCACCCCTATCTCTCCCCGGGGCAGGCGCGGCTGGACGACTGCACGCTGCAGCTGCCGGCGGAGACGGTGATCCTCACCGATCCCGAGCGCAAGCTGCCGACTGGCAGCGAGCCGGTGGGCGGCGGGAGGATGGACTTCCGCGAGCCGCGCCGGATCGAAGCGACCGCGATCGACAGCGCGTTCACGGACCTGCGTCGCGGCGCCGACCATCTCGCCACGGTACGCCTGACGGCCCCCGCCGGCGACTGCGTCGAGCTGTGGGTCGATGAGCGCTACCAGGTGCTCGAGCTCTTCACAGGCGAGACCCTCGCTCCGCGCCGCCGCCGGCGCGGGCTGGCAGTGGAGCCGATGACGTGCCCGCCCAACGCCTTTCGCAGCGGCGAGCGCCTGATCCGCCTCGACCCGGGCGAGTCGGTGCGCTCGACCTGGGGGGCACGCCTGCTCGGCTGAGTGCGCGGCGCGGTCCGCTGAGTGCTAGAAGGTGCAACGTGTCCGCGCCGCCCAACGCCGATCTGCGCAGCCGCCGCGAATCGGTCGTGCGGGAGCACATGGAGTCTGAGAACCATCACGACTTCGACACCACGATCGGGACCTTCTCGCACCCTCGCTATGAGATCGTCCCTACCGGTGAGGTCTACGACGGCGAGGCCGCCGTGCGCAGCTATTACGAGGAGACGCGCCGCGCGTTCCCTGACCAGCGCAACGAGCTCGTCTCGCTGCGCCATGCCGACGACGCCGTGATCGTCGAGTTCGACCTGCTCGGCACGCATCTCGGTCCGCTGCGCTCGCTGCCGCCGACGGGCCGTGCGTTCAGGGCGCGGATGACCGCGTTCTTCATCTTCGAGGGCGAGCAGATCGTCTCCGAGCGCGTGTACTTCGACCAGGCGACGATCATGCGCCAGCTCGGGGTGGCGCATGACCCGGCCTCGGCTGCCGGGCGCATCTCGATGCTCGTCAGCCATCCCGTGACGATCGGGCGTGCGATGCTCGCGGCGGCCCGCGCCCGCCGCGCGGGCGGCTGAGCCGCAACTACCCGGCGCAGCGAAGCGCCGAGTGAACGGCGCGCCGCTACAGGTGCCGTCCGAACTTGCCGAAGGTGGCGGACATGCCGCACGATCCGAACGTCCCCGGCTCGCCCGCCACAGACCCGCCAGAGTCCCTGGCGATCGAGCGGACCGCCACCGGCTACTGGAGTGTTCAGCGGGGCAGCGTGCAGCTGGCCTTCGCGATGACACGCTCGGCCGCCGAGCACGAGCGCGAGACGCTCCAGCGCCTCGCCCGCTGCAGCACCCGCCGCGCGGGCACCCGCTCGGCCGCCCGGGCCTGAGGCGCCGCTGCGGGGATAGCCCCGAACGGCGTGTCTCGCTTCAGCGTCCGGATTGATCGCCGATCTGATCGCCGGCGCGCCAGGCCGCGGAGGCATGGGCGCGACGGCGCGCCTGCCGCTCCAACACGCGTCCAGATTCCAACGTTCGGGTTGTCGATGAAATCCCTTTCGCCCGAAAAGGACGACATGCCCTGCCCGAAAAGGACTACAGGACAGATCGACCCCCAGGGCGTCGTCGTCTCGATGCTGGATCACCCCGGCGCACAGCGCCGGCGCGAGGACCGGCCGCTGTCGTGCGTCTCATCCGGCTACATGTCGGGTGGCTGCTCGTGCCCGCACACGATTCCTGCGGGCGTCGTCGAAGCGGCGTGGTCAGCCGAGCTCGCCCGCACCGCGTGCGGGAGCAGCTTCTTCCACCTCCGGTGGCGGGGTCAAGTATGGCTTGCGTTCGGTCTCGACGACGGCCAGATCCGCGGCGTGTACTGCCCGACGCACCGGGCCGAGCGCGACGCGCGCTCAGTCGGTTGCGAGGCCCAGCACTACTCGAGCGCGACGGCGAGCTGAGACTTGGCGGCCGCCGGTCTGGCTGTCGCCTGAGGCGACGTGTCTCGTTCAGCCGCCCGGGCCGGGCGGCGGTGGGACGACGACAACGCCGGGAACCGTCACGCTCGGCACCTGGACGGGTCCCGCAGCGACGACGGGCGTGCTGAGCGGCGCGACCGTCACCGACCCGGTGCTCGAAGGCGGTGGAACGACGTTCGCCGTCGGAGTCGGTGCGGGGGGCGAAGGCACCACCACCTCCGCCGGGCCGACCGCAAGCGCCGGCGCCTCACCGCTGCGCCCTGTCGCGCCCGAGGGCGCACCTGTGCCCTGCGGGGCACGCGGGGCACGCGAGGAGGCGACAGGGCCGGGCGCGGGTCGTGAGAGCCGGCTACCGAGGCGCCTGGCGCCGGGCGATCCGAGGGTGACCGTCGGGTGGGTTCTCGAGCCCGGTCGAGCGGCCGGGCGTGTCGCCGCGAACCCGCCCGGCAATTGGGCCTGCAGGCTCGAGCGCTGCGAGCTCGCGTCGCGTTCTGCGGCGGACTTCTCGTAGCGTGCCGCAGGCGCGACGGCCAGCAGTCCGGCTGCTCCCACGGCCGGCACGAGGCCGGCCAGGGATGCGCCGCCCCCGGGCAGCAGCTGTAGGGGGGCCAGGCGCGCCCAGGCGGCCGCCGAGAGCGAGACCGATGCGAGCCCGCGCCGCGGGGCGTAGACGTCGAGGAAGGCTGCCACGGCGGTCGCATCGAGCTGCTTGCCGGACGAGGACTCGAGCACGGCGAGGCCGTCCCGCTGGCTGCGGGCATTGCGGTAGGAGCGATCGGAGGTGATCGCATCGAACGTGTCGGCAACCGCGATGATCCTCGCCGCGAGCGGGATCTCCTCGCCGACGAGCCCGTCCGGGTAGCCGCTGCCGTCGATCCGCTCGTGGTGATGCAGCACGACGTCGGCGAGGCGGCGGTCGCGTACAGGCGCGAGCATCTCTGCACCGTCGGCGCAATGGCGCTTTACCAAGTCGAACTCCTCATCGGTGAGTGGCCCCCGCTTCTGGAGGATGGCGGGCGGCGTGTAGACCTTGCCCACGTCGTGGATCAGCGCAGCCGCCCTGACCTCCGCGATCTCCGTGGGCGTCAGGCGCATCGTGCGGGCGATTTGTTCGGCGTGACGCGCGACGCGGCGGCAGTGCCCGTAGGTCTGCGGGTTGCGCGTCTCCAGCAGCCGGCTCAGGCCCTCGAGAAGCTCGACCCGCTGCTCGCCGTCGCCGGCGACGGCGCGCGCGTAAACCGCGCCGATTCTCTCCAGCCGGCGCTCAGCCCAGAGCCGGCGCGCGAAGTTCCAAAGCATGAGGTCCGAGAAGACCACCCCGCGCAGGCGGTGCAGCCGCTTCCACGCCGCCGACTCGAGCGCCGCGAGCGCCAGCGAGATCGCGACGGCGCAGGCGAGGGTGACGATCGTGCCCGCCAAGCCGCGCGGCGCGACCAGCGCGTCGGCGATCAAGGCCGGCGCCAGCGCGACCGTGAGAGTCACGAAGAGCGCCACGGGCAGGTAGCGGATCAAGCCGGTGCTGCTCTCCGTCCACGGCACGACGGCCTCGCGTGGCTGGTCGTCGCGCGGCGGCTCGGCCACGTCCGCCACCCGCGGGGTGTCGTTGAAACGAGGGCGGTCGGCGGCCCGAGTGGCAAGCGGCACGATCGGCTGCCGCGCACGGTCGCCCTGCTCGGGGCTGTCTGCCGGCGGCTCCCTCGAGCCGCCTTCGCGCCGCGCGAGGGATGGCGCCAAAATTGGCATCGCAGCACCTCATTGCCCAATCCTGCACTTCCGGGTCAGGCTGCGGACATTTGTTCTAAGCCGCTCCGTACCCCATCAGGGCGAAGTTTGCGAGCGCCGCGTCGACCCGCGACTCGGCGGTGCCGACTGCGGTGCGGGCGCTGTCGTATTCGCCGAGGCTTTCGGCGCGGGCTGCCACGGCGAGCGCGGAGTAGGCCTCGCCGGCCTTGCGCAGGGCGCTCGCGAGCGCCGCGCCCGCAGGCGCCACGAGCTGGGGAGGCTGCAGCGCGGCAAGCGATTCAGACGCCGCCGACAGACGGGCGGCGAGGCTCGAGGCAGCGCTCGCCACCTGCGCGACCGACGCCCCGCTCGCCGTCTCCCGGCGGGCTCGCGAGCGTTCTGCATCGAGTGATGCGAGCACGTCCGACAGCTGCTTCGCGTAGATCGGTTCCGGTGTGAGCGTCTCCGCGGGCGGCCCGGTCAGCGCCACTCCGGAGACGATCCGCTCGCACTGCTGGCTGGCGGGGGTCAGTCGTTTGGGGGCGAAGCACGCCATCACCCGCGCCCCGGTGCCGGCCGCGGGGATCACGTAGAGGTCGATCGCCTTGGTGAAATTGGGCAGGCCGATGCTGGTGTAGCGATACGCCTGCGTGGAGACGAGGTTGACGACTTCGACGTGCGGCAGCCCGTTCAGGTGTGCGAGGAACCCCGCCGGCAGCGGCGCCGCTTCACCGGGCGGCAGCTCGCCCGTGATCAGCCCGGCTCCCGTGGTGCCGCTCGGCTCCAGCGTCACCGGGTGAGTCAGTGCGAGCCCGGGAATCGCCGTGGCGGTTGATGCTCGCCGCCAGCTGACCGGGAATTCGATCAGCAGCCCGGAGCTCGAGAGCGAGCGGGTCGTGCTGGGCGGGGCTTCAGCCGCAACATGGCTCGATCCCCGATGGCTGCCCAGGAGATAGCCGCCGACGGCGACGAGCACGAGTGCAACGACGAGGAGAGGATGGACGACTCTCCCGGGAGCGTCCATCCTCAGCCGGAGCTTTCGAAGGAGGTCCCCGAGCTACCACCCGCCCCCGGCTTCGAGCCGCCGCTCTTCGACGGCGCGGACGGCGTTGGCGACGGGGCGGGCTTGGGGGCGACCACCGGAGCCGCCTGGACAGGAGCCGCCTGAACAGGGGCCGCCTGCACAGGCGCGGCGGCAACGACCGAGGGAGTCACGGCGGGCGCGGTCGCGGTGCGCGTCGCGCGGGGCTTGGGCGGTGGTGGAGGCGGCTGGACGGCGAGCTCGATCGGTGGCGCCGGGGTGAGCGCGACAGGAACCGGCGTCGAGACACGCGGCAGGCTCGGCGGGAGATGTTCTGTCACGGCGTCCGCGGCGCCGCCGCTGGTGTGAGCGACGACGAAGGCCGCCGCGAAGACTCCCGCGAGCAGCGCCGCCAGCGAGAGCATCCTGCCTCTCTCCAGGCGCCGTCCGGCGGGCCGCAGGCGTCGTCCTCCGATCGGCTGCGTGCTCATGCGCTCGGGCATTTCGTCGGCTTGCCGGAGACGCTCAAGCAGCTGTCCTGGCGCGTTGGCAGCCTGCCGGCATGCGGCGCGAAGCGCATCAGCTTGCCGATCTCGCCGGCCTTCGTCACGCGTACTTCGAGCATGGAGCCGGCCCCGAGCGGCCGCGCGAAGCGTGGGAAGGACATCACGACCGTGTTGCTCGTGTTCGACTTGCGCAGCGTCGCCACGCGACTCTCGGAGCTGGCCCGTCCTCTGCCGCCACTGACCTTCACAGTAACGCGCGCTGAGACGGGAGCCGTGACGGTCAGCAGCGTCAGGCGAGCCCCCCTGCTCGTCTGACGCCCGGCGATGCGCACGATCGGGAACGGCTGCATCAGGGTTGCCCTGTGGTGGCGGACCGCGATCGTCCGCGCCGCTTCGCTGGAGCGACCAGCAGCGTCCGTCACCCGCAGCCGGACCAGGTGGGCGCCCGGGGTCGTGAATGACGTCGTGAGGGTGGGCCTGCCCGCCGTGAACGGGACGGTGCCGCCGAGCGCCCAGGCGAAGGCCGTTATCGGGCTTTCCAGGTCTGTGGAGCTCGAGACGAGCGATACCGGTTCGCCGACCTCCGGGGACACCGGGAACCAGGTGAACGAGGCGGCGGGCGGCGAGGGCGCGAGCACGGTCAGCGCGATGGGCTGGCTGAGGCCGACGTTCCCTGCGCTGTCGGATTGCATGGCCCGCAGCGAGTAGGAGCCGGTCGCGAGCCCGGCGACCAGGCCCGACCACGATCCGGCGGTCGACGGCACTTCGATCGCCTCGAGCGGTGAGCCTTCCGCCGCGCCACCGGAGAAGACCTGCACCGTCACCGTCTGGGAGTCGCCAGGGGCATTCCCCGAGGATCCCGCGACCGAGATCGAGCCGGTGGTCGTCGTTGCCGGCGCTGCCGGCGTGCCGATCGCGACCGCCGGGGCCGTCGTGTCGATCGTGAAGGTCACGGGCAAGCTCGTTTCGGGGGGCACTCCTTCTTCATTCTCGGGGAAGCGGGTCGCGGTGGCCACCGCGGTGTAGGGGCCTGGTTCCAGTGCCGCCGAGGGCGGAGTCAGCCAGCTGCAGCCTTGCGTTTCGAGTTCTTCGACGGGAACGCCCACGGCTTCTGATCCTCTGTAGAGGTCGACGTGGATGTCGCAAGGTGTCATTTCTTCGGGCAACGGCGTGACGCTGCCGGCAATCGCCGGCTGCGTGTCGCTGATGTAGGCCCCGGATGAGGGAGAGGTGATCACGAGTTCGCCGCTGGCCGCCGCGACGGGCCCGGCGAGTGCCGCGAGCGTCGTCAGCCCGACCCCCAGCGCGAAAGTCGCTCGGCGGCGGGCGCCTGGGCTTCGGCTCAGCCCGATCCGCGCGGAGCTCACGAGGTGCATGGCACCGATTTCAGTTCGGTCGCGTTGACGCACGCGTCGGCGCGTACGGGCAGCTTGCCCCGGCGAACCGCAAAGCGGGTGTACTTGCCCATCTGACCCGCGTGCGTGACGCGCACCACCAGCGCCACGCCGGGCGGCAGCGAGCGCTGAAAGCGGGGGAAGACGAGCACCGGTACGGCGGCGGCTTTGGATTTCAGCGTCGGCACGACTCGCACCTGCGACTTCGCCGGGCAGCCCTTGCCGGTGCACGTCACCGTGACCGTGGCGCCGGCGGGTGCCTGGACGCTGAGGACCTTCAGCTTGACTCTCCCGCGTGAGCGTGTCCCCGCGATCCGCACCAACGGGAACGGCCTCATCAGCGGGTAGCTGACGGGGATCACCTGGGAGGCGACGCTCCTTCGGCCCCCCGCGTCGGTGACCGACAGTTGAACCGTGTGGCCGCCAGGGGTCGCGAACGAGATCGTCTGGGTCTGCGCCCCGGGCACGAAGGCGGTTCCCCGCAGGTTCCACGAGTAGCCCGTGATCGGACTGAGGTCATCCGTCGAGCCGGAGACGAGCGAGATCGTTTCGCCGACGTGCGGCTTGACGGGGTAGTAGCCGAACGCGGCCGCCGGGCCGTGCGCGGCTGCGCTCGCCGGCCGGATCTCAGTGAACATCGGGGCGCCGCTGATCCCCTGGTTTCCGGCCTCGTCTGACTGGAGCGCGCGAACCGTGTAGGCGCCCGGGACGATCCCGCCGAGGGTGGCCGACCAGTTTCCCGACGCGGCCGGCACAGAGATGTTCTGCACGGGCGTCTGACCCGACGCGATGCCGGATCCCGCGAACAGCTGGACGGTCACCGTCGGGACGTCGTGCGCGGCCGTGCCTGCCGTGCCCTTCACGAGCAGGGATCCGCCGGTGAGGGTCGCACCTTCTGCCGGGCTGGTCAGGGCCACGGCCGGAGCGTGCGTATCGATCGTGAAGCTCGCTCGTCCGGTAGCTCCGAGATCGCCGGCGAGGCTGCGCTCGGACGCGATTGCCTGGTAGTCGCCGTCTTCGAGCGGTGTGGTCAGCGTTGCCGTCCAGGCGCCACCGCCGATCGACTTCGCAGCCCATTCGCCCGCTTCGGCGCCGCAGCTGGCTGACGCCCTGCAGACCGCCACGGTCACCGGCGTGGTGTCGCCGGCGGTACCCGAGAAGGACGGGGTGGCGGTGTTGATCTGCGGCTTGGGCGGGGTCAGTGAGATGCTCGGCGCGCTGGGGTCCACGATGAACGTGATCGGCGTGCTTTCCCCGGTCGGGTTGCCGATCGAGCTGGGCTGTGAGGCCACTGCCGTATAGACGCTTTTGACCGCGGGAAGCGTGAGCGCCGCCGTCGACCATGCGCCGCCACTCACCGGAGCGGACGTTTCGTATTTCTTGCCGCCGCCGGAGATCCGGATCTTCACTTCACCTGTGTCGCTGGCTGTGCCGTTGAAGGCCGGGGTGCGGTTGTTGGTCGGCGTCGGGACGGGTGCGATCGTGACGACCGGCGCGTTGGTGTTCACGACGAAGGCAACTTCGGCGCTGCTCCCGGCGGTGTTTCCGAGGCTGCTCGCCTGCGTTGCGTAGGCGGTGTAGGCGTGTTCGCCGCTGCCGAGTTCCTGGGCCGGCGTCAGGGGGGCGGTTTTCCATTTCTTCCCAGCCGGGGTCGCTTCGGCGCTCGCGACTTCTTTTCCGGCGAGCAGGACATGCACGACCACCGGCGTGGAGTCGCTTGCTTCTCCGCTGAACGACGGCGTCCGGTTGTTCGATGGTGTGGCGACCGCGGAGAGCGAGACGACGGGGGAGGTGGTGTCGACTGTCATCGACCGTTCTTCGCTTCGTCCCGCTTCGTTGCCGATCGCGCTGGTCTCCGTCGCGTACACCTTGTAGTCGTGG
This sequence comes from Solirubrobacterales bacterium, assembly GCA_025963965.1. GTDB lineage: Bacteria > Actinomycetota > Thermoleophilia > Solirubrobacterales > Solirubrobacteraceae > Palsa-744. Next base: position 14,446 of record JAOPZS010000010.1, read on the forward strand.
CGACCGGCTTCGAGCGCCGAGCTCACCGGCCCGATGCTCCATTTCCCGGCGAGAACGCTCGCCGTGTAGCTCGCCACCTCGGCGCCGGCGAGCACGTGCACGGTCACCTGGGAGGCTTCGCTGGCGGTCCCGGTGAAAGTCGGCGCGGTGTTGTTCGAGGGCGTGACGGGCTGGTTGAGCGTGACCGTCGGCGCTTTCGTGCTGACTTCGAAGGTCCTCGCTTCGCTGATCCCTTCTCCGTTGCCGATCGAGCTCTTCTGCGACGCGGTCGCCGTGTAGACCCCGCCTGTGAGTGCGGGCGAGGCCGGGACCGAAGTCCACGAGCCGCCGGTCCCGGCAGCGGTGGCGCTGGCGACGGGAGTGCCGGTCGGGCTGGTGCCTTTGAAGATCGCGACCGTCACGGTCGTGGTTTCGCTGGCCTGGCCACTGAACGAGGGGGTCGTGTCGTTGGAGCGTGCGGCGGGTTGATCGAGTTTGACTTCGGGGGCGCGCGTGTCGACTTCGAAGGTCCTCACTTCGCTGACGCCGTCTTCGTTTCCGAGGGAGCTCTTCTGCACGGCCCGTGCCGAGTAGATCCCTGTCGTGAGCGCCGCCGTGACAGGGCCGGAGGTCCAGTTCCCGCCGGTTCCGGGCGCCGTCGCCGTTGTGACCGGCGTCCCGCTCCCGGAGCTGCCTTTGTAGACGGACACCGTCACCGTCGTCGTATCGCTGGCCGTGCCGCTGAAGGCCGGCGTCGTGTCGCTCGACCGGGCCGGGGGTTGACCGAGCGTCACGTGCGGAGATTCGGTGTTGACGGTGAAGGCGATCGAGTTGCTCGTGCCGGGCGGATTGCCGAGCGAGCTCGACTCGGTCGCGACGGCCGTGTAGCTCCCGGTGGTGAGCGTTTTCGAGACGCTGCCCGCTTTCCAGCCCCCGCCCGAAGGGCTGGCCGTAG
>JAOPZS010000014.1 GCA_025963965.1 Solirubrobacterales bacterium
GGCGCGGGCAATACAATCGGCCGGCCAGGGCGCGTAGCTCAGTGGGAGAGCGCTCGCTTCACACGCGAGAGGTCGCAGGTTCGAAACCCGCCGCGCCCATTGATCCTCCCGCCAGCTCCTTCGCGGGATACTGGTCGGCCGATGTCGGAGAACCTGAACCTTGTGCGCTCGATCGTCGCAGCGTGGGAGCTGGCGGAATAGCTGATGTCCCAGCAGAACGTGAACATCGTGCGGCAGCTCTTCGATGCGTTCAACCGGCTGGACGGCAATGCCATGCGCGACCTCTGGACGGTCGATGCGGAGTGGCGCCCCGCCTACATCGGTGGCGGCCTGCTGGAGGGAGCCTCTTTTCGCGGACATGAGGGAGTGACCGAGTTCGTCGAACTGCAATCCGAGACATGGGAGAGCGTCGTAGTCGAACCTCTGGAGATGCGCGATCTCGGAGACCAGGTACTGGCCGAGGTTCGCCTGCGCGCGGTGGGACGGGCAAGTGGAGTCCCCGTCGAGCGGATCACATGGAACGTCTTTTCGCTCCGCGACGGGAAGGCAGCGACTGGCGTGGTCTACAAAGGCAGGGAGGAAGCCCTCCGAGCGTTGGCTGCTTCAGACACCGAAACCGGGCCCCTGCCTGAGGTTTCGCGCAAGCGGGGCGCGGGTACGTCCGCCGAGCGTGAGTAGCCAAGAGCCCCCCAGGCCGCCGTTGCCGCCGACCGAGCCGACCGAACGGCTCGACGCGCCGCCGCCCACCCCGCCATTGGCCCCACGCGTGCCACCGCAGCGGGTCGTCGAACACGTGCCTGCCGAACCACTGCCCCCTGACAGGCCGTGGTGGGAGAACCCGGGCCCGGCGATCCTCGCTGGGATCGTCGGCCTGATCATCGGCGGCCTGCTCGGCTACCTGATCGGCGAAAAACAGGAACCGTCTCGCACGGGGTCCGCGGCTGCCGCGCACACCGTCACGAGGACGGTGACAACCGTCCGACCAAAGGTGATCGTGCGCACGAACACGGTCACCGACAAGACGGTCACGCAGGCGCCGGCCCCGGCCCCGGCCAGCGAAGCGCAGACGCGCGAAACCGAAACGACGTTGCGCCGCCTCGAAAAAGAAAACGAAGAACTCAGGCGCCACCAAGAAGAAGGCTGACCGCACTCGGCGCGGGCGCACCCGGCCGCCCGCTGTCCAGCGCAGGAGCTCGCGCCTAAGGCGCACGCGCGCTCCGCCGATGCATAGGCGTGGCCGTTCACTGCACGCATTCACGACCGGCCTCGGCCCGGCGCGCCCTGCTCGCAGCACTCTGCGCCGTCCTCGCCGGCACGTGCCTGGCCCCGACCGTCGCGGCCGCGAGGAAGCTGACGGCAGCCAACTGGGACACAGCGGCCCAACGCGTCGTCGTCAAGGCGGGCCTCATGTCGGAGCTCTCGCCGGGCGACTTCAACGGCGCTGCCAGGCTCACCCCCCAGGCCGAGAGCCAGGCGCTTCGCGCGCTCACGGCGCGCCGGGAAGCAACCCGGCAGGAATCGGAAGGCCCGACGGCCCCGGCCCCCGCTCCGGCGGTGGCCTCGGCGTCGACCGTCACGTTGACGCGCTTCGACGCCCTGCTCGTGGACCAGCTCGGTCTCGCCGCGACGGCTGCCCACGTGCAGCAGACGGCTGCAGCTGCCGGGCTGAAGCCTCCCAGCTACTTCGGCACCGAGGTCGTCGCCCGCTACCTCGGCCTCCGCTACAACCATCCGGCCGGCGAAGACTCGCTCGAGCTCTACCCGTCGAACACGATCACGCGTGCCGAAGCCGCCCACTCGTTCGCGGCTGTGCTCGAACAGGGCACGTGGGCCGTCGAAGCCGCCCGCGAAACGCTCGAAGGCTTCTCGCTCCCGCGCTACTCCTCGAGCCAGCTCGCTGTGCTGCGGATCGCCGTCGCCAAGATCGGCATGCCGTACGTGTGGGGCGGGACGACCGACGCGACCGAAGACGGCCTTGAACACGGCGGCTACGACTGCTCCGGGTTCGCCTGGCGCGTCTACAAGGTCTCGGGTTTCTCGTGGGGCACGCGGATCCTCGGCCGGACCGCGGCAGAACAGGCGGGCGAGATCGCCAAGAGCGCGCGCGTCCGACTGCAGGACGTGCAGCCAGCCGACCTGCTGTTCTTCGGAGCCGCCCGCTTCGGCTCCAAGGCGACCGAGGCAAGCGTCATCCACGAGGGCATCGCCCTGAGCAGCGACTGGGCGATCCACTCATCCGGCCAGGGCGTCTATGTCCTGCCCCTCTCCTCCGGCTGGCTCGCGCAGCAGTTCAGCTGGGCAAGGCGGGTGCTGTAGGCGACCCATATAGTCCGGCCCGATGCGTATCTACCACCGCGAGCACGCCGGACGTCCGCTGCGTGCCGCCTGGGCGCTCGAGGAGGCTGGTCAGGACTACGAGATCGTGAAGATGACGACGGAGGAGGGCAAAGGTCCTGAGCACCGCGCCCGCCACCCGCTCGCCAAGGTCCCCGTTCTCGAGGACTCGGACGGCTTCGTCTTCGAATCTGCTGCGATCGTGCTGCACATCGCCGACTCGTTCCCGGCGGCGGGTCTGATACCCGCGCCGGGCACCCACGAGCGGGCGCTCGTCTACCAGTGGGCGGTCTACGGCCCGGCCGAGATGGAGCCGCCGCTGATCGAAAGCGCGATGTTCGCCCAGGCCGACCCGGAGCGCTCCGCCAAGGCGCGCAAGCGCTTCGACGAGCGCGTCGAGGTGCTTGCCGGCGCGATCGGCGAGGACGGCCACCTGCTCGGGGAAACGTTCACGGTGGCCGACATCATGGTCGGCTCGGCACTCAAATTCACCGCTCGCATCGGCTTCTCCGAGGAGCTCCCGGAGAACCTCCGCGCGTACATGGCGCGACTCGAGGCCCGCCCGGCCTACGAGCGGGCGCTGGCGCGCACCCGCGACTGATCGGTTGGCGCCCAGCGCCATCCGGCTGCGCGACGCGCCCCTGGGCCGCGCGCAGCGGGGGGCATCGCGCGCGGCCCAGGGCTCTGTGCCAGCCCAAGTCGACGCGGGCGCCCTCGGTGCGCCCGCCTGGGGCTACCCGAGTTCGATCGAGCTCCCCGAGAACGTCCCGCTCTTCACGGGTTTTGCCTGCTTCTTGCCCTGGGCGACGCCACACGTCGCTGCGCCCGTGAAGCTCTCGTAGACCGCGCCGCTGACGGCGGCCGGCGAGCTGAACGGTCCGCCCTGCAGCGACCCGCCGAGGATCGCTTCTCCGGCTTCTGTGATCGGCACGGTCAGCGAGCCGTGCGAGGTTCCGGCTTCCTTCGGGGCCCACTTCACGACCGCCGACACAGGAGCCGTCGTCGGTTCAAAGGAGAGGCTCGCGAGGGCCAGGCACGTGACTTCTTCGGTCGTCTGCAGGTGCGCGACGATGCTCGCCGATTCGGCCGGCGAGGGACCGCCGCAGCCGTTGAGCTCCCCTTTCAGCGTGATGTTCTGGACGTGTGGCGTTTCGCTCAGGCCAGGCGACAGCTTGATCGTGCCGGACGCGGTTTCGCACGTCATGGCAGCTGTCCCGCCGCCGCCGGCGCCTTTTTCGCCGTCTTCGTTGGGGCTCGTCAGTTCCAGCGGGGCGCTGGCTGCACTGGTCCCTTCCTCATCGCTGCTCGTGACGGTGATCACGTAGGCGGTGTTCGGCGAAACCGGCTCCAAAGCGGCGGTCGTCCAGTTGCCGTCGACGGTGGCGGTGAGCACGGGCGGCCCCGGTTTGACCGGCGTGGCCGTCACGGTCGAGGATGTGAGGAGAGCGGCCGTGTCGGGGGCCGGCGACCAGCTGACGTACATGCGCAGGTGTTCCGTTTCCGTTCCGGGCACTTCGTACGGGGCGACCGACGCGGCGACTTCGCCCGGCGCGTCCGGCGGCTGCAGGGGCGGTTCGCCGGTTTCGAGATAGCCGCGTGAGGCTGCGTTGTAGATGCGGTCTCCGTGTGCGTCGGTCTGTTCGAAGGACGGCGAGCCACCGCCGCCGCCTTCGAGCCGGGCATACGAGCGAACGTGGCCGAACCAGTTCCACACGACGCTGGCAGAGGCGGTGTATGTGGTCGTTTTGTAGCCACCGCCGCGACCGCTGCCGCCGCAGCGCGTCGACAGGTTCACGTTCCCCGCCGGATAGCCGCTCGGTGCGAACCCGGTCGCGAACGATTCCTCCTGGATGCCGCCGCATGAGCGGCCGAGGATCGAGAAGGCGGATCCCTGGTCGAGGACGAGCTGGTACGGCCCGGCAGCCTGCGCCCCGGGAGCGATGCCGAGACCGAGCAGCCCGGCGACGATCGCGCCCAGGATGCTGCGGCGGGGGATGGTCACGGTGGAACCCCTCTCGTCCATGTCGATGTCCACTCCAGGTGGCCCGGCCGGGGTGACGCCTCCAACGTCGCTCACCGTCCGATTGCTGACAAGTAGACCATGCCTGGGTAGGCGCGATCAACAGCTAGACGATCTTTCCGGGGTTCTTCGCAGCATTCTCATGAATCTCGTCGGCCGGGCCTCCCTTCGGCCGCTCGGCGTGCGCGAGCAACTCGGCGTGACCGGCGGCGCGGAACGCCTCGCGCACAGCGCCCGCGACGCGCTCGACCTCGATGCGCACCCCCCGCTTCCTGCAGAGCGCGCAGCGCATCGCGATCACGCGGATGCCGGTCGCGTCGATCTGCCGCAGACCCTCGAGGTCGAGCAGCAGCTCGTCGATCCCACCGGCGCACAGCGCGTCGATCTCGGCTTCGAGCGCGGCGGCGCTGTGCTGTCCGAGCTCGCCCTTCACGGTGAGGCGATGGGTGCGGATCACGGCGGGGCGGATCGGCACCGCCACGGCCGGGTCCCATCCGGACCCGGGACGCAGCCGCTCGCCTCGCAGCGGTCGCTCGAGTCGCCCGCGCGAACGCCGCGTCAGGTCGCGCTGGTCGGGCGCTCCAGGCAATGGTCGGTCGTATTCGTATGTCACGGCACGCGCGATGTCCTTCCCACGCGACTGCGCCGTCTCTTGGCGCGTCATCGGGCACTGCTCCTTTCGAAGAGTCCTAAGCGAGATCAGTAGGCCGCCCGAGCGGGCGACTCTTGAACGGGCGGCTTAGCCCGGTCGCTCGAGGATCAGCTCGAAACGAGCCGAGAGGCAGATCTCAGACCGGCCCCGTAGCCGGCGCATTGCGCCGGGGAGACAGACAGCCAGAAGCCAGAGCAGCGCCAGCGCAAGCCCCGCGCAGGCAGCCACCGCACCGATCGATGAGGCGGGCGCGCCTCCCCCTCCCGGTGCGTGTGGGGCGCTCGGCGCAGATGAGGAGGAACCAGAGGTGGCGACCTTGGCGCCGTCGCCACTCCCCGGCGCATACGCCCCGGGGCCGGCCGGCGCTGGAGCCGCGGCGCGATTCCAGCCCGCGCCGATCACACTCGTCGAGCGGGTCGCCGTTGCGCTGCCCTGCATCGGCACTCCGGCGCGGCCCGAGGCAAGGCCCCCTTCGAGAAGGGTCGACGCCACGCTTCCAGGCAGCCCCGATGGGGGCGGGCCCCCGAGGACGCCCTGCGGCGCCTCGGGGCCGGCGAGCAGTTCCCCGGTCAGCCGGTCGACCGGGAGCGGGCCCTGGGGAAGCGGTGAGCGGGGCGTGCCGCTGAGGGTTTCTCTGGGGGACCCGAGCACGGGCCCCGAGCCGCCGCTGCTCGCACCTGCGACGACTCCGCCCACGCCGGCCAGGATCTGCCGAGCTTTGCCGAGCGTGCCCCCGCCGGTTCCGGAAGCCGTTTCGATCTGCCCGGCGACGGCTCGCACGACCGGCGCGGATGTCGCCGCGCCCACCGCCCGCGTCACGGTCGTGATGACCCGGCCCGTCGGGGCAGCGGCCGGGGCAGCGGCCTTGAGGACTGTCGCCGCGACGCTGGATGCGACCGGGATCGTCGGCCGGGCCGGAGCAGCCGTCGAGCCGACTGAGCGCAGGGCGCCGGTCGTGCTGCCGGGGCCCGGCAGCGGAGACGCGGAGGGGCGCGGGGAGTCGCCGGACGTGGGCGTCGCCGCGACGCCGCTCGCAGGCTGTGCGGGCGCTTCGGCTCCGGACCGTGACGAACCAGGCGCCGCAAGGACCTCGCGACCTGTCACCTCGTTGACTGTTTTCGCGGCGGTGCCGAGCAGGGCGCCTGCCGTGGTTCCTTCTTTGCCTGCCGCCCCGGCCGCGCCTGCCGCCAGGCCGAGCACCAGCGCCGCCACCAGGAAAGCCGCGATCCCGACCAGAAGGCGCCCTCGCCGAGTGTGCGTCAGTGCCACGGGGGTGGCCTCCAGGTACGGCCCTGCCTGCGCCGCAGGTAATCGTGGCGCGGCCCGATGCCGGCGGCGTCCACGCACAGCAGCCCGATCAGCAGCGCCCCGGCGCAGAGCAGGAGCAGCCATGCCAGAGCGCCGTCTCCGCCGAGCGACGGTCCGGCGCTGAACGGGGCGAGCGCGGAGACGAGGCTGGCCGGCCGGCTCGCCGGGCTGCCGAAGTCTGATGCGCCCGCGCCGGATATGAGCGCGAATCCCGGCGCGGATGCCGTCGCCTGACGAGGAGCCGTTACGGCCGTGTGAGCGACGCCGGCGCTCGTCGCAAAACCCGGCCCGTTGACCGGCCGGCCAACGGACGCGGCTTTCGCGAGAACGCCGCCCGTGCCCTGAGGTGTCCCATGGCGAGCGCTCCGCCGGTGCGCGGCGGACGCGGACGGAGCGAGCGGCCCCGCGGCGACCGGCCTGGCCGTGGGGGCCGAGGGCGGAACGTTCGCCGGCGCAGGCGCCGCTTTCGACGAGCGCTCGTCGTGGGTCGCCGGCGGCTGGCTCAGGCTCGGAAGCGTGCGCCCCGCCGGGGCCGGCAGCGAGGAGACCCTCGGCAGTTCGGGCTTCGACACCGGCGCGGGCACCGGCTTCACCGGCGGCGATGACTTGGGCGGTGAGCCCGCCGGCGGGCTCACGGTCGACGGACCGCCCGGCGGCGTTCCCGGCGTGACGTGCAGGCCCGCCGGTGGCGCCGGCGTGACGTGTGGGTCGGGCGTCGCGACCACTGAGCTCGCCTTGGCGATCTTGGCGGCGGCCGGTGTGCTCTTCGCGACAGCGGTAACGACCGGCGCGCCGGCGACGAGCGCTGCCGGTGCGGGCGCGTGGAGGGCCGCCGGCGTGGGCGCGGAGGCCACGGCGACCGGTGTCGGCGCGTGGATTGCCGGCGTCGTGTCAGCGGGGGCCGCGGCGGGGAGCGTCAAGAGGGAAGCAAGAACCACTCCACCACCGCAGCCCAAGAGCCGCCGAGCCCGGGCCGTGCCGGGGAACATTGATCGGGTCTGCGCAGCGTTAGCCATCGATGCTCATCTTGGTACCCCTTTACACGCCAAAATCACCGTCGCCGAGGGAACGGCCGCGTAACCGCGATGACTCCGCGGGCGCCTAAGGTTCAAGATCAGCCTGATGGGTCAGTTGCGGATCGCCACCTGGAACGTGAACTCGCTGGCCGCCCGCATGCCGCGAGTGCTCGACTGGCTGGGGAGCGCTGCCCCGGACGTGCTCTGCCTGCAGGAGACGAAGGCGACGGAGGCCGCCTTTCCGGGCGCTGCGCTCGAGGAGCTCGGCTACGCCTCGGCGGCCGACGGCGACGGCCCGTACAACGGCGTCGCGATCCTCTCGCGAGTCGGCCTCGAGGACGTCAGCAGCGGCTTCCTCGACGAGCCCGGCTTTCCCGATCCCGAGCGCCGTTCGATCGCCGCCACCTGCCGGGGCGTTCGCGTGTGGTCGGTCTACGTCCCCAACGGCCGCACCCTCGACAGTCCGCACTACGCCTACAAGCTCGCTTGGCTCGAGGCCCTCGCCGCGGCCGTCGAGGAGCAGCTCGCCCTGGGCGCACCGCTCGCGCTGTGCGGTGACTTCAACGTCGCGCCGACCGACGCCGACGTCTGGGACCCATCCGTCTTCGTCGGCTCCACCCACGTCAGCCGGCCCGAGCGCGAGGCGATCGGCACGCTCGTCGCGCTCGACCTGACCGACGTGCAGCCCCGGGCGCTGAAGGGAGAGCCCTACACCTACTGGGACTATCGCGCGGGCATGTTCCACAAAGGCGAAGGCATGCGCATCGACCTCGTGATGCTCAGCTCCGCGCTGGCCGAAGCCGTGACCGACGCCTACGTCGACCGGGACGCCCGCAAGGGCTCAAAGCCCTCCGACCACGCTCCGGTCGTCGTCGACTTGACACTTCCCTGAAGGCTGTCGAAGCTGCGTCGCGGCGTGCGCGGCGCGCTCAGGCCCGCAGCGAGCTGACCCGCGGCGTGCGTTCGCCACCTGTCAGGGCGCTGCGCGTCTTGCGACGCACTCGCGCCGCGCCCGCCCGGCCGGCCGGGGCGAGCTCCTCGATCGGGACCGGGCGCGCGAGGTAGAAGCCCTGGGCGTGACGGATCCCCAGCTCGTCGAGGACCGACAGTTCGCTCCCGGTCTCCACACCCTCCGCCACGATCGTCGCTCCGGTTTCCTCGGCGAAGCGCATCAGCGATCCTGCCAGCGAACGCCGCACCGGGTCGAGATCGATGCCGCTGATCAGCTGGCGGTCGAGCTTGATGAACTCGGGCGCCAGGCGCAGGATGTGCATCATGCTCGCGAAGCCGGCGCCCGCGTCGTCGATCGCCAGCCGCACCCCGCCGGCACGCAGCGCGGCCAGGGCCTCGTCGAGCGCCGGGTAGTCCTCGACGGCCACGTGCTCGGTGAGCTCGATCACGAGCCGCGCCGGATCGACTCCCGCAAGCGTCTCGGCGATCGCCACAGAGCTGAGGGCATCCGGTCCCGCGTTGAGGGCCAGCACCGCGTTTGGCGGGATCTGCTCGAGATGCTCGACGGCAGCCTTCAGCAGCGCCAGCTCGAGCTCGACGCCGAGTCCCGCTTGATGAGCTTCTGTGACCCACACGTCGGGGGCGCGGTAGGGCTCTCCGGCGAACCTCGCCAGCGCCTCGACAGCGGAGACCTCGCCGCTGGCCAGATCGAAGATCGGCTGGAAGGCGATCGTGAACTCGCGTCCGCCGATCATCCTTTCGATTCGCTCTCGCCGCGCGACGCGCTCGGCGCCGGCGGGGTCGAGCACGTTCGCGACGAACCGGTCGGCCAGCGCCGCCGGATGCTCCTCGGGCGCTCGCTCCTGGCCGGAGTCGATCGCGACCGGCCGGCGCAGGCCGCACAGACGCGCCGTGATCGTCATCAGGTCGGTCGCGGCCCCGATCACGGTGCTGATGAATTCGGCGAGCCCGGCGAGAAGCTCTACGTCGGCCCGCGCAAAGGCGCCGGCGCGAGTCGAGCAGACGTTCAGGACACCCACCCGGTGGTCCTCGCGTCCGAGCGGCACGCAGATCGACGATCGGACGTTGAACGCGCGCGTCGAGGAGCGATGCACCCTTCCGTCGCTCTCGGTGTCTTCGGTTATGTGCGTCTTGCCCGAGCGGATCGTCTCGCCCGAGAGGCTCCCCACCATCGGCAGCGGTCTGCCGACGAAATCCGTCAGATAACCCGCGCCGCACACGAATCGCAGCGAGCGCTCGTCGATCTGCAGCCCGACCAGGGCGCCGTCGGCCGCATCGACCATCGCAACCAACTGGTCCGCGACCCGCTGCATCAGCTGCAACGGGTCGATCGTCTGTCGGATCAGCTCCGCCAGAGGCTCGGCTCCAGCGGGGGTGCCGTCGCCTCGCGGCGGCAGCCACGAGCGTGCCCCAGCAGGCGGCGAGGGATCCGTCATGAATCGGATATCGACCGATCAGTCGGATTCGATTAGCTCCGCCACGCGCCGTGGGCCGATAGGCGAACGGGGTTCACGCCTGGCCTGCCGACCCTCACGCTCACCGGCGTCCGACGTCCCCGCGGGGGAGCTATGGGGCCAAGCGGACCGGCAGCGACTTCAGCTGGTTGAGGAACAGCGATTCGACGTGCGCGGGCGGACCGTCGATCGTGATGTCCGGGTAGCGCTTCAGCGTCTCCTCGATCAGGATCCGCAGCTCGAGGCGGGCAAGCGCGGTGCCAAGGCAGAAATGCCGCCCGCCGGCCCCGAACGCCTGGTGCTCGGCTTTGCGGTTGACGTCGAAGCGGTCCGGATCCTCGAAGCGCGACTCGTCGCGGTTGGAGGAGACGTACCACATCACCACCTTCTCGCCCTCCTTGATCTTCTGCCCGTGAAGTTCGGTGTCACGCGTCGCCGTGCGCCGGAAATGCGCGAACGCCGGGAACATCCTCAGCGCCTCCTCGACCGCGTCCCCGACAAGCCCCGGGTCCTCGAGCAGCAGCTGCTTCTGCTCCGGGCTCTCCATCAGCGCGCGCATCGCCGAGCAGTACGTCGCCTTGGTCGAGTCGTTGCCCGCTGCCATCAGCAGGAAGAAGCCCATCACGATCTCGTGTTCCTCGAGCTGCTCGCCGTCGAGCTCGGCGTGCACGAGGACGCTCGTCAGGTCGTCGGTCGGGTTCTCACGGCGGGCGTCGATCAGCTTGCGGCAGCGCTCGAAGATCTCCGGCAGGTCGCGCTCGACCGCCCCCTCGAAGCCGTAGGGGTTGAGGTCGGGGTCGGCGGCACCGAGCGTCGAGTTCATCAGGCGTGCCCAGATCGCGTCGTCCTGCTCGTCGATCCCCATGAAGCTGCCGATCACGCGTGCCACGACGGGCTGCGCCACGTCGCTGACGAGATCAGCCGTCTCGCGCCCCTCGAGCCGGCCGAGCACGCGAACGGTGATCGCCCTGATCGCCTCCTCGTGGTCGGCGATCCGCTTCGGCGTGAAGCCGCGCTGGAACAGCGCCTTCAGCCGGTCGTGCTTCGGCGGGTCCATGCCGATGAACATCGCCTGCGCGAGCTCCAGTGGAAAGCCGCCCGCCGCCGCCAGCACACCGCCGCGTTCGGAGGAGTAGGTCTCCCAGTCGCGCGAGACCGTGTGCACGTCCTCGGCGGTCGTGACCGACCAGAACCCGTCCTCCTCGGGGAATTCTTCGAAGCGCTCCGTGCGATGGATCGGGCACCTCTCGCGCATCTCCTTGAACAGCTCGAGCGGTGGGCCTTCCCGCCAATGCTCCTGACCTGTCAGTTCGACGCTCTCGATGTCCCCCTCGACATCACGCTCGACACTTGCCATCTGAACCTCCGAGATCTCCGCCGCAGGATGTTTCGCGATGATACTGGCTGGCTGGCCAGTTTTGTGGGCGCCGTGATTTTCCGTGCTTCGTGGCGGCGCAGATGCCTTCGGCCGGCCCTGCGGGCACGAGCAGCTGATCCTGCGGGCGCGGCCCCCAGCTCGGGCGGACCGTCAGACTGGCCCCGGTGAGCAGCAGCTCGTCGCAGCCGAACGTCCCCGGGCGTGGCATCACAGCGTCCTACGGGATGCGCTTCTGGCTGCTCGTGGTGCTCGTCGGCGCCGGAACGGGCCTTGCCGGCGCCGGGCTGATCGAGCTGCTGCGCGCGATCCAGCACCTCGCCTGGGACTACTCCTCCGGCTCTTTCCTGGTGGCTGTCGAGCACGCCTCCTCGACGCGGCGCGTGGTCGTGCTGACGATCGGCGGCATCGTCGCGGGACTCGGCGCGCTGGCACTCGCCAGGCACCCGAGCGGCGAGGTCTCAGACGCCCTGTGGCTGCGCGGTGCTCGGCTGCCGCTGCTGCCGTCCATCGCCCGTGCCGTGCAGTCGATCTCGATCGTCGCGCTCGGCGCCTCGCTCGGCCGCGAGGCCGGCCCGCAGCAGGCCGGCGCCGCCTGGGCGAGCACGATCAGCGGCTGGATGAAGCTGCCCGACTGGCAGCGGCGCCTGCTCGTCGCCTGCGGCGCGGGCGCGGGCATGGCGGCCGTCTACAACGTCCCGCTCGGGGGTGCCCTGTTCGCGCTCGAGGTGCTGCTCGGCACGCTGACGCTGCCGCTCGTGCTGCCCGCGCTGGCGACGAGCCTGATCGCCACCGCCGTCGCCTGGATCGCGCTGCCGCACGCGCCCAGCTATGAGATCCCGCGCTACGGCGTGCATGCCTCTCAGGTCGTGTGGGCGCTGATCGCCGGGCCGCTCGCGGGCTTCGCCGCGATCGCCTGGATCCGCCTGGTCGGCTACGCGCACTCCCGTCGCCCCGCCCGCGCCCGCGCCCGCTTGATCGCGCCGGTCGTCGTGTTCGCGGCGCTCGGCGCTCTGGCGATCCAGTACCCGCAGCTGCTCGGCAACGGCAAACCGGTCGTGCAGATGGCGCTCGTCGCGCAGCTCGGCGCCGGGCTGCTGGCCGTGCTGCTCGTGCTCAAGCCGCTCGTCACGGCCGCCTGCCTGGGCTCCGGAGCGCCGGGCGGCCTGTTCACGCCGACGCTCGCCTATGGGGTGCTGCTCGGCGGCCTGCTCGGCAAGGGCTGGTCGCTGATCTGGCCTGGCGCTCCGCTGGGCGCCTACGCGATCATCGGCGGCGCCGCCGTGCTCGGCGCGGCGATGCAGGGCCCGCTCGCGGCGGTCGTGCTGCTGCTGGAGCTGACCCATCACGCCGACGGGCTGATGGTGCCGGTGCTGCTCGCCGTGGTGATGGCGAGCGTCGTCGCCCGCATCGCGGGCGCACCGTCGATCTACTCGGCGCGGCTCACAGCCCCTCCCGGGAGCGACGCCGGCGCCGAGCCCGAGCACGACCTGCTTCCGGCGGCGATCGGGCCGGAAGCGGCCGCGCCGCCGGCTCGCCCCTGATCAGAATCGCTCTAGCGCCAGCTCGATCGCGCGCGTGCCGAACTCGACGGCCTCGACCGGGATGCGCTCGTCCGGGGCGTGGATCAGCTGCATGAACGGCATCTCGGGGGGAAGCTGCATCGGCAGGAAGCCGTACGTCTGGATGCCCAGGCGCGAGAAGAAGCGCCCGTCGGTGACGCCGGGCAGCAGCAGCGGGATCGGTTTGGCGGCCGGATCGAGCTCGCGCAGGATCCCGGCGAGCCCGTCGAACAGCGTCATGTCCGGCTCGGCCGCGACCGGGTCGTGACGCATGATCTCGAGCTCCATCTCGACACCTGTCAGCGCGCGCAGCTCGGCGAACAGCAGCTCCGGCGTGGAGCCCGGCAGCAGGCGACAGTCGAGCTCGACCGTCACCTCGTCGGGGATCACGTTGATCTTCTCGCCTCCGGCGAGGATCGTCGCGCTGACGGTGTTGTGGAGCAGCGGGTCGAACACGCGGCCGCGCTCGCCCATCGCCCCCAGCAGGCGATCGGTGAGCGCAGGGCGCAGCAGCCCGCGCAGCGGCGCGGCAGCCGGCGCCGGCAGCTCGGCGGCGATCGCCTCGACCATCGCCCGCGTCACCGCGGGGATGTGCACCGGAAGACGCTTTCGATCGATCCGCTCGAGAAGCTTGCCGAGCGAGCCCATCGCGCCACCGCGCACCGGCATGGAGCCGTGCCCGGCCGGGCCTCGCAGCGTCGCCTTCGACCAGCACAGCTGCTTCTCGGCGACCATGATCGGGTAGAACGAGCGGCCGCCGATCGCCAGGCGAAAGCCGCCGAACTCGCCGATCGCGTAGCGAACGCCCGCGAACAGCTCGGCGTGCTCGCGCACGAGGAACTCGGCGCCGAGCGGGCTGCCGGCCTCCTCGTCTGCCATCAGGCACAGGATCACGTCCCCCGGCGGTCGCCGGCCGGCTGCCTTGGCCCGCATGAAGGCGGCCAGCATCATCGCCACGCCGCCCTTCATGTCGAGCGCGCCGCGACCCCAGATGAACCCGTCGTGGATCTCCCCGCCGAACGGCGGATGAGTCCACTCCCCGCGCGCCGCGACGACATCCACGTGACCCTGCAGCAGCAGCGGCGGCGAGCTCCCCTCGCCGGGCAGCCGCGCGATCAGGCTCGGCCGCGCCGGCTCGGCGGCGAGGATCTTGACCTCGCAGCCCAGCTCCTCGAGCAGCCCGCCGATCCAGCCGATGCACGCGCCCTCGTTGCCTGGCGGGTTGGTGGTGTCGAAGCGCAGCAGCTGGGCAAGCAGCTCCGCCGGGCGGTCCTGCAGCGGGGTCTGCTGGAAGGCGGTGCTGCTCATCGCCACAGTCTCGCGCATCGCCGCAGGGCCGGCATACCCGCTTGCAGTGCTGTTTGCCTCACGCTCCAGCTGGTAACACTACGAACAATGGCCCGCTCGATCTGGACCGGCGCGATCAGCTTCGGCATGGTCACCGTCCCCGTCAAGCTGTACAGCGCGATCAACCGCAAGTCGGTGCGCTTCCATCAGCTCAACGGCAAAACCGGCGTGCGCATTGCCCAGAAGCGCGTCGACCCGCAGAGCGGCGAGGAGGTCCCCTACGAGGACATCGTCAAGGGCTATGAGATCGCGCCCGACCGCTATGTGGTGATCGAGCCCGGCGAGCTCGAGGCGCTCGAGCCGAAGAAGACCAAGACGATCGAGATCGAGGAGTTCGTCGACCTCGAGCAGATCGACCCGATCTTCTACGACCACCCCTACTACCTGGCCCCCGGCCCGGGCGGCGCGAAGCCCTACAAACTGCTCGTCGAAGCGATGCGAGAGACGGGCAAGGTCGCGATCGCCCGCGTCGTGATCCGCTCCAAGGAGGCGCTCGTCGCGCTGCGCCCGATCGGCGACGTGCTGGCGATGTCGACGATGGTCTTCGCCGACGAAGTGCTTCCGCCCGAGCGCCTCGACGAGATCAAGGAGGCGGAGGAGGTCAAGACGACCAAGCGCGAGCTCGACATCGCCAAGCAGCTCGTCGAATCGCTCGCCGGTGACTTCAAGCCCGACTCCTACAAGGACGCGTATCGCCAGCAGGTCCTCGAGATGATCGAGCGCAAGGCGCAGGGCAAGGAGATCGCCGTGCAGCCCGAGCCCGAGGAGGCCGCCACGCCGGCTCCCGACCTGATGGGTGCGCTGAAGGCGAGCCTCGAGGCTGTCAAGGCGCGCGAAGCAGACGGCGGCGAGCCGGCCAAGGCGAAACGCAAAGCGCCGGCCAAAGCCGCGGCGAAGAACCAGGCCGCCAAGAAAGCGCCGAAATCGGCAGGCGGCAAAGGCAGTCCGAGTGGCAAAGCCGGCGGCAAGGCCGCCGCGAGCGGTAAACGCAGCGGCGCGAAAGCCACCGCCAAGCGCTGAGCGTGGCGGCCCGGCGCCAAGCCCCCGGCGGGAAAGCCGGCAAGGCGAACGCCTCCACCGGCAAGCTCGGCCGCTACGAGCGCAAACGCGATTTCCAGAAGACTCCCGAGCCAGCGCCGCGCCGGCGCCGCTCGGCGAAGGCCGCGGCCCTGCCGCGGTTCGTGATCCACCAGCACAGCGCCAGCCGGCTGCACTGGGACCTGCGGCTGGAGCACGACGGCGCGCTTGCTTCGTGGGCCGTGCCGAAGGGCATGCCGGAGGCGCCCGGCGAGAACCGCTTCGCGGCGGCCACCGAGGACCACCCGCTCGAGTACCTGGAGTTCCACGGCGAGATCCCGAAGGGCAACTACGGCGCGGGCACGATGACGATCTGGGACCGGGGCACCTACGAGCCGCTCAAGTGGGAGCCGCGCAAGATCGAGGTGCGCCTGCACGGGGAGCGGCTGCAGGCGCGCTACGCGCTCTTCCCGATCGACAAGGAGGACCCGCCAAAGGACTGGATGATCCACCGCATGGACCCACCGGCCGACGCATCCCGCGAACCGATGCCCCAGCAGATCGTGCCGATGCTCGCCCGCACCGGACAGCTGCCTGCCGATGACGCCGGCTGGGCATTTGAGATCAAGTGGGACGGCGTACGGGCGATCGCCTACTCGACCCCGGGCGAGCTGCGCCTGGAAAGCCGCAACCTCAACGAGATCACCGACAGCTACCCCGAGCTCGCCCGGATCGGCCGGGACCTCGGCTCCCACCAGGCCGTGCTCGACGGTGAGATCGTCGCGTTCGGCGAGGACGGCAGGCCCAGCTTCGGGGCCCTCCAGCAGCGCATGCACGTCGCCTCTCGCGAGGCTGCCAGGCGGCTCGCGAAGAACACGCCCGTCACGTACATGATCTTCGACCTGCTGTGGCTCGACGGACACTCGCTGATGGGGCTCCCCTACTCCGAGCGCCGCGAGCGCCTGGCCGAGCTGCAGCTCAGCGGCGAGGCGTGGCAGACGCCGGAGCACGTCGTCGGCAACGGCCGCCAGCTGCTGCAGGCAAGCGTCGAGCAGCGCCTGGAGGGCGTGGTCGCCAAGCGCCTGGACTCGCCCTACCGGCCCGGGCAGCGCGGAGGAAGCTGGATCAAGATCAAGACGATGGGGCGCCAGGAGTTCGTGATCGGCGGCTGGCTGCCGGGCAAGGGCCGCCGGCGCGACACGATCGGCGCGCTGCTGCTCGGCGTCCACGAGCCCGACGGCGAGCTGCGCTACGTCGGACGCGTCGGCACCGGGTTCTCCGATCAGGAGCTGACGCGCCTCGGCCGGCTGCTCTCGCCACTGCAGCGCGACACCTCGCCGTTCACCGCCGGCGAGCGTCCGCCCCGTGAGGCGGTGTTCACCGAGCCGCGGCTGGTCGCCGAGGTCGAGTTCGCGGAGTGGACCTCGGCCGGCAACATCCGCCACCCCTCCTACAAGGGCCTGCGCGAGGACAAGGACGCAGCCGCGGTCGTCCGTGAGGACCCGCGGGCCGGTCCGCCGGCGGCTCACGCAGTCGCGCCTGCAGAGCAGCAGCGCTCCTCGCGAGCTGTGACGAGCGCAAAGAGCCGTCGCCCTGCCAAGACGCGCGCCGCCGCGGCGCCGGCGGGCGCCGTGCTCGTGCCCCCCGACCAGGACAGCGCCGTCGTCGAGGTCGAAGGCCACGAGCTGAAGCTGTCCAATCTGCGCAAGGTGCTCTACCCGGAGACGGGCTTCACGAAGGGAGAAGTGATCGATTACTACGCGTCGATCTCCGAGGTGCTGCTCCCCCACCTCGCCGAGCGGGCGCTGACCGTCACGCGCTGGCCGGACGGGGTCGAGTCGAAGTCGTTCTTCCAGAAGCAGTCGCCGGCGCATCGCCCCGACTGGGTGCGCACGGCGACGCTCCCGGCGGGAAGCAAGACGATCGACTACACGGTCGCCGGCGACCTCGCAACGCTGGTGTGGCTTGCCAACCTGGCGGCGATCGAGATGCACACGCCGCTCGCCCGTGCCGAGGCGGTCGACCGCCCGACCTCGATGGTCTTCGACCTCGACCCCGGCGCGCCGGCCGATGTGATCGACTGCGCGCGCCTCGCGCTCCAGCTGCAGGCGCTGTTCGAGAACCTTGGGCTCGAGTGCTTCGTCAAGACGTCCGGCTCGAAGGGTCTGCAGGTCTACGTGCCGCTGAACGTCGAGGACGTCGACTTCGAGCGCACCAAGAGCTTCTCGAAAGCCGTCGCCGAGCTGTTCGAGCAGAACGACCCGGACCGCGTGATCTCGCGCCAGACGAGAGCGCGCCGCGAGGGAAAGGTGCTGATCGACTGGAGCCAGAACGACCGCAACAAGACGACCGTGTGCGTCTACTCTCTGCGCGCCCGTCCGCGCCAGACGGTTTCAACGCCGGTCGCCTGGGAGGAGCTGCGTGCGGCGGTGGAGGGAGAGGACCCGACGCTGCTCACGTTCGAGGCGGCCGAGGTGCGGACGCGCGTCGCCGACCGCGGCGATCTGTTCGCGCCGCTGCTCTCGACCCGGCAGCGACTGCCGAGCTTCGATGCCGGCGCCGCCGGAGGCTGAGCCGCCGGCGCCTACTCGAACTCGGGCGCGCGCCACCCCGGCATCACGTCGGGCAGGCCCTCGGAGACCCTGTCCGCGAAGTGGGCCGGACGCTTCTCGAGAAACGACGTGACGCCCTCGACGACGTCAGCGGACTGGCCGCGGGCGATCATCCCGCGCGAGTCCGCGCGGTGGGCGATCATCGGGTGCTCGGCGCCGAGCATGCGCCACATCAGCTGCCGGGCCAGCGCGACAGACACCGGCGCGGTGTTCTCTGCGATCTCGAGGGCGAGCGCGCGGGCTGCGCCGAGCAGCTCGTCTTTGGGATGCAGGCTGCGCAGCAGTCCCGCCTCGAGGCCCTCCTGGGCGTCGAACACGCGACCGGTGCTGACCCACTCCATCGCCCGGCTGATCCCGACGACGCGAGGCAAGAACCAGCTCGAGCAGGCCTCCGGGATGATGCCCCGGCGCGCGAACACGAAGCCGAGGCGTGCATCGTCTGCCGCCATGCGCACGTCCATCGCCAGCGTCATCGTCGCGCCGACGCCGACGGCCGGACCGTTGATCGCGGCGATCACGGGCTTCTTCGAGTCGAACACCCTCAGCGTGAACTCGCCGCCGCCGTCGCGCCCGGCCACGCCGGCCGTGTCGCGCTTGCTGTAGTCGAACGTGTCGCCGCCGCTCTCGAGGTCGGCGCCGGCGCAGAACCCGCGGCCCGCGCCGGTCACGATGATCGCCCGCACACCGTCGTCGGCGTCGGCGAGGTCGAAGGCCGCGCGCAGCTCCTCGCCCATCCGCCCTGTCCAGGCGTTGAGCCGCTCCGGTCGGTTGAGCGTGATCGTCAGCACGCCGTCGGAGGTCTCGGTGAGGATCTGCTCGAAGTCCATCGCGCCGGGCATCCTTTCAGGTCTGGGGCGACTCGCGCCGACGCCTGGTCTGCCCGCGCCCGTACGGACCAGCCCACGTCAGCACCTCGGCGCCGCTGCGCGCGGCGACCGTCAGCGCCTGCTCGAGCGAGAGACGGGCCCCGAGCCCGTACGTGAGCGCGGCGGCGAACGTGTCGCCGGCTCCGTAGGAATCCACGATCGGGCCCGGCGGCGGCACGGCGGCCCACCGGCCCTCCGTTCCGTCGCGGCGGCGCCAGCGCCCTCCGCGGGCGCCCTCGGTGTAGAGGACCAGCTCGGCCTCCGCGAGCGCCGGTCGCGCGGCGGCGAGCTCGACCTGATCGTCGGCGCTCAGCACGAGCGCGTCGAGCGCCACCCCGTGACCGAGCGCACGGCGGGCGCGGGGGCTGGCGACCAACACGCGACTCCCTTCCCGTGCCCGCCGCAGGGCTGCGACATCGCCGGCGGTGAAGTAGCTCGCATCGAGTCCGTCCAGCTCGCTCCAGCGCACGGGGTCGCCGGGCGACTGCTCGCCGGCGGGATCCATGCGGGGCCCGAACGTGGTGATCGTGCGCTCGCCCGCGGCGTCGATCAGCGTGACCGCGCGTCGCGTCGGTGGCGGTCCCGCGGCGGTCCCCTCCTGGAAGGCGGCCGGGCCGTTGAGGACCCGGACGCCCAGCTCGGTAAGCCGCTTCACCGTCCGTCGGGCCTCCTCATCCTCGCCGAGCACCGTGTGCAGGTCGCAGCCGCCCGCGAGACGGGCGAGCGCGACAGCGGCGACTGCGCCGCCCCCGGCCGGCTCCTCGAAGGCCTCCGATGCGTGCGCCACCTCGCCGGGCCGCGGCAGGTGCTCGACACGGCCGAACTGGACCCACTCGACGTGGCCGACGACGGCCACCTGCGGCGCTTGCTCGGGCACGCCGGCAGTCTCACACACCGCGCTCAGGTGGCAACCGGGAGCACGCCGGCCCGGGGCGCAGCTCCCGAATAGGATGCCGCAGATGCCGGAGCCGCTGCTGATCGTCGAGGAGCCCGCCGCGCATGTACGGCGGCTGACGCTCAACCGTCCCGAGCGGCTCAACACGATGACGGCGGAGCTGTGCGAGGCCCTGCACGAGCAGCTGCGGGAGATCGAGCGCGACCGCTCGTGCAGGGCCGTCGTGCTGACTGGCGCCGGCCGCGGCTTCTGCGCCGGCCTCGACCTGGCGGGCTATGGCCGCGCACCCGGCAACGACGGCAGCGACGAGTCGCGCGACAGGCTCGCCAACCAGGAGCACATGTCACGGCTGGTGCTCGGGCTGCGCGCCCTGCCCCAGCCGGTGATCGCCGCCGTCAACGGTCCCTCGGCGGGCTTCGGCCTCGCGCTGGCGCTCGGCAGCGACATCCGCCTGGCGGCCGAGGAGGCCGTGTTCCGTGTCGCCTTCATCAACATCGGCGTGTCGAACTGCGACATGGGAACGAGCTGGCTGCTGCCGCGCCTGATCGGCGCCTCGCGCTCGCACGAGCTGATGCTCACCGGACGGCGCGTGGACGCCGAGGAGGCACTGCGGATCGGGCTCGTCTCAGACGTCGTCGAGCAGGACGCGCTCGCTGCGCGGGCGCTCGCTGCGGCCGAGCAGATCGCCGAGCTTGCGCCGTGGGGCGTGCAGCTGACCAAGCAGGGGATGTGGGCTGCCCTGGAGATCCCCTCCGAGCAGGCGGCGATCGAGTACGAGGACCGCCAGCAGATCATGGCGACGTTCGGCGCCGCGCCCCCCGAGGCGATCGGAGCGTTCCTCGAGAAGCGCCAGGCGGAGTTCATCGACTGATGAGCGGACTGTTCGACATCGCCGGCAGGACAGCCCTTGTCACGGGCGGCTCGCGCGGCATCGGCCTGATGATCGCCCGCGGCCTGCTCGAGGCGGGCGCCAGCGTGATCGTGTCCTCGCGGAAGCAGCCGGACATCGAGGCGGCGGCTCGCGAGCTCTCGGCGCTGGGCGACTGCACGGCGATCGTCGGCGACATCTCCACAGCCGACGGGGCCGGGGAACTGGCGCGCGCGACACGAGAGCGCTTTCCCTCCCTGGACATCCTCGTCAACAACGCCGGGGCCGTCTGGGGCGCGCCCCTGGAGGAGTTCCCGGCGAGCGGCTGGGACCGGACGATGCACACCAACGTCGAGGGCGTCTTTCACCTCACGATCGGCCTGCTCGACGCGCTGCGCGCCAGCGCCGGCGCCGATGAACCGGCGCGTGTCATAAACATCGGCTCGATCGACGGGCTGCGTGCCCCGGCGGTCGAGAACTACAGCTACAGCGCCAGCAAGGCGGCCGTGCACATGCTCACGCGGCACCTCGCCCGACGGCTGGCGGGCGAGCACATCACGGTCAACGCGATCGCTCCCGGCCCGTTCGAGAGCAAGATGATGGCTGCCATGCTCGATGACCCGCAGACCCGTTCGGCGATCGAGCAGAGCGTGCCGCTCGGTCGCATCGGGCGCCCCGACGACGTCGCAGGGCTGACGCTGTTCCTCGCCTCTCGAGCCGGCGCCTACATGACGGGCACGGTGATCCCGCTCGATGGGGGCATCACCGGCTGCAACGAAGGCTAGGCACCGGGGTGCGGATCGACCTCTGCGGCGTTCGCGGCTCGACGCCTGCCCCGGGAAGCTCATACGAGCGCTACGGCGGGCACACCTCCTGCGTCGCGCTCACGCCGGACGGAGCCGGCGCGCCGAGGCTGATCCTCGATGCTGGCACCGGCATCCGCGCGGCGACGGAGCTGCTCGGCGCGCGTGCATTCGCCGGCACCATCCTGCTCAGCCACCTGCACTGGGATCACATCCAGGGTCTCCCGTTCTTCGGCGGCGGCGACCGCGAGGACAGCGAGGTCTCCGTCCTGGTTCCCGACCAGCAGAACGGCCAGGGCGCGCTGGAGGTGCTCACCCGGGCGATGTCACCGCCGTTCTTCCCGGTTGCCCCCGACGCTCTGCGTGGCTCGTGGCGGTTCGCGACGATCGACGCCGGCAGCTCGTCTCACAGCGGCTTTGAGGTGCTCGCACGCGAGATCCCGCACAAGGGCGGCCGGACGTTCGGCTTCCGCGTCAGCGATGGCCGGGCCACCTTCACCTACATGCCGGACCATTGCCCGACCAGTCTCGGCCCGGGGCCCGACGGCTACGGCGAGTATCACGAGGCGGCGCTCGAGCTGGCCCGGGGCAGCGACGTGATCGTGCACGACGCGCAGCTGCTCGCCTCCGAGCTGGGTGCCGAAGCAGCGATGGGGCACTCATGCGGCGAGTACGCCGTCGAGCTCGCGCGCCGCGCCGGGGCACGCTCGGTGCAGCTGTTCCACCACCGCCCGAACCGCACCGACGAGGAGCTCGCCGAGATCGAGAGGACGCTGCCGGCCGATCCGGCCGTCGCCCTCGCCCGCCAGGGCGCGACACTGCTGCTGTGAGCTCCGCGGCTGACGCCGTCGTCATAGGCTCCGGCCCGAACGGCCTCGCAGCTGCCGTCACGCTCGCCCGTGCCGGCCTCGCCGTAGAGGTCGTGGAGGGCG
The DNA here is from genome assembly GCA_025963965.1 of Solirubrobacterales bacterium. Taxonomy (GTDB): domain Bacteria; phylum Actinomycetota; class Thermoleophilia; order Solirubrobacterales; family Solirubrobacteraceae; genus Palsa-744. The sequence goes on from JAOPZS010000014.1 coordinate 22,034, forward strand.
CCGCCACGCCGGGCGGCGGCTGTCGCACCGAGGAGCTGACGCTCCCGGGGTTCTCGCACGACGTCTGCTCGACCGTGCACCCGCTGCTCGCCGCTTCGCCGTTCTTCCGCGAGCAGCCGCCGGCCGGCGTGCGCCTGCTGGCGCCGCGCGTGGCCTTCGCGCACCCCCTCGACGGCGGTCTGGCCGCCGCCGTGAGCGGCTCGGTCAGCGAGACGGCCGCCACGCTCGGGGGCGACGGGGGAGCCTACGAGGCTGTGCTCGGCCCGCTCACGGAGCGCTGGGAGGCGATCGTCCCCGAGCTGCTCACGCCGATGCTGCACTTGCCCAGGCATCCGCTTGCGCTCGCCCGCTTCGGTCTGCCCGGGCTCGCACCGGCGAGCCTGCTGGCCCGGCGGCTGCGCACCCCGCAGGCGCGCGCTCTGCTGGCGGGTCTTGCCGCCCATTCGATGCGACCGCTGAACGCAGCCGGCACCGGCGCCTTCGCGCTGCTGCTCGGGATCCTCGCCCACGCCGTCGGCTGGCCGGTGATCGAGGGCGGAAGCGCAAAGCTCACCGAGGCGCTGCTCGCCGAGCTGGCGCGGCGCGGCGGGGCGCTGCGCACGGACACCTGGATCGGCGAGCTCGGGCAGCTCCCCCGTGCACGCGCGACGCTCCTGGACCTGGCGCCCCGCCGGCTGCTCGCCGTGGCCGGGCCGCGGCTGCCGCGCCGCTACAGCGCGGCGCTGCGCCGATACCGCTACGGCCCGGGAGTCTGCAAGGTGGACTGGGCCCTGTCGGGGCCCGTTCCGTGGTCCGCCCCGGTATGCCGCGAAACGGCGACGCTGCATCTCGGCGGAAGCTTCGAGGAGATCGCCGAGAGCGAGTCGCTCGTGGCGGCGGGCCGGCACCCCGAGCGGCCGTTCTGCATCGCCGTGCAGCCGACTGTCGTCGATCCCTCGCGAGCACCCGCGGGGAAGCAGACGTTCTACGCCTACTGCCACGTCCCCGCCGGCTCCTCATTCGACATGGCCGACCGCATCGAGGCCCAGGTCGAGCGCTTCGCGCCCGGCTTTCGCGAGCTGATCCTCGCGCGCTCCGTGCTCAGCGCAGCCGACTCCGAGCGGCATAATCCCAGCTACGTCGGCGGCGACATCAACGTCGGCGCCGCGACGCTTCGCCAGACGCTGTTCCGGCCGGTGCTCACGGCACGGCCCTACGCCACGCCGCTGCCGGGCGTCTACCTCTGCTCGGCCGCGACGCCTCCCGGTGGTGGCGTTCACGGCATGTGCGGGTTCGGCGCCGCAAGGGCCGCGCTGAGGGACCTCGCGGCTGCGTGAGAAGATTGGCGCCGTGCGCAGCGTGAACGTCATCAGCGGCGACTACGAGTACGACCCTGAGGACCCGCCCGGATATCGAGCCGGCGCGATCCACGTCACGAGGGCGCTCGAGGCGAAAGGGCTGGCCGTCAAGTCGTTCGTCCTGGCCCCCGGGGAGACCGTCTGCCCCTATCACTACGAGTACGAGGAGGAGTGGCTGCTCGTACTCGACGGCACGATCGTGCTGCGCACCCCGGACGGTGAGCAGGACCTGTCCGCCGGCGACATCGTCGCCTTCCCGCCCGGACCCGGCGGAGCCCACAAGACGACCAACCGCGGCGAGCAGCAAGCCCGCCTGCTGATGTTCTCCAGCGCGCGCGAGCCGGCCTTCGCGGTGTACCCGGACAGCGACAAGATCGGCGCCTGGTCGGGCAACAAGGAGGACGACGTGATGCTGTTCCGCCGCGATGGCAGCGCCGGCTACTACGACGGCGAGGTCTGAGGCCTGAGCGGCTGACGCCCGAGCTGCGCGGAGACGGTACCGGCCTCACGCACCGGCGCCGGCTGTCCCCGCCAGCTCCCAGACACGCGCCGCGGCGCTCGAGCGGTCACTGACCCCGAGCTTGCGAAAGCCGCGCTCGAGATGCTTGCCGACGGTCCTGTGGGAGATGCCGAGCGCCTCGGCGACGTGGTGGTTCGACTGCCCGAGCGCGACCAGCCGCAGCGACTGCGCCTCGCGCCGGGTCAGGCCCGCGGCAAGCAGCGACTCGAGCAGTGGCATCGACGGCCGCGCCACGTGCAGGCCGAGTCGCGCCGACTGGTAGGCGATCGCGTTGAGATACGCCTGGATCAGGAACGGCCGAGCGCGATCGGCAAGGTCGCGCTCGGCATCGCTGTAGTCCGACTCGCGGCGGCTGAGCGCGACCGCCAGCACCCGTCGCGGGCCGGCGGGCAGCGTGAACGCCATCTGGTGCTCGACGCCCAATGGCTCGTAGACCTCGCGGTAGAGCGCAAGCCCGTGCAGCTGCTCGGCCGTGCAGACGTCGGAGAAGCGCATCGCGCGTCCGTCGAGGGTTCGCTGGTATTGCTGGAGAAGGGGGTTCTGGTGCGCGTTGCGGACCCATGCCTGCAGCAGCTCCGGCACGTCGGGCGTCATCAGCGCGACCACGTCCAGTGGGCCCGGTCCGATGTCGTTGAGCGAGATGTAGTCCGACGGCAGCGCCCTGTGCAGCGCGTCGAGCAGGCCGTGGCGCAGCTCATCGATGTCCAGCAGCCCGCAGACGTCCCCGATCAGCTCGAGCAAGCGCGCATCCGTGGCGCCAGACAGACTGTTCTCAAACATACGTCGGCGAAACGTATACCCCATTCGGGGGATGCAGGTCGCGCGGTCGGCCTCCGCGCGCCGCCGCCAACGTCTCGGTGCTCGAGCGCATAGGCTCCGCCCATGGACTTCCTGATCGCGACGGGCGACCTGCACGAGTGTCGCGTGCAGGAGAGCGAGCCTCCCGCGCCCGCTGAGGGCGAGGCGCTGTTGACGGTCGAGCACTTCGGCCTGACCTCCAACAACATCACGTATGCGGCATTCGGCGAGGCGATGTCCTACTGGAAGTTCTTCCCTGCCCCCGACGGCTGGGGCCGGATGCCCGTGTGGGGTTTCGCGACCGTCGCCAAGAGCCGAGCTGAGGGCTTGCCGGAGGGCGCGCGCATCTACGGGTACCTCCCTCCCTCCAGCGAGCTGATCGTCACGCCCGCCCGGGCTGGAGCGCAGGGCTTCATCGACGCCTCGCCGCACCGTGCCGAGCTGCCGGCTGCCTACAACAGCTACCTGCGGACCGACGCCGACCCCTCCTACGACGCCGAGCGCGAGGACCAGCAGATGCTGCTTCGCCCGCTGTTCTTCACTTCCTGGCTGATCGACGACTTCCTACGCGACAGCGAGCTGTTCGGTGCCGGGACCGTCGTGCTCTCGAGCGCCTCGAGCAAGACGGCGAGCGGACTCGCGTTCCTGCTCTCACGCGACGGAGCCGCCGAGGTGCTCGGCCTGACCTCCGCGCGCAGCGCCGAGTACACGCGCTCGATCGGCGTCTATGACGAGGTGCTCACCTACGACGAGCTCGGCTCCCTTCCCCAGGGACGCTCCGTCTATGTCGACATGTCCGGCGACGCGGGCGTACGGGCGGCGGTGCACAGCCACTTCGCCTCCGAGCTGGCGCATTCGGCGGTCGTGGGTGCGACCCACCACGATCGCATGGGCGCCGTGCCCGAGGACCTTCCGGGTCCGCGCCCGACGTTCTTCTTCGCGCCGGATCGCGTCGCCAGGCGCAGCGACGAGTGGGGCCGCAGCGGGCTGGAAGCGCGCCTCGCCGCCGCGTGGGCTCCCTATGTCGCCTGGACCGACGGCTGGCTGAACGTGACCCGGGCAGCGGGGCCCGAGGCGCTGCGCACGGTCTACCTCGACCTGCTCGACGGGCGCATCGACCCCGCCGGCGCCCATGTGCTGTCCCTGCCCCGCTGAGGTTTGGGAAACACCTGCGTCCGGGTAGTCCACCCCGCAATCAGGGGAGGGGGCGAGGACTGGAGATGACAGGAATGCGGATTGGCACTCGGACGCGCACGCGTCCCCGGCTGGCAGCCACGGTTGCGCTGCTCGCGTTCGCGACCGCGGCGCCGACCGCGGCGGCGGCGAAACCCAAAGGGGAACCGACGCCGTTCGGGCACGGGTGCACGGCCCAGAACGGAGTGCGCTTCTGTCCGACGAGCACGCTTGAACAGCGCGTGTCCTCGTTCGACGGAGTGCCGCTCGACGTAGACGTGACGCTCCCGGCCAGCGGCACCGGTCCGTTCCCGACGATCGTGATGATGCATGGCTGGGGCGGCAGCAAGACGAACTTCGAGTCCTCGACCCCCGCCGGCGACGGAAACCAGACGTTCGACTACAACAACGTCTACTACGCCCAGCACGGCTATGCCGTTGTCAACTACTCGGCGCGCGGTTGGGGCAGGTCGTGCGGAAGCGCCGAATCCCGCACCGAACCCGGCTGCAAAGAAGGCTGGATCCGCCTCGCCGACCAGCGCTACGAGGCGCGCGACACCCAGTACCTGCTCGGGCTGCTCGCCGACGAAGGCGTCACCAAGGCGAAGTCGATCGGCGTCACGGGGATCTCCTACGGCGGCGGCCAGAGCATCGAGCTCGCTTACCTGAAGAACCGGATCAGGCTGCCCGGCGGCGAATTCGGGCCGTGGATCAGCCCGAACGGCAAAGCGATGCAGATCGCGGCCGCCTTCCCGCGCTGGCCGTGGTCGGATCTCGTCGACGCGCTCGAGCCCAACGGCCGCTTCCTCGACACGCAGATCGCCACGCCGACCGAGAGCCGCGAACCGCTGGGCGTGGAGATCCAGAGCTACGTCAGCGGCCTGTACGCGCTCGGTCAGGCAAGCGGCTACGTCGCCCCCGCCGGGCAGGACCCCGAAGCGGATCTGACGAAATGGTTCGCCGTGGTCAACGCCGGCGAGCCGCCGACGGCGGAAGGCAAAGAAATCGCCGACCAGATCTACAACTTCCACGACGGCTACAGCATCCCGCTCGCCGGTAAGCCGGCACCGTTGCTGCTCGAGAGCGGCTGGACCGATGACCTGTTCCCGCCGGAGCAGTCGCTGCGCGTCTACAACCAGGTGCGTGCCGCCAAGGGCTATGCGGCCGTGATGTTCGGTGACCTCGGGCACAGCCGCGGCGCCAACAAGGAAAACACCGACCACGCCTTCAACGAAGCCGGAGCGGCGCTGTTCGCGGCGCGGCTGCAGCATTCGGGCGGCGCTCCGAAGAACGGCTCGGCAACCGCGTACACGCAGACGTGCCCGACCGGCGCGCCGGCAGAAGGGCCGTTCTCGGCCAAGAGCTGGATGAAGCTGCAGACCGGGAAAGTCACCTTCGGGTCCGCGGGGCCGCAGACGTTCACCTCGGCCGGCGGCAACCCGAGCATCGCCGCCGCCTTCGACCCGATCGGCGGCACCAGCGAAGCGTGCAAGACGGTCGCGGCAGAAGAAGAGGCGAACACGGCCAGCTACACGACGACGAGCAGCGGCTTCACGATGCTGGGACTGCCGACGATCACGGCGAACATCGTCGAGACCGGGCTGTACGGCGAGATCGCTGCGCGGCTGTGGGACGTGCTGCCCTCAGGGCAGCAGCGCCTGATCACACGCGGCGTCTACAGGCTCGACGAAGGCCAGAACGGGCCGATCACGTTCCAGCTTCACGGCAACGGCTACCGATTCGCGGCCGGCGACACCGTGAAGCTGCAGCTGCTCGGACGCGACGCACCGTATTACCGTGCCAGCAACGGCACGTTCTCGATCGAAGCCAGCAGCGTGACCGTCACCCTGCCGACGGGCTGACGGACACGCGGCACGTGGGCGACACCCGCGCGGGTCCCATCCCGCGCGGGAACGCCCGAGTGCCCGGGGCAGAATACGTTCGTGGATCCCCGCGCGGGCACGCGTGAGAGGATTGCGCCGCCGGCACATGCCCTGCCGGCCACCGCCAGACCACCGGAGAAGGAGGCAGCACATGCCCGACATCGAGTTCCCGACCAGCGCCGGCAGGGCCCCCGGCTACCTCGCCGTGCCCCCCGGGGAATCTGGACCGGCGACGATCGTGCTGCAGGAGTGGTGGGGCGTCGACGATCACATCCGCTCGATCTGCGACCGCTTCGCCGCCGAGGGCTTCTACGCGCTCGCGCCCGACATCTACCGGGGCGAGACGACCACACAGCCCGACGAGGCCCAGCAGAAGATGATGGCGATGTCGATGGAGCAGGCCGAGAGCGACATGTGCGGGGCCTCCGCGTTCCTGCACTCACAGCCCGGCGTGACGAGCTCGAAGATCGGCGCCGTCGGCTTCTGCCTCGGCGGCGGTCTGGCGATCTGGGCGGCGGCCGAATGTGAGGAGATCGGCCCGGCGGTGACCTTCTACTACGTGATGCCCCACGGCAAGCCCGACTTCTCGAAGATCTCCGGACCGGTGCTGGGCCACTTCGGCACGGCCGACGAATTCGTCCCGGTGGACGACGCGAAGAAGCTCGAATCCGAACTCAGCGATGCCGGAGTCGACGTCCATTTCGAGTTCTACGACGGCGCCGGTCACGCGTTCTTCAACGACACCAACCGGCTCGGCACATACGACGCCGAGGCCCGCGACGTCGCCTGGCAGCGCACGGTGAGCTTCCTGCGCACCTCGCTCGGCTCCTGAGGCGCCACGCCGCGTTCGACGCTCCCGCAACGACCGCCGCCGCCGAACCGCTCAGCGGCGCGACGGTCGCGCTCGAGCCGGAAAGCGACCGCGCGATCCCCCGCCTGGCAGGGTCCTGCGAGCAGGGGCTGCTACTGGCCGCGCGCTCCCGAGCGGGGAGGCTCAGCAGCTCGCCTGGAGCCCCCGGCGGGGAGCGGCGCCGGGTAGGGAGCGAGCGCGACGGGGCGGGTTTAGGAAAGATGGTCGCCTGATGGACCGCGACTACGAGCTTCAGACCCACCAGGCAGAGGACCGTCACTGGTGGTACCGGGGTCGGCGAGGAGTGCTCGAGCGCGTGTTCGACGGGCTCGACCTCCCCGCCGGTGGGGCTCCGATACGGATCCTCGACGCCGGCTGCGGCAGCGGGCGCAACATGATCGAGCTTGCCCGGCGCGGCACCGTGACCGGGGTCGAGCTCTCTGCCCCGAGCGTCGAGAAGGCGCGCGAGCGGGGCTGTGGCGAGGTGATCGAAGGATCGGTCCTGGGAATGCCCTTCGCCGACGACAGCTTTGACCTGGCCGTCAGCCTCGACGTGATCGAGCACCTCGAGGACGACCTCGGAGCGCTCCGAGAGCTGCGCCGGACGGTCGCGCCCGGCGGGGCGCTGCTCGTCACGGTGCCGGCCTACCAGTGGCTGTGGAGCGGCCACGACGAGATCAACCACCACGAGCGGCGCTACACCCGGCGCTCGCTGCAGGCGGTCGCCGAGCAGGCCGGCTGGACCCAGACGCGGACGACGTACTTCAACTCGCTGCTGCTGCCCGTCGCGATCCTCCTGCGCGTGCTCGACCGCATCAATACGAAGACGACCGAGTCGAGCCTGGATCTGTGGGTTCCGCCGGAACCGGTCAACCGCGTCCTCGAGCTTCCACTGATGCTCGAGGCGGCGATGATCTCGCGCGGCGGGCGGATTCCCGCCGGGCTGTCGCTGCTCAGCGTGTTTCGCTAGCGAGGCCCGGCTCGTGCCGGAAGGTCCAGGCGCGGTTGATGAGGAAGGTCGTGATCGTCACGACGACCGTCGCACAGGCCTGAGCCAGCAGCTTGTCCAGGCGCGCATCGTGGACGAAGACGTACAGCAGCAGGAGGTTGATGCCGAGCCCACCGCCCTGCACGATCGCCCAGCGGACCGGCGTCAGCGCGTCGCCGACGTGGCCCGCGAAGGTCCAGCGACGGTTCAGCAGGAAGCCGTTGACCGCGCCGACTGTGAACCCGATCGCCGAGGCCGCGATGTACCACACGCCGAACACCTTCAGCAGCAGCGTGTAGACGATGAACGTCAGCAGCGTGTTCGACACGCCGACGATGCCGAACTTGATGAACTGGACGAGGACGACCGGCAGGTGCAGCCGCCGCGCGACCGCTACCACCTCCGCGTCCTGACCCTGCTGCTCGTCTGCTCTGAAGTCCATCTCAACAAGGATGAACGATAAATTGAGCGTTGGCTTAGGGATTTCGTCGAGGATCATCATGCTGCGCGCCGAAAAGGCGCTGAGCAGGCACAATTCACACCATGACGGACACACCGCTACGAACTCCGACTCTGCTCAGCCTCGTTGCTCCTGTCTATGACGAGGAGCTCCTGATCGAGGAGTTCGTCGCCCGCGCCGTCGCCGCGTTGGCCGACTACGACTTCGAGCTGGTGCTGGTCGACGACGGGAGCAGCGATCGCACGCCTGAGCTGCTCGATCGCATCGCCGCCGCCGACCCGCGCGTGCGCGTCATCCACCTGTCGCGCAACTTCGGCCACCAGGCGGCCCTGACGGCCGGGCTGGAGCACGCGATCGGTGACGTCGTCGCGATGATCGACGCCGACCTGCAGGACCCCCCCGAGCTGATCCCGGACATGATCGCCCAGTGGAGCCAGGGCAGCGACGTCGTCTACGCCGTGCGACAGCAGCGCGAGGGCGAGACTGCCTTCAAGCTCGCGACCGCGTCGTGGTTCTACAAGCTCTTCGACAAGCTCGCGCAGGTCGACCTCGAGCCGAACTCCGGCGACTTCAGGCTGCTCGACCGGCGCGCCCTGAACGCGCTGCTCGCGATGACCGAGCGCTCGCGCTTCCTGCGCGGCATGACCGTCTGGATCGGCTTCACCCAGACGGCCGTCTCCTACCAACGAGACGCCCGGCACGCGGGCGAGACGAAGTACACGCTGCGCAAGATGCTGCGGTTCTCGCTCGATGCGATCGCGTCGTTCTCCCACCTGCCGCTTCAGCTGGCGACCTACGTCGGGATCCTCTCGGCCGGTGTCGCCTTCATCGCGATCCCGGTCGTGATCGGGCTGCGCATCACCGACTCCTACCTGCCGGGCTTCGGCTCGATCACGATCGCGATCCTGCTGCTCGGCGGGATCCAGCTGATCGCGATCGGCGTGATCGGCGAGTACGTCGGGCGGATCTACGACGAGGTCAAGCACCGTCCGCTGTACATCGTCCGCGAGGAGCTCAACCACCCCTCCTCCTCGAGCCGGGCCGCGATGGTGCCGGCCACTCGCGCCGGGCTTCCCGCCCGCGCCCCCGAGCGGGTTCTCTAGAGCACATCGAGGGTCCCGCGACCGTTGCGTTCCGGCGCAGCGCTTCACCGGATTCTCTCGCCGACCGCGACACAGAACGGCGCGGCGTGTTCTCATGAGTCGATGCTGCGCGTCCGCCTCGTCCTCACCGCGCTCGCCTGCGTGCAGGCGGCGAGCTGGCTGGCGCCCGCGGGGGCGCGCGCGGAAAGCTGCCCGGGAGCCGGCGCCGGCCCGTGCCCGTACGGCGCCGTCCAGCAGATCGGCCGCCGTGCCGAAGGAGTGCTGCGCTTTCCGGAGGCGGTCGCGGTCGGACCGGCCGGGGACATCTACGTCGCCGACCAGCTCGGCTACACCGTCCAGGAGTTCAGCCCGGCCGGCGCTGTGGAGAACCAGTGGGGCTCCTTCGGCGGCGGCCGCGGCCAGTTCGGCCCGATCGGCGGCATCGCCGTGGACCCGGCCGGGAACGTGTACGTCGTGGACTCGAGCCACGACCGCATCGAGAAGTTCACCGCGTCCGGCGCCTTCATCAGGGCGTGGGGGCACCGGGGCGGCGGAGTCGGCCAGTTCAGGTTCGGCTCCTCCCAGGACTACACGAAGCCGCCCGGCGGCGGCATTGCCGCGACCGCCAGCTACGTGTTCGTCGCCGACAGCGGCAACAACCGCATCGAGCGCTTCAACCTCGATGGCGGCGAAGCCATCGCGTGGGGAACCAAGGGCGGCGAACCGGGCCAGTTCAACTACCCCCGCGGCGTCACCGCGAATGCCTCCGAGGTGCTCGTCTCAGACGACGACAACCACCGCATCGAGCAGTTCAGCACCGAAGGCGCCTTCGTCGCGACTGTCGGCTCGAACGGCACCGGGCCGGGGCAGTTCGGGTTCCCGTACGGCGTCGCCCTCGACGCCGTGGGCAACGTCTACGTCGCCGACGACATCAACCACCGCGTCGTCAAGCTGAGCCCGCAGCTCACCTTCCTCGGAGAGTGGGGCGGCTTCGGCACGAAACCGGGGCAGCTCGCCTTTCCACGGGGGCTTGCCAGCGATCCGGCAGGCAACACCTACGTTGCCAACACGGCCAACGACCGCATCGAGGTGTTCGACCCCAACGGCGCGTTCCTGCGCACGATCGGCATCTCCGCCCGCGGCCCGGGCCAGATGACGGCCCCGAAAGGCCTCGCGATCGACCCCACCGGCCGGCTGCTCGCGGCTGACACCGATGGCAACCGCATCGAGCTGTTCGCGCCCGGCACGTACGCCTGGAGCGGGCAGTGGACCGTGGCGCCGGGACGCGTGCCGGGCCTTTACGGGCCAACCGGGGTCGGCGTCGACGCCGGCGGCTCGGTCTACATCGGCGACCGCGGCAACGGACGGATCGTGCGGCTGTGGGGCGACGGCACGCCGCTGACCGAAATCGGCGGTCCCGGCGCGCTGGGCGGCGCCACCCTGGCCGGCAACGCGGCGATCGCCGTCTCGCCGATCAGCCATGACGCCTACGTCGCCGACGGCGGGCACAATCGAATCCTCGTCTATGGCCCCGAAGGCCAGCTGGTCGCGCGATGGGGCGCCGGCGGCGGCAACGGGGCGGCCGGTAGCGGGCCCGGCGCATTCGAACATCCGCAGGCCGTCGCCGTGGACCGCGCCGGGAACGTGTACGTCGCCGACACCGGCAACGATCGCGTCGTCAGGCTCGACCCGTCGGGCAACGTGATCGCCGAATGGGGCGCGACCGGCAGCGCCGACGGCCGCTTCAGGGGGCCGAACGGCGTGGGCGTGGACGCCGCCGGCAGCGTCTACGTGCTCGACAGCGAAAACAACCGCATCCAGGTGTTCGGCGAGAACGGGCACTACCTGTTCCGCTGGGGCAACCGCGGGCCTGGAGCCGGGCAGCTCTCACAGCCGAGCGCACTGGCCGTCGGCTGCGAAGGCGCCGTGTACGTCGCCGACACCAACAACAACCGGATCGAGCGCTTCGAGCCGGTCTCACGCGCCGGTACGGGCTGCCTCGCGCCGAGCGCCTGGCCGCCGCCGCTCGACGTCGCGCCGGTGCTGAGCGTCAACCTGCTGCGCCGGTCGGGCGTGCTGGCGCGCCGCGCGCTGTCGATCGCGGTGGCCTGCCAGCGCGGCTGCAGGGTGCTCGTGACGGCAACGCTCGGCCCGTCTGCCGGGCGGCGGGCGCCCGTCAAGCTCGCCGCGGTCGCCCGCCGGCTGCCCGCCGCCCGGACCGGGCACCTGCGGCTGCGCGTCGGTCCGGCCGCGCTGCGCCGGCTGCGGCGCCAGCTCGGTACGCGCCGGGGGTTGCGAGCCCGCGTGACCGTTATCGCTCAGGGTCCCACCGGGCGCCGAGCGACAGTGGTTCGCAGCTACCTCGTGACCCGCTGAGATCCTCGACCTGGCGGCCGCGGCCTCCAGGACCGATAATGCGCCGATGGACGACCAGCAGGAGAACGCCGAACACCGCCAGGAACGCGTCAGGATCGAGACCGAGCGCCATCGCATCGAGGGAGCTCTGACGCTCCCCCGCGACGGTTTTCGCAGCCGCGTCTCCGACCTGCTGAACGCCTCCGAGCGCGATTTCATCACCCTCACCGAGGTGACGGTCGCGCCGCTCGAGGGCGGTCCGATCGAACTGCACCCTTATCTCTCCCTGGCGCGCCGGCACATCGTCTTCGCCGTCGCCGCATCCGAGCAGTCTTGACCTGAAAGGATTACGCGCCTGATGGCCACCGTCCGCGAGGCGACCCTCGAGCTGTTCAGGGCGCATGAGATGACGACGATCTTCGGCAACCCCGGATCCACCGAGCTGCCGATGCTCGCCGACCTGCCATCCGACTTCCGCTACGTGCTCGGCCTGCAGGAGCTGGTCGTCGTGGGCATGGCCGACGGCTATGCCCAGGCGACCGGGCGCACGACGCACGTCAACCTGCACACGGCCCCCGGCGTAGGCAACGCCGTCGGCGGGATCTTCAACGCCCAGTCGAACCACTCGCCGCTGCTGATCACGGCCGGACAGCAGGTGCGCGCGCAGATCACGATGGAGGCGAACCTCACCAACCGCGACGCCGTGTTCGGGCCTCAGCCGTATGTCAAGTGGAGCCACGAGCCGCCCCGCGCTCAGGATGTGCCGGCAGCTCTCGCCCGCGCGATCCATCACGCCTCGCTGCCCCCGCGCGGGCCGGCGTTCGTCTCGATCCCGATGGACGACTGGGCCCAGGAGGCCGACGCCCAGACGCTCCCGCACACGCTCGCGCGCTCTGTCGTCGGCCGCTCCGTCCCAGATCCGGCCATCCTCGCTGCGCTGGCCGCCCGACTGGCGGACGCGCGCAACCCGGTGATGATCGCCGGCCCGGACATCGAAGCGGCAGGGGGCTGGGATCACGCGGTGGCGCTGGCCGAGCGCCAGCGGCTGGCGGTGCTGGCGACGCCCGCGACGGGCGGCGGGCGGCTCGGCTTCCCCGAGAGCCACCCGAATTTCCAGGGACTGCTGGCACCGGCGATCGGCCCTGCGGGCGAGCAGCTGAAGGAGTACGACCTCGTGCTGGTGGTCGGCTCCTCGGTGTTCCCCTACTACCCGTACATCCCGGGCCCGCTGCTCGGCCCCGAGACCAGCCTCGTGCAGATCACCTCCGACCCCGCCGAGGCCGCCCGGGCGCCGATGGGCGAGGCGATCCTCGGCGACGTCGGGCTGGCGCTGCATGCGCTCCTCGACCTGCTCGGCGAGTCCGACCGCGAGCAGCCGCCGGCTCGCCCGGCCCCCGGGCCGCCCGCCGAGACCGACCCGCTCAGCGGCTCGATGGCGATGTCGGCGCTCGCCGATGCGTGGCCCGAGGACGGGATCGCCGTGGTCGAGACGCCTTCGAGCACGGCCGCCCTGCGCAACCGCCTGCGCCTGTCGCGACCGGGCAGCTACTACTTCAGCTCCAGCGGTGGGCTCGGCTTCGGGATCTCCGCCGCGGTGGGCGTGCAGCTCGCCGAGCCCTCGCGGCCGGTCGTCTGCGTGCTCGGCGAGGGCTCCGCGCAGTACGGCATCACGGCGCTGTGGACGGCGGTCGCATACAAGCTGCCCGTCACGTTCCTCGTACTGCGCAACGAGGAGTACATGATCCTCAAGTGGTTCGCCGAATTCGAGCAGGCCACGGGCCTGCCCGGGCTCGACCTGCCCGGTCTGGACGTCGCCGCCGTCGCGCGCGGCTACGGGGTGCCGTCACTCGAGGTGAACGGCCGCGAGGAGCTGACCGAGGCGCTGCGCGGCGCGATCGACGTGCAGGACGGGCCACGCCTCGTGCAGGTGCCGGTCGCAAGCGGCATGTGGCTCGACTGAGATGTCCGCTGCCACGGCCGGCATGCGGCGGATCGTGCCCGAGCCGCCGGGTGAGGAGCATCCCGTGCCGCGCCCGGCTCCCGACGCGGCACCCGACTGGGTCGCCGGCGGCACGCCCGCGCCGCTGGCCGCCGCGCTGAGGGCCGAGCTCGGCGAGGACGCCGTCGGCACGCGGGCGCTGGACCTGATCCGCTACGCCTCCGACGCCAGCCCTTACCGCTCGATCCCGCAGGCGATCGCGATCCCTCGCGACCTCGCAGGCGTTGCGGCGGCGATGGCAGTCGCACGACGCACGGGGACGCCGCTGGTGTTCCGCGCCGGCGTCACGAGCCTGAACGGCCAGTCGCAGACCGACGGCATCCTGCTCGACTGTCGTCGGCACTTCAAGGACGTGCAGGTGCAGGACGGGGGCGAACGCGTCCGGGTCCAGCCAGGCGCCGTGCTGGGGCGCGTCAACCGGCTGCTCGCGCGCCACGGACGACGGCTCGGCCCGGACCCGGCCAGCACGGAGATCGCGTGCGTCGGCGGCGTCCTGGCCAACAACTCGGGCGGCATGCGATGCGGCGTGGAGGCCGACTCCTACCGCACGGTCAGCTCCCTGCGGTTCCTGCTCACCGACGGCACCGAGATCGACACGGCCGCTCCCGGCGCCGCCGAGCGCTTCGCAGCCGCCGCTCCCGAGCTCGCCCGCGGCCTGGCGGAGATCCGCGACGAGCTCCGCGCCGACCACGAGCTCGCCGAGCGGGTCGCGCGCAAGTTCGAGATCAAGAACACGACCGGCTACCGGCTGTGCGCATTCCTCGACGCCGACGAGCCGCTTGAGATCTTCAGGCGCCTCCTGATCGGCTCCGAGGGCACGCTCGCGTTCATCGGCGAGGCGGTCTTCGAGACGGTCCCGCTCGGACGCCACACGACGCTGTCGCTGACCTTCTTCGATGACATCGACGCCGCCGTCGGAGCGGTCCCGGCGCTCGTCGCCGCTGGCGCGAGCGCAACCGAGCTGATGGTCGCCCCGACGCTGATCGCGGCAGCCTGGAACATGCCGGGAACGCCCGAGCGCTGGAAGGAGCTGCCGCCCACCTCTGCGGCGCTGCTCGTCGAGTTCCGCGCCGAAGAGGCCGACGCGCTCGGCGCCTGCGAGCAGGACGCGCTGGAGATCCTGCGCGGGGGCTCCCCGATCGACGAGCCGCGCTTCTCCCGCGAGCACCATGAGGTGGAGATGCTGTGGCGGGTCCGCGAGGGCATGCAGGGCCTGCTCGCGGCGATGCGCGCGCCGGGTGTGAGCATGATCATCGAGGACGTCTGCGTGCCACCGGCGCGGATCGCGCAGGCGGCCAAGGATCTCCAGCAGCTGCTGATCAGCCACAACTTCCTGCCGGGAGTCGCCGGGCATGCCTCGGCCGGCAACCTGCACTTCCTGCTCACCCCGAACTTCGGCGAGGCCGGGGATCTCGAGCGCTACGAGGCGTTCATGGCCGAGCTCGTCGATCTGATCGTCGACCGCTACGACGGATCGCTGAAGGCCGAGCACGGAACCGGCATCAACATGGCCCCGTACGTCGAGCGCGAGTGGGGCACGAAGGCCACGGAGATGATGTGGCGGGTCAAGCGGCTCGCCGATCCCGCGGGGATCCTCGGACCGGGGATCGTGCTGAGTGACGATGAGGGTGCGCATCTGCGCAATCTCAAGTCCGCGCCGGAGATCGAGACGGTTGCGAACCAATGCATCGAGTGCGGGTTCTGCGAGCCGGTGTGCCCGAGCCGCGACCTCACGACGACACCGCGCCAGCGGATCGTGCTGCGGCGCGAGATGGCCCGCCAGCGCGAGGACTCGCCGGTGCTCGCGGCGCTGCTCGAGCAGTACTCCTACGACGCGATCGACACGTGCGCCGCCGACGGCCTGTGCAGCCTGCAGTGCCCGGTCGGCATCGACACGGGCAAGCTCGTGAAGACCCTGCGCGAGCGCCGCCACGGTGCGAGCGCCGAGCGCGCCGCCCTCGCGGCCGCACGTCACTGGGGTTCAGTCGAACGCGCGGCGCGGCTGGGACTGCGCGCGGGGCGCACGGTCGGCGACGGCGCGGCCGCAGCGCTGACGGGCATCGCGCGCGGCGCGGCCGGACAGGAGCTGATCCCGGCGTGGGGCGGCACTGCGATGCCCGGCCCGGCGCCGCCGCTGCCCTGGACGGCACGCGAGGGCGCGGCGGCTGTCTACTTCCCCGCCTGCGTGAACCGCATCTTCGGCAACCCCCGCGAGCAGCCCGCGCACCCATCGCTGCCCGAGGCGCTGCTGTCCCTCTCCGCCCGAGCGGGGAAGCCGCTGTGGATCCCGCCGTCGCTCGACGGGTTGTGCTGCGGCACCCCCTGGAGCTCCAAGGGGTTCGCCGCCGGACACGCCGAGATGGCGTCGCGGATCGCCACGGCGATGCTGGAGTGGACCGACGGCGGGCGCCTGCCGGTCGTGATCGACGCGAGCTCCTGCACGCTCGGCCTGCTCGCCGAGGTTCCCGACGCGCTCGAGGAGGACCGCCGCGAGGCGTTCGCGGCGATCGAGATCGTCGACTCGGTCTCGTGGGTCTCCGACTCGCTGCTCGACTCGCTGACGATCGGCGCGCGCCTTGACTCCGTCGCCGTGCACGCCTCGTGCGCGGTCAGCCACCTTGGCCTTGGGGCGAAGCTCGGCGAGATCGCGGCGGCGATGGCCGAGCGGGTCGTGCTGCCGAGCGCCCCGAGCTGCTGCGGCACAGCGGGCGACCGCGGGCTGCTGCACCCGGAGCTGCCGGCCGCCTCGGCGCGCTCGGACGCCATCGAGCTTCAGCCTCCCGCCGCCGAGACGCACATCTCCAGCAACCGCACCTGTGAGATCGGCCTGACGCAGGCCACGGGCGAGGAGCACGGGTCCTTCCTGCTCGCGCTCGAGGCGCTGACGCGCCCGGGATCCGCGCCCTCGGCGTAGGATCAGCTCGGCAATCAAGCCGATGCTCGGCGTGACCGGGCGAGAGGGGAAGAACACGTGAGCGAGCAGAACCGCCGGCTTGTATTGGCCGAGCGACCCTCCGGACTGGTCGACGAAACCACGACGCGCCTCGAGCACGAGGATCTCCCGGAGCTCCAGGACGGCGAGGCGCTGGTCAGGGTCCGCTACCTCTCGATAGACCCGACGATCCGGACGTGGATGGACGACGCGCCCGGCTACCTGCCGCCGATCGGCGTCGACGAGGTGATCCGTGGCGGTGGCATCGGCGAGGTCCTCGAGAGCCGCTGCGAGGCCTACGAGCAGGGTCAGCTGCTGTTCGGCATGACCGGCTGGCAGGAGTACGTGGTCGCCGACGCCGGCGCGCGCACGATGCAGGCTCTGCCGCCCGGCGTGCACCCCACCAAGGCGCTCGGCGTGCTCGGCATCACCGGGATGACGGCCTATTTCGGCATGACCGATGTCGCACGCGTCAAGGAGGGAGATGTCGTGGTGATCTCCGGCGCCGCCGGCGCCACTGGCTCGACGGCCGGGCAGATCGCCAAGATCAAGGGCGCCGCGAAGGTCGTCGGGATCGCCGGGGGCCCGGAGAAGTGCGCCTGGATCGTCGACGAGCTCGGCTTCGACGAGGCGATCGACTACAAGAACGAGAAGGTCGCGGCGCGGCTGCGCGAGGCGTGCCCGGCGGGGATCGACCTGTACTTCGACAACGTCGGCGGCTCGATCCTCAACGACTGCCTCGGACACCTCGCGATGCGCGGGCGCGTCGCGCTGTGCGGCGCGATCTCCTCATACAACAGCGACGGTCCACCGCCCGGCCCGTCCAACTACATCAACCTGCTGATCAAGCGCGGGCGCATGGAAGGGTTTCTGATCCTCGACTACTTCGACCGCTTCCCGGCGGCCCAGGCCGAGATGGCCGGCTGGCTGGCAGAAGGCAAGATCAAGTCGGCCGAGCACGTCGTCGAGGGCCTGGAGAGCGCACCCGAGGCGCTCAACCTGCTGTTCAGCGGCGGCAACACCGGCAAGGTGATGGTCAAGCTCTGAGCGCGAAGTGAGCCGAACCGCCCGGCGGCGCGCGGGGATCAGCGCCACGCACCGAGCTCTCGCAACGTCGCTGCTGGCCTCGCTGACGCTGTCGGCGTGCGGGAGCAGCACCGGCCATCGCGAGGCGCCGCGTCCGGCGCCGCGGCTCAGCACCGCGGCGCTCGAGCGGCGCCTGGGCCAGCTGATCGTCGGGCGCTTCGACGGCACGGCGCCGTCCCAGGCGTTCCTCGCGAGAGTGCGGGCCGGGGAGCTGGGTGGCGTGATCCTCTTCTCCGGCGAAGAGACGGCAACTGCCGGCGCGGTGCGCAGAACAGTCGAGCAGCTTCAGGCGGCCGCGGCCGCCGGCCACAACGCCCCGCTGCTGATCATGACCGACCAGGAGGGCGGCGAAGTGAGGCGCCTGCCGTGGGCGCCCCCCGAGCTGGCACCGGCGGCGATGGTCTCGGTCGCGCTCGCCCGCCACGAAGGTGAGCGCACCGGCGCGGCGTTGCGCTCGGTCGGCGTGAACGTCGACCTCGCGCCCGTCGCCGACGTCGCGCGTGCCGGCAGCTCTTTTCTCGGCGACAGGTCCTTCGGCGGCGACCCGCGCGTCGCAGGCGAACGCGCCTGCGGATTCGCACAGGGCCTCGAAGCGGCCGGCGTCGGCTTCGCGCTGAAGCACTTCCCGGGCCTCGGCAGCGCGGCGGCGAGCACCGACGAGCAGGCGGTGACGCTCGACGCGCCAAGCGCGCAGCTGCGCTCGGACTACGACGCGTATCTGCTGTGCGGCGCCATGCGCAAAGCGCTCGTGATGGTCAGCAGCGCGATCTATCCGGGCCTCACCGGCGCACGGCTGCCCGCCGTCCTCTCACCGGCGATCTATCGTCGCGAGCTGCCCTTCGCGACAGGCGCCTCGCCGGTCACGATCAGCGACGACCTGCAGGCGCGGGCCCTCGCAGCCGACCGCGCGCCGGGGCGCACCGCACTCGACGCCGGGCTCGACCTGCTGCTCTACGCGCGCACCGAGGCAGGCTCCGCCCGCGCGTTCACCACCCTGCGCCGCGAGCTTCGCTCTGGCGCTCTGTCGAGACCTCAGCTCGCCCGCGCCGAGAGCGCGGTGAGGAGACTGAAGGGGCTCCTCGGTGCGGTCGGACGCTCCTAGAGCGAGGGCGTCGGCGCGCCCGCGAGCAGGAAGAACCACAGCAGAAAGCAGATCACGGCGAGGTACACGCTGACCATCACGACACGCTCGAGCACGCTCGTGCCGGCGCCGAAGCCGGGGGCCTCGATCCCCTCCTCGCCGCTCATGCCGCGCAGCCACGGCAGCCGCTGTTCGCCTCGCTCGCGCCCGCTCAGACGGTCATATTCCGAGCTCAGCCACGCGAGTGCCATCGACATCGTGAACAAGAGCACCGCCAGCACCGCGATCACTACGCCGACCGCCTCCATGCTCAGCACCGTCTGGCCGACGACCTGGGATCCCACCCACAGCGCGATCAGCGGCGCACCGGTCCACAGGTTGATCGCCAGGAAGGATGTCGCGGCGACCATCGCCGTGCGCTTGAGCAGCAGCAGCCGGGACGCTGGGGGCGGCGTGCTCATCGAAGCAGCAGGCACTCCATCGTGTGCCACGCCGGCCTGAAGCCCAGCCGCCGGTAGAGCTCCTTCGGCCTGTCCTCGTCGTCGGCCACGATCCACAGGTCCTCGGCATCGGCGGCGGCGCGGACCGCCGCGCGGGTCATCGCGGTGCCACGCCCACAACCGCGATGCTCGGGAGCGACGTAGACCTGCGTGATCTCCGCCCCCGTGCCGGCGCGCTCGAGCTGCGCGAAGGCGATCGGGCGCCCGTCCTCGCTGACCGTCAGCACGCGCACGCCGCGCGCCTCGGAGACCTCCCGGGCGGCGACCTGGAAGCGGTCGTACTCGCTTCCGTCGTCGGCTTCGAGGTGCCATGCCAGCCGCAGCTCGTCGGCCGCCTCGTAGGGGACCTCCGACACCTCGAGCTCTGCGGGGGCCGGAGGCAACGGGTGGTCGTGGTGCATCCACACCAGGCGCGTCGTTTTCCAGCCGAGCGCGGTCAGCTCGGCACGCCGGGCGTCGGCGGCATCGATGTCCTCGAAGTCGATCCGTCGGTGCTCGAGCCCCGCGAGCGCGCCGTCGGTGAAGCTCGCCAGCTGCTCGGCGCCGATCTCGGGCTCGTCCTCGACACGCACGAGGTTGAAGCTGTAATACGTCGGGTAGCGGCTCGCCCGCACGACGGCCCCGTGTGCCCAGGGTTCGATCGCGTCGCACACCGCCGCGTGGTGAGCGTGCTGCCATTCGCGCGCGCGCTGGGTCAGCGGCTCGTGAGTGCCGGGTCTCGCCGTCATGACTGAAGGTTACGCCCGCGCGCGAGCGGGAAACTCGCTCGCACCGGCCGTGGTCGTGTGGCCCGTGCGACGGGTCGCCCCGCTCGGCGCCGGCGAATCCTCACCGAATCGATACTGTTTTGCGGCGCGCCGCACGGCGCGACAGCGAGCCCCCGGGGGCGAAAGGGAGCGAGATGACACGGATCCTCATCGACGGCGCCGAGATCGGCGTGACCCGCGCCGAGCTTGGCGAGAAGATCGACGTCCAGACCGAGCGTCCCGGGTACGTTCGGGAGGACTAGCTGCCCGGACCGAGACGATGAGCCAATCAGCGCCGAACATCCTCTACCTGCACTCGCACGACACCGGCCGCTACGTGCAGCCCTACGGTCACCCGGTGCCGACGCCGAACATCCAGCTCCTGGCAGATCAAGGGGTGCTGTTCCGGCAGGCCTTCTGCGCGACTCCGACCTGCTCGACCTCCCGCGCGTGCCTGCTGACCGGGCAGTACGGGCACAACAACGGCATGCTCGGCCTCGCCCACCGCGGCTGGTCGCTCAACGACTACCGACAGCACATCGTCCACACGCTCCGCGAGGCCGGCTACTACTCCGTGCTGATCGGCGAGCAGCACATCGCCAAGCGCCCGGAGATCATCGGCTTCGATCGCGTCGAGAAGATCGCGACCAGTCACGTCGAGAGCGTAGCCCCCATCGCGCGGCAGGTCATCGCCGAGCCACTGCAGCAGCCGTTCTTCCTGTCGGTCGGGTTCTTCGAGACGCACCGCGACTGGCTCGACCCACCGGCTCTGCGCGACGCGCTCTACTCGCTGGCGCCGGCGAACCTTCCGGACACGCCCGAGACGCGCCGCGACATCGCCGCGTACCGCGCCAGCGCCCGCTCGCTCGACCATGGCGTCGGAAGCGTGCTCGAGGCGCTCGACGCGCAGGGGCTCACCGACAACACGTTGATCATCCTCACGACCGATCACGGGCTTGCCTTTCCCGGCGCGAAGGCCACGCTGTTCGACCGGGGCCTCGGCGTGATGCTGATCATGCGCGGCCCCGGTGGGTTCCTCGGCGGCCGGGTGCACGACGCGCTCGTCTCGCACCTGGACATCTACCCGACGCTCTGCGACCTCGCCGGCCTCGAGCATCCTGACAACCTGGCGGGCTTCTCGCTGCTTCCGCTGATGCAGGGCGAGGTCGGCTCGCTGCGTGAGGAGCTGTTCGCGGAGATGACCTGGCACGCCGCGTACGACCCGCAGCGCGCCGTGCGGACCGAGCGCTTCAAGTACATCCGCCGCTTCGGCAGCCGCGAGCGGCCCGTGCTCGCGAACTGCGACGACTCGCCGAGCAAGGAGCTGCTGCTGCGCCACGGCTGGGCCGAGCGCAAGATCCCCTTCGAGCATCTCTACGACGTCCTCTTCGACCCCGGCGAGGCGGACAATCTCGCAGGGGATCCGGCGCACGCTGACGTGCTGGCCGATCTGCGCGAGCGACTCGCGCGATGGATGCACGCGACCGATGACCCGCTCCTGCACGGCGACCCGGTGCCGCCGCACGGGGCGGAGATCAACGACCCCGATCAGCTCTCCGCGAGCGAACCTGTCACGGTGCTGCCATGAGCGGCATCGAGCCGCCACTCGCCGGCACGTCTGAGACGACCGTGACGCCGACGCGCTCCTATCTCGTCTGCGCGACGCCACGCAGCGGCAGCACACTGCTGTGCGAGACGCTGCTCGCGACGGGCGTGGCCGGGCGTCCCCGCGAGTACTTCGAGGCACTCAAGGAGACCGGGCAGCCGCGCCGGCCGCGCGAGTACTTCTGGGGCCTGCGCAGCCCGGAAGTGATCCGCCTGCTGCCGCACGACGCCAATATCGACCTGCTGTCGGCGCGCAGCGAGACGTGGAGCCGGGAGGACTACCGCCGCCACCTCGACTGGGCGCTGCGCGAAGGCACCACGCCGAACGGCGTGTTCGCCTCGAAGATGATGTGGGGCTACTTCAACGACTTCCTCGAGCTCGCCCGCGGCATCCCCCGCTTCGGCGGCATGGGCGACGGCTCGCTGCTGAACGCCGCGTTCCCGGGGCTGCACTACGTGTTCATATCGCGCAGCGACAAGGTGCGCCAGGCCGTGTCGCTGTGGCGCGCCCTGCAGACCTGGGTGTGGCGCAAGGAGGCCGGGGCGCCCGCCGACGAGCCGCTGCCGAGCCAGCGCTCCGTCTACTCCTTCGACGCGATCGACCACCTGCTCGGCCAGCTGCGCCGCCACGAGGACAGCTGGCGTGGCTTCTTCTTCCGCATAGGGCAGCGGCCGCTGTCGATCCTCTACGAGGATGTCGCAGGCGATCTGGCGGGCCCCGTCGGGCGCGTGCTGACGGAGATCGGCGTCGAGCCGCCCGCCGACTGGGCGATCTCCGCCCGCAGCCCGAGCCGGCAGTCCGACGAGCTGTCGGAGAGCTGGGTGCAGAACTATCTCGAAGACGTGTCGTCGCGGCGCTAGGCGCGCGCGACGAGTCCCTCGAACAGGACCCAGCGGAACACGTACATCATCTCGCCGAACCCCGCGCCGAGCAGCATCGCTTCGTTCTCGGCCGGCGAGAGCGGTTGCAGGACGCCGCGGATCGAGCGCGACTTCGCCGCGATCTCCTCGTCGCCGAATCCCTGGCGGCGCTTCCAGTCGGCGTAGGCGCCGACCGCCGTTTCCTGATTGCGGGCGCTCGACGCGAGGACCTTCTCGAACAGCACGAAGCTGCCGCCCGGGGCGAGCGCGGCGTGGATGCGTGCGACCAGCTCCGCGCGCGAGCGCAGCGGCACGAACTGCAGCGTGTAGTAGGAGACCACGAGGTCGGCGGGCTCGAACGAGAGCTCCTGCAGCGAGGCGGTCTCGAAGCGCACCGATGGCAACCCGGCGCAGCGCTCGCGGGCGCGCTCGACCATGCCCGGCTCGCGATCGATGCCGACCACCTCCGCACGTCGCGGTGCGAGCCGCTCGGCGAGCTGCCGGGTCAGCGTGCCGGTCGAGCAGCCGAGGTCGTAGACGCGCCCGCTCTGCGGGACGAGCTGGTCGGCGATGTCGGCGATCAGCTCCTGGCCCTCGACGTACGCCGGGACCGATCGCGCGACGTGCCGGTCGAACGCGTCGGGGACCTCGCCGCCGAAGCTCCAGCTCCCGGCCGGCGTCGTTATCCCGTCGCCCACGTGCGGCGTGTGGAGCCCGCCCGCCGGCTGACGATCCGTGTCAGCCTCACCGTCCACCCGACGGATGTTACGCCTCGCGGCGATCGAGATGTGGCCGCCCAGCTACGATCAGGCGCCTTGACGGGGGAGATGGACCGCACCAGCAGGAGCGTGTGGCGAAGCGCGAAGGTGCTCGGGATCTTCGCCCGCCGGGAGGGCTTCACCGACCCCGGCGAGGAGCGCGCGATCGCCGCGGTCGCAGAGTCGGCGCGGGGACGGGCGATCCTCGACATCGGCGTGGGCGGCGGCCGGACGGTGCCGATCCTGCGGTCGCTCAGCGAGGACTACACGGCCGTCGACTACCTGCCGGAGATGGTCGAGCTGACGCGCTCGGCGTACCCCGGCGTCCGGGTCGAGCAGGGCGACGCGAGGGACCTCGGCGACTTCGAGGACGCCACGTTCGCGCTCGTCGTGTTCAGCCTGAACGGCATCGACGGGCTCGCCCACGAGGACCGGCGAGAGGTGCTCGCCGCCGTCAAACGCGTGCTCGCGCCGGGCGGAGCGTTCCTCTACTCGACCCATAACCTCGACCACCCGGCCGCGGGCGAGGCGCCGTGGGCGCGCTGCCGCCTGCCCGGCCGCATCACCGCGCGGCCGCTCGCCGCCTGGGCGCTGCGCCTGCCTCGGCGCAGCGTCTCGTTCCTGCGTCTGCGGCGCCTGACGATGCGCCGTGAGGACTGGGCGGTCCTCGTCGGCGCCTCCTACGGCTACGGGATCGTCGGCCACTACGTGACGCTCGAAGCGGCCCTGCGGGAGCTCGCGGAGGCGGGCTACGAAGCGGGTGTGCGGGTGTTCGGCAGCGCGGGCGAGGAGCTGCGAAGCGGCGATGACACGCGCGCCTCGGAATGGTTTCAGCTGATCGCCCGGAAGCCCGCCGGCGGCTGAGCCCCCCTCCCGCCGGTTGTTGCCATACTCGGCCCCGTGCCGTTCAACCGGCGGCTCGCGCCGACCGTCTACGCCCCCACCGAGGAGCGCTACGAGCAGATGCCCTACCGGCGTTGCGGGCGAAGCGGCCTGCGGCTGCCCGCGATCTCGCTGGGCCTCTGGCAGAACTTCGGCGACGACCGCCCGCTGGCGGACAGCCGCGCGATCCTGCGGCGCGCCTTCGACCTCGGCATCACCCACTTCGACCTCGCCAACAACTACGGACCTCCGTACGGCAGCGCCGAGATCAACTTCGGCCGCATCCTCGACGAGGACCTTCGGCCGTACCGCGACGAGCTCGTGATATCGACCAAGGCCGGCTACGACATGTGGCCCGGCCCGTACGGCGAGTGGGGCTCGCGCAAGTACCTGCTCGCGAGCCTCGAGCAGAGCCTGCGACGGATGCGCCTCGACCATGTCGACATCTTCTACTCGCATCGCCTCGACCCCGAGACGCCGCTGGAGGAGACGATGGGGGCGCTCGACGAGGCACGCCGCCGCGGCCTGACCCGCTATGTGGGGATCTCCTCCTACAGTCCTGAGCGGACGCGTGAGGCGGCGGCGATCCTGCGCGAGCTCGGCACGCCGCTGCTGATTCATCAGCCGTCGTACTCGCTGCTGAACAGGTGGGTCGAGAAGGGGCTGCTCGACGTGCTCGGCGAGGAGGGCGTCGGCGCGATCGTCTTCTCGCCGCTCGCCCAGGGACTGCTCACCGACCGCTACCTGGAGGGCGTCCCCGACGACTCGCGGGTGCGGGCCGGCAACTACTTCGCGGAGGAGATGCTCAGCGAGGAAAACCTGGCACGGGTCCGCGCGCTGAACGACATCGCCCGTTCGCGGGGGCAGTCGCTCGCGCAGATGGCGATCGCCTGGGTGCTGCGAGACGAGCGCGTCACGTCGGCGCTGCTCGGTGCGAGCTCCGTCTCCCAACTCGAGCAGAACGTCGCCGCGCTGGCCCGACTGGACTTCAGCGCAGAGGAGCTCGCCGAGATCGACAGGCACGCGGTCGAGGGTGACGTGAACCTCTGGGCATCCTCGAGCGAGGGCTAGCGGCCCAGCCGCCGGCCGCGGCCGCCGAGCCGGCCGGTTCGCGGCGGCCGTCGAGCGCCCGGCGACGCCGCTAGAGTCGGCTCGCGGTGGAGCGGCTCGCCGGAACAGCACGTTGGGAGCCTCGTTGGCTTCAATCGGCAAAGAGCGGTGAGCGCCGCGGCACCGTCGGCTCGGCCTGCCTCGTCGGCCTGCTCGGGGCTCTGCTGCTGGCCGTGCTCGGCGCCCTGATCCGCCACGAGCCGGTGCCGCGCGGGGACGACCTCATCTACGAGCGGATGGCAATCCACCCGTTCGCCGTGCACACCTTCCCGTTCGGCTACCGGATCGGACTTCCGTGGCTCGTGCACGTGCTGCCGCTCGGCAGCACGGCCGGCTTCCTCCTGCTGGCCTGGCTGGCTGCCGGCGGGGCGGCCGCCTTTGCGTACCTGCTGATGCGCGAGCTCGGAGGAAGCCCGCGAGTCGCCGCGACCCTGTCGCTCTTGATGTGCATCTCGCCGCCGTTTCTGCTCGTCGTGATCAGACAGGGGCGCAACCCGGACATCGCGACGGTCTTCTTCATGATGGCCGCCACGTACTTCGTGGTCCGCAGGGAGCACTGGAAGCTGGCCCTGACGCTGCTGATCGGCGTCACGTTCCGAGAAGCCGTGCTGTTCATCGTGCCGCTGGCCTACGCGGTCTGGGCGACGAAGCTCCTCGATTGGCGGGCGGCCGCTCAAACGCTCGCCGTCGGCCTACCCGCGGCCGGCGCCTACCTGGCGTTGAAGGTCGGGATCACGACGGTCGGCGAAAGCCAGGTTCCGGGGTATGGAGGATCGCTCGTCGGTGAACGCTTTCACGTGATCAAGACCGGCCTCACGACCCCGTTCCGCGAGGCGCGTCGCATGGCGACGATCTACGGGCCGCTGTGGCTCGTCTCGCCGCTGGCGCTGCGCGACATGCGCTTCGCCCGGCGGGGGCTGGTGCTCGTCGCGCTCAGCCTGTGCGCGATGACGTTCGCTCTCGACTGGGGCCGCATGATCCTGCTCGCCGCCCCGGTCTTCTACCCGGCCGCGGCATTCGTGCTGAGCCGGCGAGGGCGCTGGTTCCTGCCGACCGTCGTGGCGATGCTCGCGCTCGCGATCGGCTACGCCGTCTACATGGATGTCTCCGGCGTGCAGAGCGGCATCATCGGCAACGGCGCGCCGCCATATCCCGTGCAGTGAGGGCGGCACTCGTGCGTACGTCCAGGCGCGCCCCGGAAATGGGAACTATGTGAAAGACTCGCGGCGTGCTCGTCCAGACGACACGGCTGGTCGGGCGCGCGTTGATCCTCGCGGTCTTTATCGCGGCCGCCACCTCGGCCTCTGCCGGCGCGGCGGCGGGAACGATCACGCACTATCCGATTCCGGTCGAAACGACGCCCTACGGAATCACCACGGGGCCGGACGGAAAGGTCTGGTTCGTCGACAGCGGCAACCATGCCGGCGGGACATTCGTCGGGCGGATGGCAACCAACGGGACGATCTCGAGCTCTGATCTCGTCGCGCTGCCTTCCACCAAATTGGGCGACGCGATCACGCCGGGCCCGGACGGAAACATGTGGGTCCTTCAGGACAACCAGATCGACAAGGTACCCCTCGGGGTTTCGCTCACGAGCGAAATCACCCCCTTTGCCCTCAACCACAGCGTTGGTGGTTACGGGTCGATCGTCACCGGTCCCGACGGCCGACTCTGGTTCGGCTGGAACAAGCAGATCGGCGCCATCACCACCGCAGGGTTCATCAGCGAATTCGAATCGAACTCCAGCGAAACGGTGTCGGGCGTGACCGTCGGAGCCGACGGAAAGCTCTGGTATGGCGAGGGCAACAAGATCGCGCGCATGGATACGGAAGGGCACACCACAGCGAGCGAAGACTTCAAACTGCCCGTGGGTGACAACCAGATCAATGGCCTCGTGCTCGGTCCAGACGGCAATATCTGGTTCAGCCTCGGAGTCCCGGCTGCGATCGGACGCATCACCCCGGCGGGGGCGATCACGATCTTCCCGACGCCGACCATCGGCAGCCTCCCGTTCGGTCTCGCGGTCGGCCCTGACAAACAGATCTGGTTCGCCGAGCGAAACGGCGACGCGATCGGCGCGATCCCGACGACGGCGACCTCGGGGGCGGACATCGTCGAGTACCCGGTCGGCTTCGCCAACACGGGGCTCGAGTACATCACCGCGGGACCGGATGGACGCATGTGGTTCACCGAGTTCAATCGCAACGCCCTCGGGGCGATCACCACCAACTTCGTGCCAGCGGTAGCGCCGCCGCCAGGCAAAGGCCCGGCTGGCCCGCCGGTCCCCGTCGCGCTGCCCCCGTTCCCGCAGCTGCCCGCCCCGGCCGGATGCAGCCCGAACAAGCTGATCCTCACCGACGTGTACCCGCGCGCCGGCAAGACCCAGGTGCTCGGCGTCGCGCCCGCCGCCGCCAAGGGGAAGTCCGTGAAGATCATCTCCTCCTGGAACGGCAAGGTCGTTGCCAAGGTGAAGGTGGGCGCAGACCTCTCCTT
Source organism: Solirubrobacterales bacterium (assembly GCA_025963965.1). Taxonomy (GTDB): domain Bacteria; phylum Actinomycetota; class Thermoleophilia; order Solirubrobacterales; family Solirubrobacteraceae; genus Palsa-744. The sequence goes on from JAOPZS010000014.1 coordinate 49,533, forward strand.
CAAGGCCACGGTGCCCCTGCCGCCGCGCTCGCTGCGGTTCACCAACCGCGCCAACTACTACGCCAAGCTCGGCTCGGCGCGTACCGGGGTCCTGAAGTTCGCACGCCGAATGTACACGGCGTCGGTCACCGCCAGCGGCAGGGCGATCACCTTCAGCGGAACCGCCACGGCCCCGCTTGCCAAGCAGGTCGAACCGGTCACGATCAGGGCCGCGGCGTCGTGCACGGGGATCGCGCGCGGGGCGATCGTGGCGACGGTCAAGCTGCCCCGTAGCGGCGCCTTCAGCGCCACCTTCGCGCTGCCCGCCTCGCTGCAGAGCGCCTCGACGATCTACCTCCAGGCGGCTACTCGGGTGCGCCAGAACACGCACAGCACCAAGACGTTCCCCACCTCCACGCTCATTCGCGGCGTGCGACTGACGCCGTAGAGGCGAAGGTCGTTCGTGGCCCCCGGCGCGCCTCTCGCCGGCGAGCGAGCGACCGACTCGCTCAGTCGCGTCGCATCAGGGTGAACAACGGGATGTCGCGACCTGCGAGGGCTCTGAATGCATCGGCGGAGGGCTGAAGCTCGAGCCAGCGCCGCCAGAGGTCCGTGGCCTGGGGCCCGGTTGCCTCTCTGGCGATCACAGGAATCCTCTGCCCGCCGACGGTGACCGTCGCCTCGGGATTGGCCTTGAGATTGAGGGCCCACGACGGATCGCGCGCGACGCCGAGGTTCATACCTGCGACGGCGATGTCATCGCCGCAGCTGAAGCAGGCCACGGCCGTCGTGCGCGGCAGGCCAGAGCGCCGGCCGAGCGTCGTGAGCGCGAGTACGGGCTGCCCGGCGGCGAACAGCCAGGAGCGTCGGAGCCGGCCCCCTGACGTGCGCAACATCAGCGCATGGAAGCGCGTCATACGAGTACTCAGGAAGCGGACTTCGATGGGCGCGCGCGCTGCGCGCGCCATCCACGCACCGAGCACCGGGAGCTCGACCAACCAGCCGAGCAGGCGGCCGAAGCGGCGACGGCGACTGTCAGCTTCGATCAGCTCGGCGAGAGTCGCGCGGCGGTCGGCGCTCACCGCACCGGCGCCACGGGATCCAAAGGGTCGGGTCGGCGCGAATCGCAGGTTTGGCATTTCCCTTTCCTTGTTGGCCAGCGGTATTCTTGAAGCCCTCACAAGGACAAACCTAGCGAGGCCTTGAGAGGCTGTCAAGACTGTGCCCAAGACGCGCACCGGTGTTCCCAGAGCGGCGAAGGTCGAGGAGATCCTCGGCGTCGCCGAGCGACGCCTGCGGAGCGGCGGCTACGAGTCCCTGTCGATCGCAGCGATAGCGCGCGAGCTCGGCCTCGCGCAGAACGCCATCTACTGGTACTTCGCCTCGAAGGACCATCTGTTCGTCGCCGTGCTGGAGCAGATGCTGGGCGACATCGCCGCGCGCAAGCCGGCGCGTTCGGGCGACCGTTACGAGCGCGTGCTTTGGTTCACGGACCAGTTCGCCGTGCTCTGGGGCCTCCGCGGCGCGATGGCGGAGCGGGCGCGCCGGTCCCGGGTCGTCGCCGAGTTCGTTGAGAACCTGGACGTAGTTCTCTCGCGGATGCTCACAAATGCCTTTCGCGACCACGTGCGCGAGGAGCAACTGCAGATCGCGGTTCGCGCGTTCCGCGCAACGGTCGAGGGAACCTTCGTCGAGGATCTCGACCGCTCGGAGCGGCGCAAGGTGCTCACCTTCACGCTGGAACGCCTGCTCGGCCCCGCGGCGCCCAGGGAAGCTTGAGTACGGTGCCGTCGACGCC
>JAOPZS010000018.1 GCA_025963965.1 Solirubrobacterales bacterium
GAGCTGATCGCGGCCGAGGCGGTGGACGGGGCCTACGACCGCGTCGTGTCCAGCGACGTGCGCTACCGCTTCGTGATCGACGCCACGACGATCGGGTAGCTCGAAGCGCCTAGCAGCCGCTCGGGCGCCGGCGCCTGCCCTTTTCCTGGGCGGGAAGTGTCTGCGGCGCAGCAGGCAGCGGATAGCCCTGCACACTCGGAAATTCTGCGCTCCCTGTGTCGGGGGCCTGGGTCGGGCAGTCGCTGGCGAGCACGCGAGGATCGGCCAGCGAGGGTTCGGGCAGCGACGGCACGGAGGGGTCGGCCGTAGCCGCAAAGTTGAAGGCCTGCGTCATGTCGCCCGTGTGATGGCGCCGCCAGCGGCTGAGGTTGGGTACGGCGGGGCCGAATCGCCGCTCGAGGAACCGCAGCACGGAGGTGTGGTCGAATGTCTTCGAGCTGACGAGGCCGCCGCGCGAGAAGGGGGAGATGACGAGCATCGGGACGCGGAAGCCGAGCCCGATCGGGCCGCGAATCCCACCGGCGATTTCCGGCAGCGGTTCGACCGTCAGGTACTCACCGGCGGTGCCGGGGGGCGCGACGGGCGGGGGCACGTGATCGAAGAAGCCGCCGTTCTCGTCATAGGTGGCGAAGAGCGCCGTCTTCTCCCACACCGCCTGGTTTGAGACGAGCGCGTTGAGCACCTGCGAGAGCGCGACCTCCCCGTAGGAAACCGGGGCCGGGGGGTGCTCGCTCTGCACGAGCGAGGCGAGGACCCACGAGACCTTGGGCAGCGTTCCCGCCGCGCAGTCGGCCAGGAAATCAGAGGGAAACTGCGGCGCGAAAGCGTTGGCGGCGAGCTGCGGATCTTCCTGGTAGGCCTTGAAGTACGGCAGCACGTTGTCCCCGTAGTCGCCATCGGGCGTCGAGTAGATCTTCCAGCTGATCCCGGCCGCCTGCAGCTGCTCGGGGTAGGTCGGCCAAGTGAACTTCCCGAACTGCTGCTCGCGGTTGGTGACCAGCGTCTGCAGCGACGGTCCGCCGTGTCGTCCTTCGGGGTCGATCGTCGCGCTCATCGTGTACATCCGGTTGGGATCGGTGGGTCCGATCACCGAGCAGTGGTAGCGGTCGCAGAGGGTGAAGTTGTCAGCCAGCGCGTGGAAGAACGGAAGGTCTTCGCGGGTGTAGTAGCCCATCGTGTTGGGGCCGTCGCGCAGCCCGTTGGCTTCGAGGTGGGTCGCCACGAACCTGTCCATCGCGCCGCCGTTCCAGCATTCGTGCAGCGCCGCCCACTCGTGGGAGATGTCGTTGACGCACTCGCCGCCGCTTTTCGTGTCGAAGTGGAACGGGAGCAGGTGGCCGCCGTACGGTTCGCCGGCGGCGCCGGGGAACGGCTGGTGAAAGACGGATTTCCCGCTGCCGTCGGGAAGCGTCAGGGCCCTTCGGTCGCCGAACCCCCGCACGCCCTTGTAGGTGCCGTAATAGCTGTCGAACGAGCGGTTCTCGTTGATGAAGATGACGACGTGTTCGATCTCCGAGAGAGAGCCGCAGGCGGCCGGTGCGGCGAGCGCCTTCTCGAGGACCTTCGCCGGTGCAGCCAGTGACTCGATGCTCGCCAGCGCGCCTGCCGCTGCGCCGGCGCGAAGGAGGTCTCGGCGGGTGAGCCCTGAGCCGGACACGCGCCGAAGCTAGCACGGCCGCCGAGCTCTGTGCAAGTTTTTCTGAGGAACGTTTCGCGGTCGCCGAAGCGGGGTATGGAAGGTCGGTCGGAGGGGATCATTCCGGGTCGAGGAGACACAGTTGGCTACAGGGGGCGGGGGAGTGAGGAGCGCCGTGCGCGCGTCGCGGCAGGCTGTGTGGATCGCCCTGGCGGTGCTCTGCCTGTGCCCGGCGCTGGCCGCCGGCGAAGCGACCCCGGAACCGTACGGGGCCAATGACGCGGGAGGGTTTCGCAACGTCCTGCCGTCAGGGGAGAACGGGCTCGACAACGCGGCGCAGCTGGCGGAATTCCACCTCACCGGCAGCTACCCGGCCCACTACACCGATCAGCTTCCGCTCTACGCGAACCTGATCCACGCCTCGCCCTCGCTGACGCACGAACAGATCGGCGAATACTTCAAGGACGCGACGTTCGGCGTGCCGGAAGGGCAGGTCGCCTCGGTGCAGGCACCGCGCGCCGACGTGACGATTCAGCGCGACTCCGCCTACGGGGTCCCGCACGTCTACGGGAGCACCCGCGGCGGGGTGATGTTCGGCGCCGGCTACGCGGCGGCGCAGGACCGGCTGTTCCTGATGGACGTGCTGCGTCACACCGCGCGCGCAGAACTCTCGTCGTTCGCAGGGGGCTCGGAAGGCGATCGTGCGATGGATCGCGCGCAGTGGCTGATCGCGCCGTACACCGAAGCGGATCTGGAATCGCAGATCACCAACGCGCCGGTGCTCTACGGCACGCGCGGAGAACAGGTCGTGGGCGACGTCAACGAATACGTCGCCGGGATCAACGCCTACGTCAGCGAAGCGCTGCTCAACCCCGCCAAGCTGCCTGCCGAGTACGCCGCGCTGGGGAAATCGCCGGCGCCCTGGAAAGCCACCGACGTGATCGCCGAGGCCTCGCTGATCGGAGGCATCTTCGGCAAGGGCGGTGGCGCAGAGGTGCGCTCGGCCTTGGCCGCCGAGTCGTTTGAAAAACGCTTCGGAAGAAAGGCCGGCCAGACCGTGTGGAGGGACTTCCGCGAGCAGAACGACCCAGAAGCGCCGACGACCGTCGCGAAGAGGTTCAGCTACGAGACGACCTCGCCGTTCGCGAAGACCGGGCTGGCGATGCCCGACCCGGGGTCCGTCTCGTTCCCCTCCGACAGCTCCTCCTCGGCGCCCATTGCCGGACAGGCGAAGACCGACACGCCCTCGCCGCAGCCGATCCCCGACGACGGCTCGATCGGCGCGCAGCTGCTGCGCGCATCGCTGCAGGGGCCGGCGCTGTCCTCCAACTGGGAGCTCGTCAACAAGAGCCTCTCGACCAACGGCCACGCGATCGCCGTGATGGGGCCGCAGGTCGGCTACTACAACCCGCAGATCCTGCTCGAGGAGGATCTGCACGGCCCCGGGATCGACGCCCGCGGCGCGGCCTTCCCAGGCGTGAACCTCTACGTCGAGCTCGGCCACGGCCGGGACTACGCGTGGAGCGCGACGACCGCCACGGCCGACAACGTCGACACCTTCGCCGAGGTCCTCTGCCAGGACGAATTCCACTACATGTACAAGGGCGAATGCCTGGCGATGGAAAAGCTGGAACGGACGAACAGCTGGACTCCCACCGCCTCTGAACCGGAAACCGCGCCCGGCTCGGAAACGCTGACCGTCTACCGGACGGTCCACGGGATCGTCTACGCACGGGGGACGGTCGGCGGGAAAGCCGTCGCGTTCACCAGTGCCCGCACCACCTACTTCCACGAGGCCGACTCGGCAGTCGGGTTCTCCGAGCTCAACGAACCGGGCTTCGTGACCAGCCCGAAGCGCTTCCAGGAAGCCGCCTCGAACATCAACTTCGGCTTCAACTGGGCCTACGCCGACGCCGAGAACATCGCCTACTACCTGTCGGGCTGGCTGCCCGAACGCGCCAAGCGCACCTCGCCGGCGTTCCCGATCCTGGGGACGGGCGCATATGACTGGCAGGGCTTCAACACGGCGCTGCGGACGATGGCGACGCTGCCGTTCAAGAAGCATCCCCAGGCGATCAACCCGCCCTTCCTCGTCTCGTGGAACAACAAGCAGGCGCCGAAGTTCGCCTCGGCCGACGACAAGTACGCCTTCGGCCCGGTCTACCGGATGCAGCTGATCCGCAACTTCGTAGAAGCGGACACGGCCGGCGGCACGAAGATGGGAGTCGAACAGCTCGTCAGTGCGATGGACGAAGCGGCGACCCAGGACATCCGCATGGTGGCGCTGTGGCCGACGATCAAGAAGGCGCTGGGCAGCCCCTCCGACCCGGCGCTGCAGGAAGCGATCACCAAGCTGGACTCGTGGTACGCCGCCGGGGGCCACCGCCGCGACCTGTCCAACACGAGCATCTCAAGCCCTGGAAGCTATGAACACAACGAGGCCGTCACGATCATGGACGCCTGGTGGCCGAAACTGCTCGAAGCCGAGTTCAAGCCCGTGCTCGGCGAGGAGACGTTCACCTCGCTGCGAGGGATGCTCGAACTCGGCTCACCGGAACCGGGCTCGCAGCCGGCGGCCCCCGACTTCGCCGACGGGTGGTTCGGCTATGTCAGCAAGGACCTGCGCGACGTGCTCGCCGGGGCGGGCACCGAAACCATGCCGGCGAGCCCGTACTCGAGGCTGTACTGCGGCTCGGGCTCAGCGGCGGCGTGCAGCTCCGCGCTGCAGGGCTCGTTGCTCGAAGCGCTCTCTGTGACGCCGGCCCAGGTCTACGGTCACGGCGCCTGCGCCGAAAACCCCCAGGCGAGCTGCTTCGACATGAACCGCTTCGTCAGCGCCAGCGCGATCTCGGTGCCGCCGTTCCCGTTCCAGAATCGCCCCACCTTCCAGCAGGTCGTCGAGCTGACGCGGAAACTCGCGCGATAGCGAGAGCCGAGCCGACTGCATGAACTCGCAAGGAGCCATTTGACCCGGTCACGCGGAGGCCTGCTGGGCGCGGTGCTCGCAGCGCTCGCACTGGGCGCGGCCGGCGTGCCGGGCGAGGCGGGCGCCGGCGAAAGCTGCGGTGGCTTCGAGTCCCCCTGCTCGAACGAGAGCGCCCAGCAGTTCGCGTACGGCAGCGTGCAGCGGGAAGACACTCCGAACGACCCGAGCTACGACCAGGCCGAGCCGGACACGCAGCAGCCCCCCGCCAACCGCGCTTCCAACTTCTACGCACAGCGCTTTGACCTGTTCGGCTTCCCCTCGTCGCTGACGCCGAACGCGACCTACAGGGTCGGGCCGAACGCGGGAAAGCCGATGGTGGCGGGCTTCAACGCGGCGGGGGCCTGGAAGGCCGAGCGCGGGCGTCCGGACGTCGTGGTCGCGATCCTGGACGACGGCATCAACTGGTCTGAGCGCGGCCTGCGCGATCAGATTCACCTCAACACCGGCGAGCTCCCCTATCCCGAGCACGCCGACGGCTCCTCCTGCGGCGCCTACGACTGCAACGGGGACGGCGTGGTCAACGTCGAGGACTACGCCCAGGACCCGCGGGTGGGTCTCTCCTGGACCGGGCGCGCCGGACCTGCCGCACTGATCACGGCGCAGGACCTCATCCACTCCTTCGGTCACTGTCAGATCGATCAGAGCAGCCACCTGCTCCTGAAATGCGCGGCCGGCGAACACGTCGACAACGACGGGAACGGGTTCGCCAACGACATCGCGGGCTGGAACTCCTTCGACGACAACAACGAACCGGCCGACCTGTCGAGCTACTTCGCCGCGCGCAACCATGGCACCGGCCGGGCGCTGGACGCTGCCGAGTCCGGCAACGACGGCGAAGGGTCGATCGGCGTCTGCCCGCACTGCCAGGTGATGCCGGTGAGGATCTGGGACACGTTCGTCTCGGATGCGAACACGTTCGCGCTGGGGATGCTCTACGCGAGCGACAACGGCGCGAAGGTGCTCGAGGGCGCGAACGGCAGCCTGTACCACTCAGCGTTCGCCGAAGCCGCTTCGCAGTACGCCTACGAACGCGGGGTGCTGCAGACCTTCTCGGGGGACGATCTCAACACGGGCGATCACAACTACCCGGCGAACTACGCCCACGCGATGCTGATCCAGGGCACGGTGCCCGACACGATGGGCCTGGGGGCGGAATCGAGCCAGTGGCTCGAAGGAGAGAAGCTGTGCGGGCAGAGTGGGCAGCAGGCGTGCCTGGGCTCCAACGCCCCCGTCAGCACGTTCTTCCGCGGGGCCAACACGACGCAGTTCGGCGGCAAGAGCTCGATCTCGATGGAGGGTGCGACGGGCTCCGTGAACACCAGCAAGGCCGCCGGCGCCGCCGCACTCCTCCTCAGCGCCGGGCTCGACCACGGGATCACGCTGCGCCCTGACGAGACGCGCGAGCTGCTCGAGCAGACTGCCGAGCGCGTGCAGACGGGCAACACCGAAGGTGCCGGGGTCGGCGACCCGGGAGCCGATCCGACGCTCCCGGCAGACCAGCAGTGGACCTCGCACTTCGGCTGGGGGCGCGCGGACCTCGGCGCGGCGGTCGGCGCCGTGAAGGCAGGGAACATTCCACCGGAGGCGGCGATCGGCTCGCCCGACTGGTACGCGCCGCTGACCGGGTCGAGCGTCGAGATCAAAGGTCTCGCGAGGGCGCGCTTCGCCACCGGCGGGCAGCTTCATTGGAAGCTGATGTGGGGCGCGGGACAGGCGCCCTCGTCCTGGAGCACTCTCAGCGAAGGCGACTCGGGCGGCACCGTCACGGACTTCGGCTCGCTGAATCTCGAAACGGTTCGCCAGGCGCTCGCAAGCTACGTGGTGCCGCCCGACCCGGGTGGCCCGACGTCCGCGGCTGGTCAGCCCAACCCGCTGCAACAGCAGTTCACGGTCCAGCTCGAGGTCAGCGGCCAGGGCATCGCGCTGAAAGGGGTCGACCGGCGTGTGATGGAGGCGTTCGCGGACCCGACCCTGAAGAGCGGCTTCCCGAAGCGGCTGGGCAGCGGCGGCGAAGCGCCGGCGCGCTACGCCGATCTCAACGGCGACAACGTCCAGGAGCTGGTCGTGCCGACGGAGGATGGGACGGTCCACGCCTATGAGCCGAATGGCTCGGAGCTGGCGGGGTGGCCGGTCCTCACCCAGACCCAGCAGGGCATGCTCGGGCACGAAGGCTCGGCGGCGCTGGGGAGGCTCGGCCTGCCCAGAGAGGCACCGCGTGCGCCGGTGATCGCCGACCTCGCCGGCAACGGCAGCCAGGACGTGATCACGGCCGCAGGCACCCATCTGTACGCGTGGCACTCCAACGGCAAGCCGGTCGCCGGCTTCCCGGTCTCGGCCAACCCGACGTTCTGCGCGGTCGCCCTCGAGACGGCCACGAGCCATCCCAAGTGCGGCTTCCTGGCCTCTCCCGCGCTGGCCCACCTGGAAGGGTTCGCCAAGAAGCCCGACATCGTCGAGCCGGGTCTGGACGGGCACCTCTACGCGTGGAAGGCCAACGGCAAGCCGGTCAGGGGCTATCCGATCGCGCTCGTCGATCCGGCACAGGCGGCGGCAGGGACCCAGATGGTGGCGGAGTCGATCAACGACCCGGCGATCGGCGATTTGACCGGTGACGGCCACGACGACGTCGTCGTCGCCAGCAACGAGGTGTACGGCGCTCCCCAGGCCGGCGGCGAACTCAGCTTCGCCGGGATCACGGCGGCGGCCGCCGGCAGCAGCGGCCGGCTGTACGCGATCGACGGAGCGACCGGCAAGTTCATGCCGGGCTGGCCGGTGGCGATGCCTGGCCTGATCCAGGAAGTCCTGCCGCTGATCGGCCCCGGCCAGGACGCGTCGATCGCGAAGATCGGCGGCCAGACCGAGATCGTGGCGTCCTCGACGGGAGGGGCCTTGGAGACGCTGAGCAGCTCCGGGCAGGTGCTCCGCACGATGCAGCAGGTCGGTCCGCCGGCCTACGGCGCTCTCTCCAACGCGACCGACCGCAGCGGTGCGCTCAACCTGTTCGAGTCGGCCTCGATCGGCGACCTGCTCGGAACCGGCACGCCGGACGTGGTCAAGTACGAGGTCTCACTCGGACAGGCCGCGAACCTGCTGCTCGTCGGGCAGAACTTCCCCTATAACCACCTGATCGGCGCCTTCGACGGAGGGACCGGCGCGCCGCTGCCGGCGTACCCGACGGTCACCGACGACTACCAGTTCCTCTCCTCCGACAACATCGCCAAGCTCGACCCGGCACTGCCCAGCAACCAGATCCTCGGCGGCACGGGCCTCGGGCTTCTGCACGCCTACGACGGCGCCACGGGCCGGGACGTCTCAGGCTTCCCGAAGCAGACCGGGGGCTGGATCTACGCGCCGCCCGCGCTGTCCTCCGACGGGCGCATCGCCGACATGACGCGCGAAGGGTATTTGTTCGAGTGGCAGACCGAAGCGCCTGCCTGCCAGTCGCAGTGGCCGAGCTTCCGCCACGACCAGCACGACAGCGGCAACTACAACCACGACGGCGCGCCGCCGAACGCCGCCTCGAACGTCGGCGTGACCGCGCTCGGCTCCGGTACCTACAGGCTGGCGTTCACCGCACCCGGCAACGACGGCTCGTGCGGGACACCCGCGGCCTACCTGACCCGCGTCAACGGCCGGCTCACCGATCTCGGTCTCGGCTCACCGGTCGCCGGCGGCAGCAGCGTCAGCCGCGAGGTGACGTTGCCCACCGGTGCGAAGCGGCTCTCGATCCAGGCGCTCGACGGCGCAGGAAACCTGGGGCCGCAGACCGCCGTGCCTGTGCGCTGAGGACCCGGGCGGCATCCGCCGCCGATATCAGTGCTTGCCGCCGGTGCCCCCGTGGTAGCGGTGGCGCGGTCCGAGGCCGAGGCCGTCGAGGGCGGCGGCGAGCAGGACGAGTCCGAGCAGGACGGCGGCGATGACCCAGAACGGCGAGCCGCCAGAGTGAAGTGAAGTCAGCCCCGGCGGCCCGGCGGTAGCGCCCGGGGGTGGTAGCGGCTGCACGCCGGCCTGGGACGGGGCCTGTTCATAGCGCACGCTCTCGACACCACCGAGCGGCGGGCCCCCGCTCCCCGCGGCGAGGAGGTAGTCGTAGCCGGCGAGCGGGAAGGCCGCCTGCGGCTGGGCTGCGACTGCGCAGCCGGTTGTCTCGGCGAGCCGTCGAAGCCGCCGGAGCGCCGTGAGCTCCAGTCGCGTGACTCGGCCTCTGGGGATCCGCAGCCTGTGAGCCGCGCGGGTCGGGCTCAGAGCGCGCGAGCGGCCAACTCCCGTGCGCAGTTCGAGCAGGGATCGGAGCCTGTTCGGGAGACCGGTCAGGCATCCCTGCAGTCCCAGCACCAGAGCCCTGACACGGGCATTGTCGAGCCGGCCATGTCCTTCGGCGAGCAGGCGCGCGACATCGGGAAGTTCGGGAGGGGCCGCGTACCCAGAGGGAACGGAGCCGGCGCTCGGGAGCGAGGTTCCGGCGGCGCTCACCAGGAAGCCGCCAGGCGCCTGAGCCGGGCCGATGCTCGATCGGGCAGAGCTCGAGGGGCCCGGCACCGGCACGCCGGCCCCCGTCAGCCGGCGGGTGGCCGGCGCGGCGAGGCCTCCCACGAGTGATCGGACCGTGGCCGGGGTCCGTGAACTGGGGGTGGCGGGCAGGTTGACGGGCGGAGTGGGGGCTTTGACCGGGCTCGGCGACGGTTTCGGGCTTTTGACCGGCAGCGGCGGCGGTTTGACGGTGGGAGCTTTGGGGGGCGGTGGCTTGACCGGCACGGTCGGTGCTTTCACCGGCAGCGGTGGCGGCTTCACGGGGACCGTGGGGGGTTTGACCGGCACCGGAGGGGGTTTGACAGGAACCGTCGGGGTTTTGACGGGCAGGGGCGGCGGCTTGACCGGCACGGTCGGTGCTTTCACCGGCAGCGGCGGCGGTTTCAGGGGGACCGTGGGAAGTTTGACCGGGACCGTCGGGGTCGTCACGGAGATTGCGCTCCGGAGGTGCAGCGCGACTCGGGCGATCGCCGGCGGACGATGCGCGGCGAGTGCCGGGCCGGGAGCGAGGGCGGCGCTCGTCCCCATCGCCAGAGCGACAGTGGCAACCGCTCCGGTTGCGAGCCTCCCGCTGGCCGTATGCAACAACTGCGCTCCGTTCCGATTATTCACTTACCGAACATCCGTCCAGTAAATGTGATAACCGTGCGTTTACCCTTCTTGCCTTGCGGCTAAGCGCGCACGGCCCGAGTGGGGGTGCGTCATTCGACGTAGTGCAAATGCCATAGGGCCGGCTTATGCGCGTTGCTCGATATGGACCGTGCCGTACGAGCGGCGGCGGTTGACCGTGCAGGTGCGGGCCGTGGTCAGCGCCGCCGCGGCGGACGGCTACGACGCTCCGAGCTTGCGCAGCCGAGGCAGAGCGCGCTGTCCGGCCTCGCCTGCAGCCGCCGGGGCTCGATCGGGCGGCCGCAGTTGTCACAGCATCCGTAGCTGCCCTCGTCGAGCTTCGCCAGTGCCCGCTCGGTGCGTGCCAGCGTCGCTTCGAGCGATTCTCCGACGCCGATCTCCGTGAGTCGGCTTACCGCCTCGACGGTCCCGTCGCCGATTCGCTTGCCGAATCCCTGCGCACTGCCCAGCTCGGGACGCCGTGCCAGCGCCGCAACTCGCTCGTGCGTGGCGTCTCGTCGCGTCTCGAGGTCTGTGCGCACCCGCTGGAGATCGGATTGCTCTGTCATCCCTTGCTTCTACCCGATCGGCGCACGTTTGACGGAAAGCTCGCGCGGGGTACGTGCGGCTTACGCCGAGCGAGGACTCGGCTCCCCGAGCTGTCGCTTTGTCAAGGAGGCGAAATGCGTCGTATCGCTCTGGCAGTACTGGTAGTGGCCGGCATTCTCGCAGCGAGCTGCGGCGTCGCCTCGGCGGCCCCGACGATGACCCGCACGGTGAGCACACCGGAAGGGAAGTTGCTCGTCTCGGTGAACGTCGAACGGTTCCGCGCCACGGCGGCAGGAACCAAGGCATCCGGTACCGCAAAGGCGACGCTGACGCCGATCGGACAGATCCCCACGACGGTCACGAAGAAAGTGACACTCGCCGCTTCGCGCTCGGGAGCCTGCACCGTCCTGACGCTGAACCTCGAAAAGCTCGAACTGAACCTCCTGGGTCTGAACGTACACCTGGAAAAGGTCGTGCTCGGCGTCACCGGGCAGCCGCACGGCGGAGTCCTGGGATCGCTGTTCTGCTCGCTCGCGCGGGCTCACGTGAAAGCGGCGCGGGTCTCGGCCGTGTCGCGGTTGAACAACGCGATCCGGCGCGAGGGCAGTGTGCGCCCGCTACGCCTCACGCTCGGTGTCCACGCCACGACCAGCGCCGTCGGCCCCACGTGCAGCGTGCTGGACCTCGTGGTCGGACCGCTGAACCTGAATCTGCTCGGGCTGGTGGTCGATCTCAATCAGGTCCACCTGATCGTCACCGCCGATCCGACGGGTGGTGTGCTCGGCGGCCTCTTCTGCGGCCTGGCGAACACCAAACTTCCGTAGCTCGACGCCACGCTCGCGCGCTTCGCGTAAGGCGCGCGAGCGTCGGCGCATGTGACACGGCCGCGCTCGACGGAGTGTGAGATGGTAGGCCGGTGAGCCCGCGAAGAGCGATCGTGACCGGTGTATCGGTAGGCATCGGCAGGGCGATCGCCGAGCGGCTCGCCCTCGACGGTTATGAGATCCACGGCACGTACCTGACACATGCCGACCAGGCGCAGGAGCTCGCGACGCAGCTGCCCGGGCTGACCCTCCACCGCGTCGACCTCGTCGCACCCGACGGGCCGCAGCGGCTCGTGGATGAGCTGCCGGACGGGCCTTGGCAGGCGCTCGTGAACAACGCGGGCATCGCGCTCGAGGAACCGCTCGATCACTTCGACGCCGCCATCTGGCAGCGCACCCTCGCGATCAACCTGCTGGCTCCGGTCGCGCTCGCCCGCGCCCTCGAGAGCCGGCTCGTCGACGGGTCCGTCGTGAACATCGCAAGCACCGACGCGCGGATCGGCTCCTACAGCTCGGCCGCATACGCCGCGAGCAAGGCCGCGTTGGTCAGCGCAACCCGCAGCCTCGCGAACGTCCTCGCGCGGTCGCGGATACGGGTCAACGCGGTGAGTCCCGGATGGATCGATACGCAGATGACGACGCTGCCCGAGCTGGCGGCGGAGGTCGCGCCACTGCAGCGGATCGGCCGGCCGAGCGAGGTCGCCGACGCGGTGGCGTGGCTGGTCGGGCCGGAGGCGACCTTCGTGACCGGCTCTGACATCGTCGTGGACGGCGGGTTCGGGAACGCCGAGCCGGTGCTGCGTCGCGAAGCAGGGATGTAGCGACCCTAGGCCGGGCGAGCCAGGTGCGCGAGCACGCGCGGATGGAACATCGCCGCCGGCGAGCGTCGCCGACTGCCGACCGCCTCGAACGCGCGCTTGACGACGGGGTCACGAGCGGCAGCGCCGTAGAGGTGGCGCTCGATCGGATTGATCGGACGGCCGCTGGAGATGTCGGTGATGTTCAGGTAGTGGGGGAGCAGCCGGCGGCGGTGCACGCGCCGGTAGCGATCGAGCGCCGTGTCGAGGTCACCGCCGTCGAGCAGCGCCTCAGCGGTCTCCTCGACGAGCCATTCGGAGCTCTGAAAGGCCCAGCCGCAGCCGACGCCCCACAGCGGATCGGCCGCGAGCGCCGCGTCGCCCACGAACGCGATGCCCGGACGCGCGGCCGGGCGAAACACGTTCGGCAGCTCGAGCTTGCCGATCATCTTCGACTCGAGCGTCCCGGTCTCGAGCGCAGGCCCGTCGGGCAGCCCGTCGACCATGCGGCGGTGCGCACCCTCGAGGTCGGCGCGGAACTCCGGCAGGCGCTCGCGGTGCGGCCCGACCAGCACAACCGTCAGGTCGTCCTCCATCGGGAAGGTGTAGGCGCAGTCAGGGTTGAGCAGCCACATCTTCGAGCGCGTCGTGGCGGGACGCAGTCCCCGCCAGTAGCCCCAGTAGAAGAAGCGGCCGTGAGGCTTGACCCGGCCGGGCACGCCCGCCCAGCGCGCGAGCTTGGAGTCGCGGCCGTCGGCTGCGACCACCAGCCGCGCGTCCAGCTGCTTGCGATCGTGCGCGCGGTTCTCGATCTCCACGCCGGAAGGCCGATCGCCGCCGCGCACCGCGATCGCGCTCCACCCCGCCAACAGCTCCACCCCCGGCGTCTCTGCCGCGAGCCGCCGCAGCGCCGGGTCGAGCGTGCGGCGAGTGACGTTGTAGCCGTACGGAGCGTCGTCACTCGCGACGATCCAGCCGCTGTCACGCGTCCACATGTCGACGCTGTTTCGCACCGCGCCGCGCTGCTCGAGCAGTGGCGCCAGCCCGAGCTTCTCGATCGTCGGGGTCGCACTCGACTGGATGAAGTGGGTGCAGACGGTCTTGTACGCGTCGATCGCCGGGCGCGACTCGATCAGCGCCACGCGCGCTCCGCGCTGGGCGAACAGCCGCGCCGCCGTGCAGCCGGCGACGCTCGCGCCCACGACGGCGACGTCGTACGGATTGCCGTTGCTGCTCATCGCCGCGCGAGCCGGGCCTGAACGCGCTGGAGCGCCACCATCGCCCTCTCCGCGCGGCTGCCCGGAGCCGGCGCGATGCCGAGCTGGCCAGCGACGTCGTTC
This sequence comes from Solirubrobacterales bacterium, assembly GCA_025963965.1. Lineage (GTDB taxonomy): Bacteria > Actinomycetota > Thermoleophilia > Solirubrobacterales > Solirubrobacteraceae > Palsa-744. Next base: position 13,272 of record JAOPZS010000018.1, read on the forward strand.
ATGTCATAGAAGGCGCGATAGCGGAAGATGCGTCCGTCTCGCATGGTCCATTCATCGATTCCGTCGACGTGCATCGCGCGCCCTGTCGGCGCGAAGCCGGGCGGATCGAGCGCGCCGCGGTTCGTGCCCTCCATGTACCAGGCCCAGAGGACCACATCGCCCGTCGCGGCCAGCACGGGAGGCACGGGCTCGCCGAAACGCAGGTCGGGGAACGCGCGGAAGCTGCTCCGCATGAACTCCTGCACGGCCGGGATCCCCCGCGCCGGCTCGGGCAGCGCCGGATCGGTCCACACGATGTCGTCGGTCACCAACTGCGCCATCGCGTCCGTGTCGCAGTCGTTCCAAGCAGCGACGTACCGTTTCACGAACCCGAGTAGATCCGGCGAGACATCCGCAGTCGAGGCGTCGACCGCCATGGCGCAACCCTAGTCCCACATGCACATGCGCGCAACCCCCGGAGAGCGCGCGGGCGCATCGGCGGAGATCGACAGCCGCCATGGTTTCACTGCGCGAGACGGGCGCGATGCGCCCGCACATATTGAACGGAAAGAACTCTGACCGAATCATGGTCAGGCCTAAAGTCAATGCTCCTACGGCCCGATGTCCGTGCCATGAGAGCAACTCCTGCCAAGCGATTCGGCGACGAGCGCGGCTTCACCCTGATCGAGCTTCTCGTCGTGATACTCATCATCGGCATCCTTGCCGCGATCGCGATCCCGTCGTTTCTGAGCCAGAAGAGCAAGGCCTCCGACGCCCAGGCGAAGGAGCTCGCTCGCACCGCGCAGACCACGGCAGAGACGATTGCCGCGGACAACGCCGGCAGCTACGCAAAAGTAACGCCCACGGAACTGAAGACCTTCGAGGCGTCGATCCAGACGACGGCTACCGAAAAGGAAGCCTATCTCGAAGCGGCCGAAGGGTCGGCCAGTGGATACAAAGTGGTCACGAAGTCCCCGAGCGGCGACAAATTCACGATCGAACGTCGCTCCACCGGTGAAGTCGTGCGGAGCTGCACGCAGGTCACAGGCAGCAAAGGATGCCCGACCACCAGCTGGTGAGCCGGCCGATCGCCGGCTCGACTCTTACGTAGAATCAATCCGCTTTGTCCCGTTCCCCGGAATCCGTGAAACTTGGCATGGCGGCCATGGCCGATCCGGAAGACCCGGCCGCCAACTCCGGATGGCCTGCCTCCACTCTGGCGGCACTCCGCGAAGTCGTCGGGGATGTCGTGGCGGTCAGCGACACACCCGGGCAGGCAACGGCGCGGGCGGCGCTGCTGGCCGGCGCGCTGCTCGGCGCGCGACCCTCTGACCTTCGCCGGCCTGCTCTCGGCAGGGCACGGCTGTGGACCGTCGGTAAGGCCGGCCGGCCGTACGCCGTTGCCAGAGCCCGCACGGTCAGCGCGCGGCTCGCAGACGCGGGCCCACTCGACGGCTTCGTCCAGAACGCCGGCGACTATCCCGCGCCCGGGGGGCTTCCGATGGTGACCTATCAGGACTCGACGGTCGTGCAGGCTTTGGACGCCTACCCGTGGGCACATCTTCGCGGGCTCTCGAGCGGGGACATCGAGGGGCTCGTCCGCCGTCAGCGCGCCGCATATGAATCGGCCGTCGGATGCTGCACGTTCTCGCACTGGGTCGCGGACAGCATCGTCTCCGACTATGGGATACCGGCCGAGAAGGTCCACGTCGTCGGGCTCGGGTCAAATGCCTCGTTCGCCGAGGAGGGTGACGCGCCGCGGGAGTGGTCGACACCGCGATTCCTGTTCGTCGGGTTCGACTGGGCCCGCAAGAACGGCGAGCTCGTGCTCGACGCCTTCGCCGCGGTTCGCGAGCGTTATCCGGACGCGACGCTCGACCTGGTCGGCGGGCACCCCCGCGTCGAGCTCGAGGGAGTGACCGGACATGGCCTGCTGGCGATGGGTGACCCGGCGGGCCGCGCGCGACTGACCGCGCTCTACCGCGCGGCCACCGTCTTCGTGATGCCCTCTGTTCACGAGCCGGCGGGGACCGTCCACATCGAAGCCGCTGCCGCGGGCATCCCGTCGATCGGGACAAGCAACGGCGGCGCCGCGACGTGCATCGGCGACGCGGGGTTCGTCGTCGATCCGGACGCCGAGGAAGAGCTGCTCGACGCGATGATGAAGCTCTGCGACCCGAGCACGGCGGAGCGCCTCGGCGCCCTGGGTCGCGAGCACGCAAAGCAGTTCACATGGCGCAAGGTCGCCGAGCGGCTGGTCCGAGCCCTGAAGATCCCCGATGTGGATCTGACCGGGTTCGCCGCCTTTCTCTAGCGCGGCGCGAGGACCGGCGCTACTCGCCCTGGGATCTCAGCGTCCGTGCCGTGTCCGACTTGGCGACGGCCCTCTGGTCCGGGTTGGTGCCGAGCAGCCGGTCTCCGAGGTTCGAGCTGACGCCCATCCAGTAGCCCTCGTGCTTGAAGTGGTGCAGGCGGTGGTTGCGCCAGACGGTCCGGTACCAACCCGACCTCGGCACGTACGGAGTGTGAATCAGGAAGTGCGACCACTCGTAACGGAACAGGCCGAAATAGGCGAAGGTGACTGCGGTGAGGGCCTGGGGCAGGACCGGCCAGCCGATCGGCGGGTCGATCGCGAGCGTGAGCAGCGCCACGACGATCGCGATCTGGATGACGAAGCTCGTCACCTCGATCGGCTTCAGCAGCACCCGCTCCAGAGCGGAGGGCGAAAGATGGTGGTTGCGGTGCTGGATCGACCCGTACAGCTCGATCCGTCGGCCGAGTAGCTTGATCGGCGGGAGGTGAAGCAGGTATTTGTGGATGACCCACTCCACGAACGGCTGCGCTGCCAGCAGCACGAGCGGCGGAAGCAGATCCCGCCAGGACCATTCACCGACGTAGATGCGGGCGGCCAGTGCGACGGCGATGGAGCCCAGCACGATCCGCGGCGAGAAGTGCGCGATGAACTCCTGCCAGCACGCCCCGAGCGTGGTGAGATCGGCGCGCTTTGAGGTGAGCTTCGCGTTGTAGGCGGTCGGGATTCGCTGCGAGCTCATGGTCGGACACGTCGCTTTCTTGGCGGCGCGAGCAGGGGGTAGCCCTCGGGCGGCGTCAGCGCCGAGCGGGTCGCCGCGGCGGCGGCGTCGGCATCCCCGCCGGCGATTGCTGCAGCGATCGGCCGTCGGTAGTCGCTGCGCGCAAGCTCCTGCTCGAGCCACGGGAGGCTGAGCTCGTGGCGCGCGTGGACTGCCCGAATCAGGCTGTTGAAGGCCAGCTGGTAGGCGAGGTTCCCGGCCCCGTCCAGGACGCGCTGCCAGAAGCGCTGGTCGAGCGCGAGCAGCTCTGCGCCCTCGGCGACGCGGGCGAGCTCCCCGCAGATCTCGAGCAGCTCATCGCGCACGTCGCTGCCGGCTCGCAGCGCGCACAGGCGAGCCAGGTCGACGCCGACTCCGGCTCTCATCTCAAGCGTCGCCGCCAGCATCGGCAGCAGCGCCTCCACGGCCTCGGCGTGCTCGGCGACGATCGCAAGCAGATCGAGACCGGCGGTTTGCCGGAAGTCGAGCACCGTCGTGCGGCCCCCCTGGACGGTCTTGACGAGTCCGATCTGTTCAAGGCGCTTGGTCGCCTCGCGCACGACGTGGCGGTTGACCGCCAGGACCTCGCTGAGGTCACGCTCGGACGGGATCGTCGCTCCGGGCGAGTAGCGACCGCTGACGATCTCGACCGTCAGCTGCTCGAAGACCTTGTCGGGAAGCGAGCGCTTCTGCACCGCGTGAAGGGCCATGCCAAGCAGCATAGCAGCTGGTCCAACCAGCGGCGCCCAACCCGTGGGGGGCTGGGCGCCAAGGGGAGCGCTTGCATCCCGATTGGCATAACCAAACCCTATGGCGGCCCTGAAAGAACGATGGGTCCTCGAGCGACACCGCGATTAGACTCACCTCGAGGGTCCCTGGGACAGGGGCCCGCTCTCGGCCTGCGGGCCTGACAACAGGGGGGGACATGAGTAGGAGACGTAACTTCGCGGCTATGGCCGTGTCTGCGGCCTGCATCTTCGCCGCGGTAACAACGGTGGCCCTAGGCTCTGCGGCTGCGCCGCAGGCTCGGCACGCCGGCGCTGCAGCGGCGAAAAAACCGCCCAAGGCCAGGTCGTATTCGCACTGTGAAACGTTCTGGGGATGCGGAGCGATTCCTTGGCTGATCTATCCCAAGACGAAAACATGGGAATTTGAAGGCTACGGCGAAACCGAATACTCCGGGACGTACGAAAAAGTCGGCAAAATGGTCGTCTTTCACTACAGCCACGGCTCGGATTGCGAACTGGTCGTCAAACGAGTGAAAAAGAACTATGTCGGTCACGACCAGGGCGGTTGCGGCACCGAAGGGGTGGAACTGAAGTTCTGACGCCTGAGGGGTGCCGGGATGCACCTTGCGCAGATCGTCCGCTGGCATCTGCGCGAGGGGCAGCCCCTTGGAACCGTTGACGGGCGGCGTCTGCCCGGCTTCTCCGGCCCGTCCCAGGGTTGAGATTGGTCTGTTCTGGGTACCTTTTAGTTAAGGGCAAGCAGGCCCGGAAGGGGTGGCCAGGTTCTTGGTGCTCCCTAAAGCGCACAGCCCTTTTGAGGGAAAGGGCCCATTGGGCGGTGTTGAGCGCCACAGATGGCCACGCCGCTCGCGGTGCGCCCTGATTCCCCCGGCGGCGTGCCGCGGGCGGGTCAGCCGAAGAACAGCTCGGCCGTCTCGTAGAGCGCGGGGTCGAGCAGCTTCGGCTCGCGCAGCGACTCCTCGAGATCGACCTCGACGATGTGGGTGCCGCGCAGGGCGACCATGACGCCGAAGTGCCCGGCTGCGACGGCCTCCATGGCCGCCACGCCGAACCGGGTCGCCAGCACGCGGTCGAAGGCGACGGGCGTGCCGCCCCGCTGGACATGGCCGAGCACGGTCTCACGCGTCTCGTAGCCGGTTCGCGCCTCGATCTCGCGCTCGAGCATCGCCGCGATGCCGCCCAGCCGCGAGTGCCCGAAGGCATCCGTCGCAGAGTCCGAGCGAGTCTGCAGGGTCCCGCTTTGTGCCGTGGCGCCCTCCGCGACCACGACGATCGAGAAGCTGCGCCCGCGCTCGTGGCGCCGGCGCAGGTGTGCGCACACCTGCTCGATGTCAAAGGGCCGCTCGGGAACGAGGATCGCATCGGCGCCGCCGGCCATCCCCGCGTGCGTGGCGATCCAGCCGGCGTGGCGACCCATGACCTCGACGACGATCACGCGGTTGTGGGACTCCGCGGTCGTGTGGAGGCGGTCGATCGCGTCGGTCACGATCTGCACGGCGGTCTGGAAGCCGAACGTCACGTCGGTTCCACCCAGGTCGTTGTCGATCGTCTTCGGTACGCCGACGATCGGGATCCCGGCGCGATGCAGCCGCAGCGCCGCCCCGAGCGTGTCCTCGCCGCCGATCGGGATCAGCGCGTCGATGCCCCGCGTTTCAAGCGTCCTGCGGATTTGCGCGAGGCCGTCGCGACCATCAGCGAAGGGATTGGTGCGCGAGGTCCCGAGGATCGTTCCTCCGCGGGGCAGGATCCCGGCGGTGCTCTCGAGTGTGAGCTCGAGCGCCTCGTCCTCGAGCACGCCGGCCCACCCGTAGCGGAAGCCGACGACGCTGTGACCCGGATCGGCAAGGGCTCGCCGCACCACGGCCCGGATGACCGCGTTCAGGCCGGGGCAGTCGCCGCCCCCTGTCAGGAGTCCAACGCGGGCCATCCGTTGATTATGGGCTGTTCAAGATGGTGAGTCAGCACCGACCTCGTCAGCCCGACGCCGCACTCGCAGCGCGCGGGCGCAGCCGCTCCGCCAGGCCGTCGAAGTCGGCGACCGTCACCGTCAGCTCGGGGTGTCGCAGCACACCCAGCGGGTCGAGGCCCCGCACAGCGGAGCGGAACGAGATCAGCACGCCGCGGCTCCCGTTCGTCGCAAACGTCAGGCCGCGATCGGTGATGGCCAGTCGCGCCGGGCCGGCGGTCTTCAGGAACGCGTACGGGCCGGTCACGGCAGTGGCGCGGATGTTGGCGAGGGGCGTCTTGACGTGCCACGGCCCGAAGCGGGCGTGCAGCGTGTCCGCTCCGACATCCACCCAGGCAGTCTCGGGAGTGATCCCGAACAGATGCGCCGGGCGGCGATAGGCATCGGCGAAGCGGAACACAAAGCGTTCGTGGTCCGTCATGCGCGCGAGCCTATCGGTAGCCGGCGTCCCGAATCGGGGAGTTGGAGCCGGGATGCCGAGCTGGGGCCGATTCGGACGGCTACCGCCCGCGCGTCGAGGAGAACTTTCTGCGGGATGGGCTCAGCTGATCGAAATGGTCCAGCGCTTCTCCGGAACCGATCACGACACAGGTCAGGGGGGAACTGGCCGCGACGACAGGCAGGCCGGTCTCCGCTGCGAGCAACGTGGAGAAGCCGCGCAGCAGGGTGCCGCCGCCGGCCAACAGGATTCCGTCGCGTGCGATGTCGCCGGTCAGCTCGGGTGGCGTCTCCTCGAGCGTGTCCTTGATCGCCTGGACGATTTCGCCCAGCGGACCCTCGATGGCCGCTCGCACCTCGCCGCTGCGAAGAAGGATCTCAGTGGGCAGGCCGGTGATCAGGTGGCGGCCGCGCACCTCGCTGACCTCTTCGTCCGCGGAGGCCACGGCAGAACCGATGGCGATCTTGATGGCCTCGGCAGTTTGCGATCCGATCGCAAGCTGATGCTCGAGGCGCAGGTACCGCGTGATCGCCTCATCCAGCTCGTAGCCGCCGACCCGCAGCGAGCGCGAGAGCACGATTCCACCGAGTGAGATGACGGCCACCTCGCTGGTTCCGCCTCCGATGTCGACAACCATCCGACCGATCGGTTCGGCTATCTCCAGTCCAGCGCCGATCGCGGCGGCGATCGGCTCCTCGATCAGGTGCACCCGACGCGCTCCCGCAGCGAGCGAAGCCTCCTCGACGGCACGTTTCTCGACCTCGGTGATCCCGGACGGCGCGCAGACGATCAGGCGAGGATGCGCACGATGCCGGTCGAGCACCTTGCGGATGAAGTAGCGCAGCATCTGCTCTGTCACGTCGAAGTCCGCGATCACGCCGTGACGGAGCGGCCTGCTGGCGGAGATGGTCGCCGGGGTGCGGCCGATCATCCGCTCGGCCTCTTCGCCCACTGCGTGTACATGTCCGGTCCGCGAGTCGGTCGCGACGACGGAGGGCTCTGAGACCACGATCCCCTGCCCCTCCACGTAGACGAGCGTGTTCGCGGTGCCGAGATCGATCGCCATGTCGCGCACCCCCAGGGTCGGAGCGATGTGGCGGCGCGCCACGTCCCGGCGCGACCCGTCTCGGCGAAAACGCATCCGGAGAGCTTGTCAGACCGCTGCTCCCGGCCCTGTCCGTTCACGGCTCGCGCGTCGGGGGGACTTGGCGCCTGGTGTTCGCTCGGGCGCCGCCGGGCACCGGTGCACGCCTTCCCTGACGACGCCGGCGCACACGTCTCCACGGCGATGTGCGACAGTCGCAGGGTCAACGGCAGAAGGGTGGTTGCGATGTCTGATGGGGTCTATCGGGTGACCGAGGTGATCGGTGTCAGCAGCGAGTCCTGGGAGGCCGCCGCGCGAAGCGCTGTGGAGACAGCCGGCAAGACGGTCCGGGACCTCCGGATCGCCGAGGTCCTGAGACAGGACGTAGCGATAGAGAACGGGCAGATCAAGAACTACCGGGTTCGACTCGCGATCTCGTTCAAGTACGAGTCCAGCGACTGAGGCGGGACTCGCTAAGGGCACCTCGATCTGAGAAACGGATAGGCCATGTGCGAGCGGGCCTGCAGGTTCTCCCGCTCGCACCGCGTCGAGGACCCGAGGCCGCAGCCGGGCATCGGGGGGTCCTATGTGCCGCGTCAGGGGCTCGACCGCGGCTCGGCGACCAGCTCGGCGAACGCACGCGCGGCGGCACGGATTGGCTGATCGCTCGGAAGGGCCATGACGACACGCCACGTGATCGGCGAGGCGAGTCGCCTGACCTCGAGCACTTCGTCGCCGCCGAGGAGCGGGCGGGGAAGCAGCGCGACGCCGAGCCCGGCGCGGAGGAGCTGCAAAAGAGTGCCGACGTCGGCGACTTCGACAGGGACACGCCGGTTGACGCCGGCGGCTGCGAAGGCCTGATCGACCGTGGTGCGCACTCCCCACCCAGGGGGGAAGTCGACGAAGGAGGCGTCCGACAGCCGGTCGAGCCGGACCTTGCCCCGTCGAGACGGGAGCAGCTGCGGCATGCCGACCAGATGCAGCTCCTCGACGGCGAGCTGGGTCACCGACAGGCCTGCCGGGTCCTCCATCAGCGAGACGAAGGCGATGTCGGTGCCTCCGCGTTTGAGCTCCTGCACCAGTGCTTGGGAGCCGCCGGCGGACGGCCGCATCTCGATCTCGACGTGGGGATGCTCGCGGTGGAACCGTCCAAGCAGCGTCGGCACGTCGAGATAGCCGAAGGACTGCATGATCCCGATCCGCAGGGTGCCGCGGAGCACTCCCTTCAGAGCTGCGGCGAGGTCGCGCGTTTCCTCGACCGAAGAGAGCGTTCGGCGGGCTGACGGCAGCAGGGCCTCACCGGCGTCCGTCAGGGCGACGCCGTGGGTCGTGCGGTCGAACAGCCGGACGCCGAGGTCTCCCTCCAAGGCGCGAATCGAAACCGACAGGGCCGACTGGACGTAGTTGAGGCGCCGGGCAGCTCGAGTGAAGCTGAGCTCCTCTGCGACCGCGACGAAGTGCTCGAGCTGCCGTACCTCCACGTGGCCAAGAATAGTTATCGCTCAGACGAATAACAGTATTCACCAAGATTCGTTGGAAAGATCACCGCCGGTGGCGCATGCTGGGTGCATGACCACGACAACGCAGCAACTGACCCCGCCGGCCACCGATCGCCGGCCCCGACCGCGCATCCACCACACCATCGGCTTCTGGGTGGTGGCCGTCGCGTTTCTGCTCAACATGGCCTTCTCGGCTGTGCCGACGCCCCTCTACGTGCTCTACCAGCATCGCGACGGGATCTCCAATCTGATGGTCACGGTCGTCTACGCCGTCTACGCCGTCGGCGTCATCGGCAGCCTTTTCCTGGGCGGCCATCTCTCCGACTGGGTGGGACGCCGCCGCGTGTTCGTGCCGGCGCTGCTCGCGAATGGCGTCAGCGCGGTCGTGTTCATCATCGATCCCAGCCTGGCGGGGCTGATCATCGCGCGCGTGATCTCGGGGGTCTCGGTCGGATTGACGACAGCCACGGCCACCAGCTACCTCGCCGAACTCCACGCGACCGCCAGACCGACGGCCTCCCAGCGGCGCGCCGAGGCCGTGGCCACCGGATCGAACCTCGGTGGGATCGGCTTCGGTCCGCTTGCCGCCGGCCTGCTGGCGCAGTTCGCTCCGTCGCCGCTGGTCCTGCCCTACGTGGTCTTCGCCGTCGCCCTGGTGGGGATGGCGATCGCCGTCGCCCTCGCCCCGGAGACGGTCCGGCGCCCGGACCCACGGCCGCGGTATCGCCCCCAGCGGGTTGCAGTGCCCTCCGGCGCACGTTCGGTGTTCTACGCCGCCACGCTGGCCGGCATGGCCGCTTTCGCGGTGTTCGGCGTCTTCAACTCCCTTGTTCCGAGCTTCCTCGCCGGAACGCTGCACCAGAGCTCGCACGC
>JAOPZS010000028.1 GCA_025963965.1 Solirubrobacterales bacterium
GAAAAGAACGGCGTCAAAAAAGGCAAATACGAATTCGAACCGATTTCGTAGCTAGGTAGAGCGCGGTCCGTCACCGGGCTGCACTCTGGGTGTGCGTGGGGCCGACCCGGCCCCACGCGCGCCTGCCTTTCAGTTTCAGCCAGAAGCCGACTGGGTACCTTCTCCCGAGGGGGGATGTGCCGGGGAGAAATGGGATGCATCAGGGAGTACGTGGGGGCGAGCGACAGTTGAGCCGCGTCGTGCGGGGGCTGCTTCTCGGCGCGCTCGTCGTGTGCAGCGGCGTGCTTCTCGCCAGCTCGAGCGCTCTGGCGCTGTCCCAGCGCGGCCACGTCTTCAGCTTCGCCTTCGGCACCTCCGGCAAAGGGGAAGGGCAGTTCGTCTCGCCCTCGGCGGTCGCCATCAACAGCGCCAACGGCCACATCTACGTGGCCGACCGGCTGGGCAACCGCGTCGAGGAGTTCGAACCGACGACGAACGGCGCAGGCGAACTGGTCGAAGAGCAGTTCGTCAGGGAATTCAAAGTCTTCTCACCGGAGTTCCTCGCGGTCGACAACTCCGGCAGCCCCTCTCACGGTGACGTCTACGTCGCCGGCACCACCGAAGGCAAGGCGAAAAAAGCCGAAAAAGAAGGGGTCATCGCCGAAGACAGCATCGTCTTCAAGTTCGGCCCCGCCGGCGAACCGCTCGGCGAATTGAAGAAGTTCAAACCGACCGAACCGCGTCCTGAAGAAGCCGCGGAACCCAAGTTCGAAGACATCCAGGGGCTCGCCGTGGACTCCGCCGGCAACCTCTACATCTGGGATGCAGAAGCCGTCGCGGACGTGTTCAGCGGCGCCCAGCCGAACGTGGCGCGCTTCAACGTCGAATCGGTGTTCAGCAAAGGCTCCCCAGGGTTGGCACTCGACTCTGAACAGAACCTCTACGTCGGTCACGTCAGCACCAACGTGGACGCGATCGGGCCGAACGGCGAGCCGCCCGTGATCGGCAAGATCGAACACTCCAGCGGCGGCACGCTGATCGAAGAACTCGACCAGGAACCGAGCACGTCGGTCGCGGTCGACGGCGGCGAAGGCGACGCGGTCTACGTCGCGAACGTGCACACCGCCGCGGGCAAACCGGCGAGCACTATCGCCGCCTTCACGCCGGCCGGTGCCCTGGTCCAGCGATTCGGCGCCGGCCTGCTCGAATCAGCCAGCGGCGTCACCGTCGATCCGGGCAGCCATGACGTGTACGTGGCAGACGCCGCCGCCGGCAAGGTCGACGTCTTCAAGCTCGAATCGCCCGGACCGCCGCGGGTCGGAGGCCTGTCCTCGTGCTTCGCCTCCGCATCGAATCCCTCGTGCGCTGTTGAACCTGGGGCGGTGAAGCTGAACGCGCAGGTCGACCCAAGCGGAGATGCCACGCATGCCTACTTCGAATTCGGGGCCGTTCCCTGCTCTTCGGGTCCGGCCGCCTGCGTGCGAGCAGGGGAAGCTGGGTTTCCCGCCGGCTTCGGCGATCAGCCGCTCAGCGTAGAACTGCTCGGCCTGGCACCTGGGCTCTATCACTACCGGGTCACCGCCAGCAACAGCCACGGCACCGTCCAGAGCGCCGAACAGACGTTCAGCATCGCCGGAAGCGTCCCCGCGCTCCCCGACGGGCGCCAGTGGGAGATGGTCTCGCCGCCGAACAAGGACGGCGCCGAACCCGAAGCGATCACCCGAGAAGGCGGCACGATCCAGGCTGCGGCGAAGGGCGGCGCGATCAGCTACGTCGCAACCGGGCCGATCCCGGCGGGCAGCGAACCGGAAGGCAATCGCAACCTCGAATACACCCAGGTGATCTCCGTGCGCGGCGCCGACGGCTGGAGCTCGCAGGACATCTCAACGCCCCACACCTACGGGGCGGGCGTCGAACCGGGCCGCCAGGAGTACCGCTCGTTCTCGACGAACCTCGCGCTCGCGCTCGTGCAGCCCTTCCCCGGCATCGCAGGCGCGACGGCCCTCGCCCAGCCGCCGCTGTCGCCGCCCGAAGAATTCGAAGTCGAAGGGACGAAGGTCAAAGAACGTTCTCAGGAGAAGACGGTCTACCTGCGCGACAACCAGCCGCTGACACCGGAAACGCCCTCCGAACAGGCCAACTACACGGCCGCCAAGAGCAACGGCGAAGTGATGCACAACGCCGGCTTCCTGGCGCTCGTCACCGAAGCGGATGCGCCCGGCGGCGCCCAGCACTGCTTCGAACGCCCCGCCGGCACGCCCTGCTTCGGCGGCGGCAAGGGGCAAGGGGTCGAAGTCATCAGCGCCACGCCTGACCTGGGCCACGTCGTCATCACCTCCGAAAAAGCGGCGCCCGGCCTGTACGAGTGGGGTGGCGAACCGCGGCTGCAGCTCGTCAGCGTGCTGCCCGGCGGCGAACCGGCGAGCGGCACGGTGCAGCTCGGCGGCCAGCACGACGTGCGCAACGCGATCTCCGAAGACGGCTCGATCGTCTTCTGGGCCGAGAACACCGGCTCGGAACTGCACCTCTACGCGCGCAACACCGTCACCCATCAGACGACCCAGGTCGATGAAGCCGCCCCTGGCGCGAGCGGCGCCGGCACCGCCGGCGCAACTTTCCAGACGGCGAGCACCGATGGCTCGAAGGTGTTCTTCACCGACACCCAGCGCCTGACCGGCGACTCGCTCGCCGGGGAATTCGGCGGCGTGCGCAAGCCCGACCTCTACGTCTTCGAACTCGGCGCCACCACCGCCCAGCCCGGGTGCACGACCACGCCGGCCGGCCGGCTGTGCGACCTGACGGCCGAAGGGATCGGCGGGGAAAGCGGCTACGTCGTCGAGCAGGGCGAAGTCCCCAACACGGGCGGCGGCGTGCTGGCCGCGAGTGACAACGGCAGCAGCGTGTACTTCGTCGCCAACAGCGCCCTCACCGAAGGCGCCGCGCACGGCAACTGCGTGACGAGGATCGAAGTCGTGAGCGGCCGCAGGTGCAACCTCTACGTGCGCCACGACGAAGCCGGCGGGTGGTCGCCACCGCACCTCGTCGCGGTCCTCTCCAACGAAGATTCGCCGGACTGGGGCGGCAGCCATGGCGGGCCGGGCGAGCTGCGCAACCTCACCTCGCGGGTCTCGCCGAGTGGCCGCTACCTCGCGTTCATGTCACGCGAGAGCCTGACCGGCTACGACAACGAAGACGTCACGAGCAAAGCACCGGGTGAACGCATGGACGAGGAGGTCTTCCTCTACGACGCGACCACCGAACGGCTCGTCTGCGCATCGTGCAACCCCAGCGGAGCACGCCCCGCGGGAGTCTTCGACCCGGGTCAGACCAACGAAGGCGGCGCGGGAGAAGGCATCGGGCTCGTCATCGACCGCGTCGGAACCTGGGGGTCCGGCGAACCGATGGTCGCCCACTGGCTGGGCGGCAATGTCCCCGGCTGGACATCCGCGGCGCTCGCAACGGCCGTGTACCAGTCGCGCTACCTCTCCGACAACGGCCGCCTGTTCTTCAACAGCCCCGACCACCTCGTGCCGGCGGCAAGCGGCCCGAAGAGCAAGGTCTACCAGTACGAGCCCTACCACATCGGCGACTGCTCGAGCGAAGGCGGCTGCCTGGGCCTGCTGTCCTCGGGCACGAGCGACCACGAATCCGCCTTCATCGACGCGAGCGAAGGCGGCAACGAGGCGTTCTTCGTCACCGCCGCCAAGCTCGTTCCCCAGGACCTCGACAGCAACTTCGACGTCTATGACGCCCACGTCTGCGAACCGTCCTCGCCGTGCTCCGCACCGCCCGCGCCCCCCCTGCCTCCGTGTCAGGAAACCCCGGAGCTGCCGTGCAAGGGCGCCGCGCCACCCGCTCCCTCATACTCGGCGCCGGCCAGCGCGAGCATCTCCGTCGCCGGCAACATCGTCGCGAAGGGCGCGGCGCTGCCGAGCAAAACCAGCAAGCCCCCCGCGACGCCCGAAACGCGCGCACAGAAGCTCGCCAAGGCGCTGAAGGCCTGCCGGCACAAGTACAAGAAGAAGGGCAAGCGCCACGGCTGCGAACGGGCGGCCCGCAAGAAGTTCGCCTCGAAGGCCAAGAAGACCGCGACGAGAGGCCGGCGATGAGCTCATCCCGCATCCTCGGCATGACTCGGCTGCTGTTCGCGCTCGCCGGCGGGATGCTGCTCGGGCTGCTCTTCGCCGCGTCCGCGGCGCGGGCCGCCGAACCGCCGGCGCCCGCACCGCACTGGAAGCTCGAGTCGCGTGCCGCGCCGACCCACCTGCCCCTCGAAGGCGAAGAACTCACGGGCGAGGGCGCGAGCGGGATCAAGGGCGAAGGGATGATCGTCGCGACCGCGACGAACCTCGGCGACGCGTCGGTGCACGGCAAAGCCGGCACGCCCGTCGTGGTCACCGACAACCTCCCCGCCGGAGTGGAAGCGGTCAAGGCCACGGGTCTCACCGGCGAAGGCGTCCCCGGGCGCCACGGTCTGCGCCTCGAAGAGAGCTGTCCGGTGAGCGCCACGTCGGTCACGTGCAGCTTCGAAGTCGACCTGCCGCCCTTCGAACACGTCGAAATCCGCATCCTTGTCAAGGTCAAGACCTCGACCCCCTCCGAACCGCTCAACGAATTGAGCGTGAGCGGGGGCGAAACGGCGCCGGCATCGCTCCCACGCAAGGTCCAGATCGGCGGGGGCCCGACCGGGTTCGGGCTCGAAAACATCGAAGTGACACCGGAAAACGAAGACGGCTCCACGGATACCCGAGCGGGCTCGCACCCGTTCCAGCTCACGACCACGTTCGACCTCAACGAGAACTTCGGAATCGACGATCAGCTGCCGCCGCCGCGCTCGCCGATCCCGACCGCGCCGGCGTTGCAGAAGGAAATCGTGACGAAGCTCCCACCGGGGTTGCTCGGCAACCCGCTCGCCGTTCCCCAGTGCAGCGGGACGGAGTTCGGGGCGCTCGACGAAAAAACGATCAACTCCTGTCCCAACGACACGGCGATCGGCGTCGCGGTCGTCAGCTTCAACGACCCGATCCTCTACGGCTTCCAGCAATGGGCGGTGCCGATCTTCAACCTCGAACCGGCGGCCGGCTCGCCCGCCCGCTTCGGCTTCGAGATCGTCCACGTGCCGGTCGTGCTCGACGCGCACGTGCGGACCGGCGAAGACTACGGCGTGACCGTCACCGTTCAGAACACCTCGCAGGCCGTTCAGGTCCTGGGTGCGAACGTGACGATCTGGGGCGTTCCCGGCAGCCCGCTCCACGACGAATCGCGTGGCTGGGACTGCATCGGCAGCGGCCACTACGCCGAAGGCTTCACGCCGCCGCACACCTGCCCGAAAGGCGGGCTCCCCCAGACGCCCTACCTGTTCCTGCCGACGTCGTGCCCGACGGCGCGGCAGGCCACGGTCGTCTCGGGAAGAGCGTGGTCGGGAGAGACACTGTCGGGAGAAAGCGAATTCCCGGCGCTGAGCGGATGCGGCGAACTGCCCTTCAGCCCATCGGTGTCCGTGCGGCCCGACGAAGCTGCGGCCAGCACGCCAACCGGCCTGAACGTCGAAGTCAACCTGCCGCAAGAAACGACCCTGAGCCCCGACGGCCTGGCCGAGAGCGACCTGAAGGCGACCACGCTGACGCTCCCGGAGGGGCTGCAGGCGAGCGCCGGCGCCGCCAACGGCCTTGAAACGTGCAGCGTCGAAGCTGTCGGCTTCAGCGAACCCGGCGGCGCTCTCGGCGCAGCGCTCGAAGCGCAGCAGTTCACCGGCGCGCCCGCCTCCTGCCCGAACGCGGCGAAGATCGGCACGGTCAGCATCAAGACGCCCGTGCTCGCCAAAGAACTCGTCGGCGGGGTCTACCTCGGCGCGCAGAACACCAACCCGTTCGCCTCCCCGCTGGTCCTCTACCTCGCCGCCGAAGACGAACCCGCCGAACCGAGCGTCTCGACGGTGCGCCTGAAGGTGGCCGGAGAAGTGGCGATCGACCCGGTCACGGGCCGGCTGACCTCGACCTTCAAGAACACGCCGCAGGCGCCCTTCGAACGCCTCCGCCTGCACCTGTTCAGCGGCCCACGAGCTTCGCAGGCGACGCCCTCGCGCTGCGGTTCCTACGTCGCCGACGGGACCTTCGCGCCGTGGTCAGAAGGCGCCGCGGTGCACGCCGGATCCCAGCCGGGCGAAGGCTTCCAGATCACCTCTGGTCCGGGCGGCAGCCCGTGCCCGGGCGCGACGCTGCCGCTCTCCCCGGGCCTCCAGGCCGGCAGCACGATCCCCTCGGCCGGCGCCTTCTCGCCATTCACGCTGACGATCGGCCGGCCCGACGGCCAGCAGGAACTGAACGCGCTGAGCGTGCACCTGCCGCCCGGCATCGCCGCGATGCTCTCGAAAGTCACGCCGTGTGCAGAACCCCCAGCGGGCCAGGAATGGCACTGCGGGCCGGATAGTCTGATCGGGAAATCGACCGCCAGCTCCGGCCTCGGAGCCGCGCCGGTGACGCTCGCCGGCCAGGTGTATCTCACGAAGGGCTACAACGGGGCTCCCTTCGGCCTGCTCGATGCGACGCTCGCTCAGGCCGGACCGTTCAACCTCGGATGGGTCTACGTGCGCTCGCGGATCAACGTCGACCCGTTCACGGCCGCCGTGACGGTGAGCACCGATCCGGGCCCCCACGGCGATGCGCTGCCGACGATCATCAAAGGCGTGCCCGTGCAGCTCAAACAGATCAACGTGACCGTCGATCGCCCCGAATTCCAGTTCAACCCGACGAGCTGCCTGCCCAAGGCCATCACGGCCACGCTGTCCGGCTCCGAAGGCGCAACAGCCACCGTCCCGTCCTCCTACAACGTGACGGGCTGCGCGTCGCTGCCCTTCAAACCGACGATCTCGGTGGAGACGGAATCGAGCTACAGCCGCGTCGACGGGCTGGGCATGAAGGTGATCGTCAAATCGAGCAAGGGCCAGGCGAACATCGCCAAGACGAAACTCGTCTTCCCGACGTCGATCCCGTCCCGCCTCACGACGATCCAGAAAGCCTGTCCGGACACGGTCTTCAACGTCAACCCAGCGAACTGCCCGGAAGGCTCCGTGATCGGCGCCGCGATCGCCCACACACCGGTGCTGCGCTCGCCGCTGACCGGGCCGGCGTATCTGGTCTCACACGCCAGCGCCTCCTTCCCGGACGCTGAGTTCGTGCTGCAGGGCGAAGGCATCAAGCTGGTCCTCGACGGCAAGACGGACATCAAAAAAGGGATCACCAGCTCGACCTTCGAATCGGTCCCCGACGCCCCGGTGGAAACGTTCGAAGTCAACCTCCCGCGCGGCCCGCACTCGGCGTTCAGCGGCTTTGGCGACCTCTGCGCGAAGGCTCAGGAACTGCCCACCGAATTCGGCGGGCAGAACGGCGCGCTGATCGTCGAGAGCACCAAGGCCGTCGTAAAGGGCTGCAAAGGCGTCGCCTCGTTCCACAAGACCTCAGAACTGGCCAAGCTCCTGAAGAAGTGCAGGAAGCTGAAGAACCACAAGAAGCGCGTCCGCTGCGAAGCGACGGCGCGCAAGCAGGTCAAGGCCGTCGCCGCCTGCAAGGCGAAGAACAAGAAGAGCAAGAAGAAGCTGAGCTCCTGCGTGGCAACCGCCCGCAAGCGCTACGCGCTGAAGCTGAAATAGCGGCGCCGGGCCGCGCGAGGGTCAGGTCGGCTCGTTCTGCAGCGAGCGCCACAGGTAACGGCAGGCGAGCGTCCGGTGGGGGCGCCACGGCGCCGCGATGCGTTCCATCTCCGCCGGCTGCGGCAGCTCCGGGAGGCCGTAGGCGATTTCCATCGCGCGGCGAATGCCGAGGTCGCCGACGGCCAGGACGTCCGGGCGCTCGAGGTGAAACATCAGGAACATCTGCGCCGACCACAGGCCGATCCCCTTGACGGCCGTGAGCTCGGCGATCACGTGCTCGTCATCCAGCTCGTCGAGGCGCTCGAGCTCGAGTTC
>JAOPZS010000055.1 GCA_025963965.1 Solirubrobacterales bacterium
CGCCCATTGCGCAAGATTCCCCACTGCTGCCTCCCGTAGGAGTCTGGGCCGTGTCTCAGTCCCAGTGTGGCTGATCATCCTCTCAGACCAGCTACCCGTCGATGCCTTGGTAGGCCGTTACCCCACCAACAAGCTGATAGGCCGCGAGGCTCTCCCGATCCAGTAACCCTTTCGTCAGCGCGCCATGCGACGCTCCGACGTCATCCGGTATTAGCAGTCGTTTCCAACTGTTATCCCAGAGACCGGGACAAGTTCCTCACGTGTTACGCACCCGTTCGCCACTCGGTCTTCCCTTGTATTGCTACGCAGTGGACCTCGTTCGACTTGCATGTGTTAAGCACGCCGCCAGCGTTCGTCCTGAGCCAGGATCAAACTCTCCGTGAAGAACTTCACGAAAAGCTGTCATGGAGTTGCCGGTCGCCTTTGCGACGGCCGGCGGGCACGAGACCCATACACCGTGGTCCCGAACCATGACGGGGTACTTCTCTACTTGACTCTTTGCCGTCGCACGAAAGCGTTCAAGACGCTCCCGTCGACGGGTCGAACCTGGACGCACACCACGATCCATTCGGACCGTAGATGCGCATGCTGTTGAGTTTTCAAAGACCGTCGTGCCTGCTCGAAAGGGCTTCCTTCGGAGGAGGACCGATCCGACCCAGCGCCCAAAGGCACCTGCGGGCCGACCGGGGAGTATAGCGCGGCACAGACCGTCGCGGGCGGCCCCACCGATGCGGGTCCGCGGTCCGCGGGCGATCGCGCCACCGCTGCTGGGCAGCGTATCGGCAGCGGCGGCGGAGCGCGCGACCGGCCACCGGTGGAGAGCGGGTTCGACGGCCTCGCTGCGGAACCCCGCGAGGCGGCCCCGCCGCGCCCCTAGGAGGCCTTCAGGCGCCTGAAGCGCCGGCGCCCGACACGCAGCACCTGCCCGTCCGCGCGCGAGACGGCCACGTCCTGATCCTCGCCGCCCAGCTGCTCCTCGCCGAGCCACACGCCCCCCTGCTCGAGCAGGCGCCGCGCCTCCGAGCGCGAGATCCCGAACTCCTCTGCGATCAGCGCCGGCACGTGGACCGTCTCGCCTGCCGGCAGCGCCGCGTCGGCGATCTCCTGGGGCAGCTCGTGCTGGGCGAACACGCGGTCCCATTCCTGCTCGGCGTCCTGGGCAGCCTGCTCGGAGTGCAGCCACGCCACCAGCTGGTGGGCCAGCCGCCGCTTCGCGTCGCGCGCGGAGCTGCCCTGCAGCTTCCCCGCCTCGAGCGTGGAGCCCTCAGGCGAGCGCGAGTCGAGCAGCAGCCGGTAGTACTCCTCCATCGCCTCGTCTGGGATCGACATCGCCTTGCCGAACATCTCGCCTGGCGGGTCCGTGACGCCGATCTGGTTGCCCAGCGACTTCGACATCTTGCGCTTGCCGTCCGTGCCCGCGAGGATCGGCATCGTCATGATCGCCTGCTGCGCTCGCCCGTAGTGGCGCTGAATGTCTCTGGCGAGCAGCAGGTTGAACTTCTGATCGGTGCCGCCGAGCTCGACGTCTGCGTCGACCGCCACCGAGTCATAGCCCTGAAGCAGCGGGTAGAGCAGCTCGAGGATCGAGATCGGCTCCTCCGCCGACCAGCGCTTCGCGAAGTCCTCGCGCTCGAGCAGCTGCGCGACGGTCGTGGTGCGCACGAGGCTCAGCAGGTCGATCATCGGCATGTCCAGCCACTCCCCGTTGCGGCGCACTTCGAGCTTGCGCGGGTCGGAGTCCAGGATCCGCAGCGCCTGCTCCTGGAAAGTCGCCGAGTTGGCGTCGATCTCCTCGCCGCTCAGCATCGGGCGCAGCGTCGAGCGCCCGGAGGGGTCGCCCACCCGCGCCGTGTAGTCGCCGATGATCAGCACCACGACGTGACCGGCGTCCTGGAACTCGCGCAGCTTTCCGAGCACGACAGCGTGGCCGAGGTGGATGTCCGGCGCCGTCGGATCGATCCCGAACTTGACGCGCATCGGGCGCCCGAGGCGCGCGGCCTCCTCGAGCTTTGCCGCAAGCGCCCCGTCGGGTAGCGAGTCGACCGCGTTGCGGGCGAGCCACGAGGCGTCCCGAGCGGCCGCAGGGGTGTCCTGGGGCATCCGGGGCAATGCTAGACTCTCGCCCCGCGCGAGGGGCCCTCTGCGTCGCCCCGGGTCGCGGCTCGCGCCGCCGGCCAGCTGTGCTCCGGCCCGTCCGGGTCCTCCCGCTCCGCTGCCGATGAGCGCCACGGTGACCCCCGACATATCTCCCGCGACGGTGCTTCCCCCGAAGCCCCGTCTGAAGCGCCTGCGCCTCGCCGCGATCCTGGTCGCGGTACTGCTGCTGGGGCTCGTCTCGTTCGTCTTCGGGCTGTTCATCTCGGTCGCCTCGGACCTGCCCTCGCTGGAACGCTTCTCCCAGATCAAAGACGCCCAGAGCTCGCAGCTGCTCGACGACCTCGGCCATCCGATCGGCGTGCTCAGCCAGCAGAACCGCGTGATCCTGACTCCCGGTCAGATCCCGCAGATGCTGAAGGAGGCCGTCATCTCGATCGAGGACAAGCGCTTCAACTCCAACAGCGGCGTCGACGTGCGCGGCATCGCCCGCGCCTTCGTCCAGGACATCGTGCACAAAGGCAACCTGCAGGGCGCCTCGACGATCGAGCAGCAGCTGATCAAGAACTTCCTGCAGGCACAGTCGCACCGCACGATCTTCGAGAAGCTCAAGGAGGCCGCGCTCGCCTACCAGCTCGCGCACAAGTGGTCGAAGGACAAGATCATCACGGCTTACCTCAACACGATCTACTTCGGCAACGGCGCCTACGGAATCGAGGCCGCCGCGCAGGCCTACTTCGGCCACGACGTCAACCACCTCGGCTGCGGCACGCCCAACCACGAGCTGTGCGTCTCCCAGCTGCAGCCCTGGGAGGCGGCGATGCTGGCCGGCGTGATCCAGAACCCGACCGCCTACAACCCCGCGACGCACCCCGCCATGGCGCTGGGCCGTCGCAACACGGTGCTCCGCCAGATGCTCGATCAGGGCTACCTGACCCGCCCCGTCTACGAAGAGAGCGTCAAGCAGTCGCTGCCCGCCCCGCACGCCGTGCAGGCGCCCGCCGTGCAGCCCGTCGAAGGCGTCAACGCCGGCTACTTCACCAGCTGGGTCCAGCAGCAGGTGATCGAACGCTACGGAGCTCCCCGCGCGTTCGACGGCGGCCTGAAGATACGCACGACGCTGGACCTCGAACTGCAGCGCTCGGCCGAACAGTCGATCAACAACTACCTCGCATACACGGGCGGCCCGACCGCCTCGCTCGTCGCGATCGAAAACTCGACCGGCGAGGTGCGCGCGATGGTCGGCGGGCGCGACTACAACAAGAGCGCCTTCAACCTCGCGACCCAGGGCGAGCGCCAACCCGGCTCCTCGTTCAAGGCCTTCGACCTCGCGGCGGCCCTCGAGAGCGGCGTCTCCCCCGGCTCAGTCTGGTCCTCGAAGGTCAAGACGTTCGTCGTGCCCAACACGCACGGCAGCGAAAAGTTCGTCGTGCACAACGACGAAAACGCCTACTCCGGCTCCAACACCCTGACCGGCGCCACCGCCTTCTCCGACAACTCCATCTACGCCGAAGTGGGGCTCAAAGTCGGCACGCACAAGATCGCGCTGATCGCCCACAAGATGGGCATCACGACCCCGCTCTCGACGAACCCCGCGATGACGATCGGCGGCCTCACCGTCGGCGTCACGCCCCTCGACATGGCCCACGCCTACGAGACGATCGCGCACGGCGGACAGCGCGTCACGGGCTCGATGGCCCTGGCGGGGCAGCCCGTGGGCATCCAGGAAGTGGATGCCGGCAGCCGCTCCCTGCCCAACGGCCATCACCGCGACACCAACCGCGTCGAGCTCAAGCGCGTGCTACCCGCCGAAGTCGCCCAGACCGAGACGCAGATGCTCGAAACGGTCGTTCAGTACGGCACCGGCAAGGCCGCTGCGATCGGCCAGTTCGCGGCCGGCAAGACCGGCACCACCTCCAACTTCGGCGACGCCTGGTTCGTCGGCTGGGACAAGAAGTACACGGTCGCCGTGTGGGTCGGCTATCCCGACAAGCTCGTGCCGATGCTCACCGACTTCAACGGAAGCCCAGTGATGGGCGGCACGTTCCCCGCTCTGATCTGGCACGACTTCATCACCTCCGCGATGCAGATCGACAAGAACCGAGCCGAAGCTGCCGCCGCCGGACGCACGGCCGCGGGCAAGACCGGCGAAACCGAAGAACCCGAAGAAGCCGCGCAGACCACCGGCACCGGGACCTCGAACGGGGCCTCGCACGGCAGCTCCAGCGGCTCGGCCAAGACGCCCGCCCCCGCAGGCGGCAGCGAAGGTACCGGCGCCGGCGGCTCAGAACAACCCGCGCCGAGCAAAGAAGCGCCGGCGAAAGAAGCACCCGCCAAGGAAACGCCCACCCCGCAGTCCGCGCCGGCCCCCTCAGAACCTACGTCCCCGTCGCCGACCGGCGGAGTCAGCCCGAACGGCTAGGCCTCCCCCGCCTCAGCCCGCGCGGCTGCTCGCCGCGGCGCGGCCACGGCTTGGACACGTTCTCCTCACCGGCGACGCTGAACCGCCACGGCAGCTCGGCGGCCTTCGTGATCCCGATGCGCGCCGAGGAGACGATCTGCGGCGCAGGGCCTTCGCGCGGCATGATCAGCACCGGCCCGGACTCCAGCGACGAGCCGTTCTCGGTCAGCTCGATCCCGAGCGCCTGCGTCAACCGGCCCGGGCCCGAGCACAGCTCGCGCTCTGCGCCCCTCCCTGCTCCCCCGCGCCGCTCGCGCATCAGCTCGACGCCCTCGAGCGGGCGAAGCGCGCGGATCAGCACGGCCGCCCCGACGCCCTCCGGCTCGCAGACGGCGTTGAGCAGCGCGTGGATGCCGTAGGAGCGGTAGACGTACGCGACGCCCGGGGCGCCGAACAGGGTGCTCGTGCGGGGCGTCAGGCCGACATAGGCGTGACATGCCGGCTCCTGCTGGTGGTATGCCTCCGTCTCGACGATCACGCCCGCGGTCGTGCCGTGCACGACCGTGCAGCCGATCAGATCCGCCGCGACGTCTAGCACCGGCCGCACGTAGAAGCCGGCCCCGAGTGGCTTCGTTGCGCCCGGGGCGCCCTCTGGCTCAGCCGAACGGGTCTTCATCGAGCGCCTGCTCTGCACGCGTGAGCTGCTCGGCCAGCCGCGCCGTGGACGTCCCTCCCTCGGAGATCTTCGACTCGAGCCACGAGCTCGACGAGAGCACCTCGCGGAACTCCCCCTGATGAGCCCCGAGCAGCTCGCTCTGCGCAGCCAGCTCCTCGGCGGTCAGCTCCGACAGCGCACGGCCGCTGTCGAGCGCCGTCCGCACGAGCCCCGCGACGACCCCATGCGCCTCTCGGAAGGGCATCCCGAGCTTGACGAGCAGGTCGGCGATGTCCGTCGCCGCGATCAGCTCGTCTGAGGCCGCCTCGCGCATCCGCTGCTCGTCGAACGCCGCCCCCGCGATCATCCCGCTCGCCGCCGCCAGGCACAGCTGCAGCGTGTCGGCCGCGTCGAACAGGTGCTCCTTGTCCTCCTGCAGGTCCTTGTTGTAGGTCAGCGGCAGGGCATGGATCACCCCGTGCAACGCCGTCAGGTGCGCGACGACGCGCGGCGCCTTGCCGCGCAGCAGCTCGGCCGCATCGGGGTTCTTCTTCTGCGGCATGATCGACGAGCCCGAGCTCCAGCTGTCGGGCAGCGTGCAGAACCCGAACTCGCTGCTCGACCACAGCACGAGCTCGGCGCCCAGCCGTGACAGGTGCGTCGCGCACGTCGCCGCCGCGCCCAGGAAGTCGAGCAGGAAGTCGCGTCCTGAGACGGCGTCGATCGAGTTCGGCGCGACCTGCTCGAAGCCGAGCTCGGCCGCAAGCATCGCGCGGTCGGTGTCGAAGTTGACGCCCGCCATCGCACCGGCGCCGAGCGGCAGCCGCCCCGCCTCGCGCCGCGCGTAGGCGAACCGGCGCCGGTCGCGCTCGAGCATCCAGAAGTACGCCAGCAGGTGATGGCCGAGGTAGACCGGCTGCGCGCGCTGCAGGTGCGTGTAGCCCGGCATCGCCGTGGCGGCGTGCTCGCAGGCGCGCTTCAACAGCGCGCCCATTGCCTCGGCGATCGCCGCGCCCGCAGCGACGGCGGCCTCGCGCGTGAACATCGCCAGGTCGGTCACCACCTGGTCGTTGCGCGAGCGCGCCGTGTGCAGCCGCCCGCCCACCGGGCCGGCGATCTCCGTGAGGCGCCGCTCGATCGCCATGTGGATGTCCTCGTCGCCCGGGTCGAACGGGAAGCGCTCCTCGGCCAGCTCGAGCGCGACCGCCTGCAGTCCCTTGATCAGCGCATCGCCGTCGGCCTCGGAGATGATCCCCCGCGCCGCCAGCATCCGCGCGTGCGCTTGGGACTGCGCGATGTCCTGGGGCCACAGGCGCCGGTCGAACCCGATCGACGCGTTCAGGCGCTGGAAGTCCGGATGCTGGGGCTCTGAGAAGCGCGACACCGGCGGCAGTCTATGCCGGGGCACGCGCGAGGACCGACTGAAGCTCGCCGGCGACGCGGTCGACCTGTCCCTCGCTCATCTCCGGGAAGAACGGCAGCGCGATCGAGCGCGCCGCGACGTCCTCGCACACCGGGAACTCGCCCTCGCGATGCCCGAACCGCTCGCGGTAGAAGCTCATCAGGTGGATCGCCGGCAGGTAGGGCTTGCTCTGGATCCCTCGCGCCGCGAGCGCGCGAATCGTCTCGTCGCGCTCGACGCCGTGCGGCAGCTGCACGACGAAGACGAACCAACCGCGCTGCGCCCTGCCCTGGTCCTCGCACGGCAGCGTCAGACCCTCGGTCGCGTCGAGCGCTTCGCGGTAGAGATCGGCGACGCGCCGGCGCGCGGGGATCGTCGTGCCGAGCCGACCGATCTGCACGAGCCCGATCGCACAGGCGATGTCCGAGAGGCGGTAGTTGAATCCGAGCCGGTCGTGGTCGAGCCAGTCCATGTCGGGCGCGCGGCCCTGGTTGCGCTCGGAGTCGACCCGCTCCTTGACTGCCGCGTCGCCCGTTGTGAGCATCCCGCCCTCGCCCGTCGTCATCTGCTTGTTCGCGTAGAACGCGAACACCGCCGGGTTTTCGCGCTGTCCTATGTCGCGCATGTCCTGATAGCGGCCGCCCAGCGCCTCACACGCGTCCTCGACGATTCCCAGGCCATGACGCGCGGCCAGGGCGTCGAATGCCTCCATGTCGGCGGGATAGCCGAAGATGTGCACCGGCAGCAGCGCCCGGGTGCGCTCGGTCACGGCCGCCGCTGCGGCGTGCGGATCCAGGTTCAGCGTGAGCGGATCGATGTCGGCGAACACCGGCCGCGCCCGCTCGAACAGCGCGGCGTTGGCCGAGGCGACGAACGAGAACGGGCTCGTCACGACCTCATCGCCATCCCCCACGCCGACCGCCCGCAGCGCGAGGTGCAGGCCCGCCGTGCCGCTGCTGACGGCGCTCGCGCGTCTGGCTCCCACCATCTCGGCGAACGCGCGCTCGAACTCGGCGACACGCGGGCCCAGCGACAGCTGCCCGGAACGCAGCACGTCGATCACGGCCTGCTCCTCGGCCTCGCCCAGCACCGGCCGAGCGAGCGGTATCGGCTCGGACGCCACTACGAGTCGCCGCGCGCCGGCAGCGCCGCCGCGCCGCTTCCGGACGAGCCCTCCGGGCGCCTGCCGGGCTGCATGCCGTACTCGAGCGAGTCGACAAGCGCGTCCCAGGAGGCCTCGATCACGTTCTCCGAGACGCCGATCGTGCCCCACACGTCGTGCCCGTCGGCAGCGTCGATCAGCACGCGTGTGACGGCCCCGGTGCCGTGACTCTCGTCGAGGATGCGCACCTTGAAGTTGACCAGCTCGATGTCGCGCAGGTGGGGATGCAGCTCGCCGATCGCGTCGCGCAGTGCCCCGTCGAGCGCGTTGACCGGCCCGTTGCCCTCGGCGGTACGGACGAACCGCTCCCCGCCCAGCCAGACCTTGATCGTCGCCTCGGTGGCGACCTTGCCGTCGGCGCGCTTCTCCACCAGCACACGCCAGGACTCCAGGCGGAAAAGCGGCTCGTAGTCGCCGGCCTCCTTGCGCATCAACAGCTCCAGCGAGCCGTCGGCGGCCTCGAACTGAAAGCCGTCGTGCTCGAGCTCCTTGACGCGGTCGAGCACGCGCTGGGCGAACTCGCCCGCCTGCTCGCCGTCGGGCACGGCGATACCGGCCTCGGCGGCCTTCTCGGCGATCGTCGCCTTGCCCGAGAGCTCCGAGACGAGCACGTCACGCGAGTTGCCGACCAGCCCCGGGTCGACGTGCTCGAACGTCGCCGCGTCGGCCTGTATGCCGGCGGCGTGAAGGCCCGCCTTGTGGGCGAACGCGTGCTTGCCGACATAGGGCTGGGCCGGGTCCGGTGAGCGGTTGAGCAGCTCGTCGAGGAAGTGCGCCGTCTCGGTCAGGCGGGCAAGGCGCTCCGGCGCCAGCAGCTCGCAGCCCATCTTCAGCTGCAGGTCGGCGATGATCGTCACGAGGTTGGCGTTGCCTGTGCGCTCGCCGATGCCGTTGATCGTGCCCTGCACCTGCGTCGCGCCGGATTCGACGGCGGTCAGGGCGTTGGCCACGCCACAGCCGGAGTCGTCGTGGGTGTGGATGCCGAGCGCCACGCCCGGCAGCGCTTCGCGCACGACCGCGAACGCCGTGCGAATCTGGGGCGGCAGCGAGCCGCCGTTGGTGTCGCACAGCACGAGACGCTCAGCGCCCGCCTCGGCCGCGGCGCGCAGGCAGTCCAGCGCGTAGCCCGGGTCCAGCGCGAAGCCGTCGAAGAAGTGCTCGGCGTCGAGCAGCACGCGCTTTCCCTCCCCGGCGAGGAACGCGACGGACTCGGCGATCATCGCCAGGTTCTCCTCGCGGGTGACCCGCACGACCTTCTCGACGTGCAGCACCGATGCCTTGCCGACGAGCGTGCAGACCGGCGCGAAGGACTCGGCCAGGGTCCGCAGCCCGAGGTCCTCGGCCGCGACCGCGCCGCGGCGGCGGGTCATGCCGAACGCGACGATCTCCGCGTTGGCGAGGTGCTCGGCGGCGAGCAGCCCGAACAGCTCCTGCTCCTTGGGGTTCGATGCGGGGAAGCCCGCCTCGATGTAGTGCACGCCGAGGTCATCGAGGGCATGCACGACGCGGAGCTTCTCGGCCGCGGTCAGCGACATGCCGCCGCCGCCCATGCCGTCGCGGAGGGTTGCGTCGTAGAGCTCGATGCGGTGTTGTTCGGGGGTCATCCGGAGGGTCCTTTCAGCGTCGTGCGGGCGGGCGGCTCGGGCAAGCGACCGGCCGCGGCACACGCCGCCCTAGCCGGTCGCCCCGGTAATTCGCTGCGCCGCGGCGCCCGCCTCGCCGGCAGGCGTCTCGAGATCCCGCGGGGTGACGACGTCCAGCCACTCGCGGTAGCGCTCGCTGCGGCCGTGGATCGCGTCGTCGAAGGACGCCTGCATGACGCGCGTGATCTCACCCGGGCTGCCAGAGCCGATGCGGTGGTCGTCGATCTCCACGACCGGCACCAGCTCGGCGGCCGTGCCGGACATGAACACCTCGTCGGCCAGGTAGAGCTCGGCGCGGCCGACGTCGCGTTCGGTGACCGTGTAGCCGAGGTCGCGCGCGATCTGGATTACCGAGCGGCGCGAGATGCCGTCCAGGATCGAGTTGCTCTGCCCGGGCGTCGCGATCTCGCCCTCGCGGATGACGTAGATGTTCTCGCCGGTGCCCTCGCAGACATAGCCGTGGTCGTCGAGCAGGATCGCCTCGGCGTAGCCGGCCTTCAGCGACTCGATCTTGGCAAGGACGCTGTTGAGGTACTGGCCCGAGGCCTTCGCCTGCGGGATCAGCGAGTCGGGGCTGATCCGCCGCCACGAGGAGACCTTCGCGCGGATGCCGCTGCGCTGGCCCTCCTCGCCGAGGTACGTGGCCCACTCCCAGCACGCGATCGTCACGTCGACCGGAGCCTCCAGCGGGTTCAGGCCCATGCTGCCGTAGCCCCTGTAGATGATCGGGCGGATGTAGCAGGAGCTGAGGCCGTTGCGGGCCACCAGCTCGAGCGTTGCCGCGCGGATCTGCTCGGCCGAGTACGGGACAGGCATGTAGTAGAGCTCGGCCGAGCGCAGCAGCCGCTCGACGTGCTCCGCGTTTCGGAACACCGCCGGGCCGAGCTCCGTCTCGTAGCAGCGGACCCCCTCGAAGACCCCTGTGCCGTAGTGAAGGCCGTGCGTCAGGACGTGGACCTTCGCGTCCTCCCAGGCGACGAAGTCTCCGTTCATCCAGATGAGGTCGGTGGGGTCCACGTGTCGGGGCTCCTATTCGAGGTTGTCGAGCACTGCCCTGGTCGCCTGCGCCGTCCCGGCCTCCCCGCCCAGATCAGCCGTGCGCAGGCCCCCGTCGAGTGCGCGCTGCACGGCCGATTCTACAGCCGCCGCCTCGGTTTCCAAGGCGAGGCCGTGGCGCAGCAGCAGCGCCGCAGACAGAAACGTCGCCAGGGGATTGGCGATCCCCTGGCCGGCGATGTCCGGCGCCGAGCCGTGAACGGGCTCGAACAGCCCGGGTCCGCCGCGCTCTCCCAGCGACGCGCTGGGCAGCATCCCGATCGATCCCGTCAGCATCGCCGCCTCGTCGGAGAGGATGTCGCCGAACAGGTTCTCCGTGAGGATCACATCGAAATGCCGAGGCGATGACACCAGCTGCATCGCAGCGTTGTCGACGAGCACGTGCTCCAGCTCGACGTGCGGGAACTCCTCGCTGTGCACGCGCATCACTGTCTCTCGCCACAGCCGGCTGGTCTCGAGCACGTTCGCCTTGTCGACGCTCGAGACGCGCGATCGCGCCGCGCCGAAGCCGACCCGCGCGATCCGCTCGATCTCCTCGACGGTGTACTCGCAGAGGTCGCTCGCCCGCTCGGCGGTCCGCTGCTTCTCGCCGAAGTAGATGCCGCCGGTCAGCTCGCGAACCACGAGCAGGTCGGTGCCCTCGATCCGCTCGCGGCGCAGCGGGGAGGCGTCGTAGAGGGCCGGAATCGGCTTGACCGGTCGCAGGTTGGCGTACAGGCCGAGGCCCTTGCGCAGCCCGAGCAGCCCCTGCTCGGGGCGCGGCGCGTGCGGGTCGGTCGTGTCCCACTTCGGGCCGCCGACGGCTCCCAGCAGCACCGCGTCGGCGCCGCGGCAGGCGTCGAGCACCTCGTCTGTGAGGGCCGTCCCGCTGGCGTCGATCGATGCGCCGCCGAAGACGCGCTCGTCGAACTCGAAGTCGCCGAGGCGCTTGAGCAGCTCGACGGCGGGCGCAACGATCTCCGGCCCGATTCCGTCGCCGGGCAGGGTGACGATGCGATGAGTCACAGCGCGGTCGTCGCCACCGGCTGCCAGGCGGCGCCCTGCTCGCGCTCGGCTTCGTAACCGGCGATCTCGTCTTCGCGGGAGAGCGTCACGCCGATGTCGTCGAGCCCCTCGAGCAGGCGCCGGCGAATCTCGTGGTCAATCTCGAATGACACCTCGCGACCCTCGAAGCGCACCTCCTGCGCGGCCAGGTCGACCTGGCCGTGGCCCGCGTGTGCCAGCGCGCGGCAGTCCTCCTCGCCGAGCACGATCGGCAGCAGCCCGATCTTGGTGCAGTTGGAGTAGAAGATGTCGGCGAAGCTCGGCGCGACGATCGCCTGGAAGCCATAGTCCTGCAGCCCCCATGGCGCGTGCTCGCGCGAGGAGCCGCAGCCGAAGTTCTCGCCGGCGACGAGGATCGGGTTGGCGGGCAGGTCCCAGCCGGGCTCCTTGGCCCAGTCGTAGAACAGGAACTCTCCGAAGCCGGAGCGCTCGACGCGCTTGAGGAACTGCTTCGGCATGATCTGGTCGGTGTCGACGTTGGCGCGGTCGAGATGGCTGACCTCGCCGGTGATCGTCTCGATGGGATCCATCGTGCCCTCCTAGCTCCAGCTGCGGATGTCGACGAAGCGTCCCTCGATGGCCGCGGCCGCGGCCATCTGCGGTGAGACGAGGTGCGTGCGCCCGCCGCGCCCCTGGCGCCCCTCGAAGTTGCGGTTCGAGGTCGACGCGCAGCGCTCGCCGGGCGCCAGCGTGTCGGGGTTCATGCCGAGGCACATCGAGCAGCCGGCGATACGCCAGTCGAAGCCGGCGTCGCGGAAGACCCTGTCGAGGCCCTCGGCTTCGGCCTGGGCGCGCACCTGCTGGGAGCCCGGGACGACCATCGCGCTGACCGACGAGGCGACCTTGCGTCCCGCGACGATCTCGGCGGCGGCGCGCAGGTCGCCGATCCGCGAGTTGGTGCAGGAGCCGATGAACACGCGGTCCAGCGCGATCTCCTGGATCGGGGTCCCGGGCTGCAGGTCCATGTAGTGCAGGGCTCGTTCGGTCTCCTCGCGATCGGCGGGCGACTCGAACTCCTCGGGCGCCGGGACCTGCTCGGTGACGGCCCGCACCATGCCCGGGTTCGTCCCCCAGGTGACCTGCGGGGAGATCGCGCCGGCGTCGATCGTCACCTCGCTGTCGAAGAAGGCGCCCTCCTCGGTGGGGAGCGCCGACCAGCTGTAGATCGCACGCTCGAGCTCCGCGCCACTGGGGGCGCCGGGTCGCTCGACGTCGGTGAACCACGCGAAGGTCGTCTCGTCGGGCGCGATCATGCCGGCGCGCCCGCCGCCCTCGATCGTCATGTTGCAGACGGTCATGCGGCCCTCCATCGACAGGGCCCGGATCGGCGCGCCTGCGTACTCGACGACGTGGCCGGTCATCCCGCCGACGCCGAGCCGGCCGAGCGTGCCGAGGATCAGGTCCTTCGCGCTGACGCCGAACCCGAGCTCGCCCTCGTAGAGGATCCGCATCGAGCGGGCCTTGTGCTGAACCATGCTCTGGGTCGCGAGCACGTGCTCGACCTCGCTCGTGCCGATCCCGAACGCGAGCGCCCCGAAGGCGCCGTGCGTGGAGGTGTGCGAGTCGCCGCAGACGATCGTCATGCCCGGCTGGGTGACACCGAGCTCGGGGCCGATCACGTGCACGATGCCCTGGCGCTCGGAGCCGAGCGAGTAGACGGGGATGCCGAACTCGGCGCAGTTTCGCTCGAGCGTTTCGACCTGCACGCGCGAGAGCTGATCCTTGATGCGGGCAGCGATCGGCGTGCCGTCGGTCGGCGTGTTGTGGTCGGCCGTGGCGAGCGTTCGGTCGGGGCGGCGCACGCTGCGTCCGGCAAGACGCAGGCCATCGAAGGCCTGCGGGCTCGTGACCTCGTGGACGAGGTGCAGGTCGACGTACATCAGCCCGGAGCCGGCCCCGCCGACTTCGTGGGCCTCCCAGATCTTGTCGAACATCGTCCTCGGCATCTAGCTCCTCCTGAGTCCCGCCGAGACGACGGCCAGGAAGGCGGCCTCGGCGGCGGTCGGGTTCTCGAAGTGGTGTGGCAGATCCGCGTCGAAGGTCACCGTGTCGCCCTCGCCGAGCTCGTGCCGCGCGCCGTCGCAGACGAGGACTACGCGGCCCTCCTGCACGAGCGCCGTCTCGCGGCTGCCGGGCTCGTGGATCGGCGGGTCGTCGGGGGCGCCGGTCGAGCCGCCGGGGGCAAGCGTGTGGCGCGAGAGCTCGGC
Organism: Solirubrobacterales bacterium; assembly: GCA_025963965.1. Classification (GTDB taxonomy): domain Bacteria; phylum Actinomycetota; class Thermoleophilia; order Solirubrobacterales; family Solirubrobacteraceae; genus Palsa-744. The sequence continues at coordinate 13,665 of JAOPZS010000055.1, forward strand.
GCGCTGGCCCGGCTGCGAGGAGGTGAGGACCTCGAAGCGGTGCCCCCGCCTGGCGTTTCCCCCGCGGCTTCGCTGCCGGGCCCGCACGACCGTCACGGCGCCCTGCTCGTCGAGGCGCAGCAGTTGTGAGAGGCGCAGCTCGAGGCCGGTTGCGATCCGCGCGGCGATCGTCAACGTCGGGCTGGTCTCGCCGCGCTCGACCTGCGAGAGCATCGGCGCGGAGACGCCGGAGCGCTCTGCGAGGTCGCGCAGCGAGAGGCCGCTGGACTCGCGCAGCGCCTTGACCCGGGCGCCGATCACGGCCGGGTCAAGCGCGCCGGCGGCGGGCTCGGGGAGCGTCGCGGACTGGTCCGGCAGCAGAGCGGGTTCCTTCACGGGCGCCATACGGGCGTACGTTATCACGGACACCCGGCTGTGCGCCGGCGCATCCCCGACATCGCCCCTCTAACCGGCGGCCGCCTCCGGCAACCCGATCGCCTCGGGCGCCTGCGCCCGCGCCTTCGCCACCGACAGCGCTCGCACGTAGGCGCGTCCGGCCGCGTCGATGATGTCCGTCGAGACGCCCTGGCCCGCGCCGGTGGCGCCGTCGAGCTCCACCACGACGGACACCTCTCCGAGCGCGTCCTGTCCCTCGGTGACGGCGCCGATCGTGAACTCGCTGAGCACGGGGGCGGTCGCGGTCGCCGCGTTGATCGCTTGGAAGATCGCGTCGATCGGGCCGTCGCCGATGAACGAGCCGGTCACGGACGTGCCGTCCGGGAGCTTCACGCCGACCTTCGCGTGCGGTGAGCGGCGCGACGAGGACTCGACCTCGAACCACTCGAGCGAGTAGCCGACGATGTCCTCTCGCAGCTCATCGGTGACGAGCGCCTCGAGATCCATCGCGGTCACCTGCTTCTTGCGGTCGGCGATCTCCTTGAAGCGCTTGAAGGCGACGTTCAGCGCCTGGCCGTCGATCTCGAAGCCCATCTCCTCGAGCGCTTTGCGCAGCGCGTGGCGGCCGGAGTGCTTGCCGAGCACTATCGAGTTGCTGCGCAGCCCGACGCTGGTCGGGTCCATGATCTCGTAGGTCTTGCGCTCCTTCAGCACGCCGTCCTGGTGGATGCCGGACTCGTGCGCGAACGCGTTGCGCCCGACGATCGCCTTGTTCGGCTGCACCGCGTAGCCGCTCAGGCGCGAGACCAGCCGGCTGGTGCGAGCGATCTCGGTCGTATCGATCCCGGTCCACAGCCCGACCGTGGGTTCGCGCGTGCGCAGCAGCATCACGATCTCCTCCAGCGAGGCGTTGCCGGCCCGCTCGCCGAGTCCGTTGATCGAGCACTCCACCTGCCTGCATCCCGCTTCCAGGCCCGCCAGCGAGTTGGCGACCGCCAGGCCGAGGTCGTCGTGGCAGTGCACCGAGAGGTTCACGTCCCGCAGTCCCGGAACCAGCCGGTAGAGCGCCTCGAACATCGCCGTGTACTCCGCCGGCATCGTGTAGCCGACGGTGTCGGGAACGTTGATCGTGCTCGCGCCCTCCTCGAGCGCGACGTGGATCACTTCAGCCATGTACTCGATGTCCGAACGCGAGCCGTCCTCGAGAGAGAACTCGATGTCCTCTGTGTACTCGCGCGCGTGCGCGACAGCCGCGCGGACCTGGCCGATCACGTCCTCGCGAGTCGTCTGCAGCTTGCGCTCGATGTGGATGTCACTTGTCGCGATGACCATGTGGATGCGTGAACGCTCGGCGTCGCGAACTGCGTTCCAAACGGCATCGATGTCCTGCTTGACGGTCCTCGCGAGGCCGCAGATGACCGGCCCTTCGACCTCGCGTGCGATCGCCTGCACCGACTCGAAGTCGCCCGGCGAGGTGATCGGAAAGCCGGCCTCGATGATGTCGACGCCGAGGCGCGCCAGCTGATGGGCGATCTCGAGCTTTTCCTGCTTGTTCAGGGAGATCCCTGGGGACTGCTCGCCGTCGCGCAGGGTCGTGTCGAAGATCAGGACCCGGTCGGCCGGGTCGCGCTGCGGGTTCGTCTCGCTCATGTCGCCGTGCTCCTTCTCTGTCTCGCTTTCCGTTCCTCTGCTGTGTATGCGGCTACGCGGCCGCCACGCGCTATTCCCCCCGAGGGGGGAGCAGGAGAAGGGTCAGAAGCGAGAGCTGCTGCGACATTCAAGCGGAGGTTAGCACCGCGCGGATGCACGATGCTCGTGATCTTCAGGCTGTTCGCGCGGCGGAGGCCCCTAGTAGAACCCGAGCCGTGCCAGCGGCTCGACGAGCTCCCGCTCCTCGTACGAGAAGTGCGAGCCCATCGCGTCGGTGATGACGTCGATCGCCTCGTTTACGCGCTCGAGCGCCCGCGGCTCTTCGGCGACGAGGTCGACGAGCGCGGTGTCGGCATCGTCGAGCATCGCGGCAATCGTCTCGTGCTCCTCGCCGAGGCGCTGCAGCACGCCCCCCAACCGCTCGTCCGATCGCGCGAGGTGTGGGAACACGCTGCGGTCCTCGATCGTGTGGTGCGCCGTGACGGCCCGGCAGTAGGACTCGCAGAAGGCGCCGAGCGTCCAATGGTTCTGCCGGATCGTCATGCGGTTGAAGAACGAGCGCAGCGCGGCCGGGTCGGAGTCGCCCGCCGCGACCTGCTCGAGGATCTCGCGCAGCCGGCCCAGCTCTGCGCGCAGCGCATCGTGCACGTCGATCAGGTGGCGCCCCGCGGCGAGCTGCTCAGGCGTGTAGCGCCGCGAGGGGTCCGGGGGCGGTCCTGCCGGGCGCGTGCTCTCGTCCCACGGCGCGCCCTCGCTGAGCCTCGTCCCGTCGTCGGGCGTCGGGGCGACCGTGAACGGTGCATCGGCCGTCGCGGCGGGGCCGGCCTGCGCCGGCCCGGATCGCGCCGGCTCGGGTGATTGCACCGGTGCGGCCGTTGGCGCCGACGCGGCCGCTTCGCGCGCCTCCTGCACTCGCCACCGGACTCCCGGGACGACCTCTGTCGCGAAGCGGCGCATCGTCTGCTCGTCGTCGGCGGCGAGCAGGAACGTGCTGACCCCCGCCTGTGCCGTCAGCCCGGCGAGCTGCTCGACCCATTCCTCGGGCGCCCCGCGCAAGAACCCGTCGCCGGCCTCGAAGCTGCCGTTGAGGTTGTAGAGCCGCCTGATCTCCACCGGGCTTCGTCCGGCCGCGACTGCGGAGCGGTCGATCGCCTCGTTCATCGCAGGCAGCTCGCCCGGTTCGGCGTAGCCCATGCTCGGCAGCCAGCCGTCGGCGCGGGCGCCGGTCAGGGCGAGCATCCGCGGCTTGTACGCCCCCAGCCACAGCTCGACGCGGTGCCGGGGCGCGGGCCCGGGGTGTGCGCCGACAACGCGGTAGTGCCGCCCCTCGTGATCGATCGCGGCGCCGCCGGTATCCCAGACGGCGCGGATCACGTCGATCGCCTCCGCGAGCGCGTCGACGCTCTCGCCGGGCGCGAGCCGCGGCCCGCCGACCGCCGCGATCGCGTCCCAGAAGGCACCGGCGCCGAGGCCGAGCTCGACACGCCCGCCGCTGAGGATGTCCAGGCTCGCGACGCTGCGAGCGAGCACGACGGGTTGGCGCAGCGGCAGGTTGGCGACGTTCGGAGCGACGCGGATCGTGGACGTGCGCGCTGCGATCACCGACAGCAGCGTCCAAGTGTCGAGGAACCGTGCCTGGTAGGGGTGGTCCTGGACGGTGACGAGCTCGAGCCCGAGAACCTCGGCGAGGTTCGCCAGCTCGAGCACGCGATCGGCGTTCGCGGCGTCGGGCGTCAGGAACACCCCGAACTGCAGGTCGTGTCCGTAGTCGGCCATCCCCGGATGATCCTAGGACGCCCCCGCCCGCGCCAAGGCCCGCCTCGCGCCCGTATGCAACCGAGCGCGTCCAGCGGCGTGCTGGAGCCGTCACGTGAAGCGCACCTGCCGCGAAGCGGCACGGGCGCTCTCACGTCACGGCGTAAGCACCACCTTGCCCACGTTGCGACGCTCGACGATCATCGTCTGAGCCTCGCCGGCATCCTCGAAGGAGAAGGTCCCGGCGATGACCGGCTCGATCGTGCCGTCGTTCAGCATCCCCTCGAGCGGGTCGATCCAGGGCGCGAGCGTGCCACGGTCCTTCCACAGCGTCAGCATGTTCAGCCCGATCACCGCCTTCGATTCGGACATCTGCTTGATCATGCTGAAGCGAGGCATCCGCAGGACCGTCCGCAGCGCCGTCGCGATGTTCCGCTTCTCCCCGGAGACGACCGCGGAGGCGCCGAACGCGACCAGCCGGCCGCCGGGCGCAAGCAGGTCGTAGCTCGTGCGGAAGGACCGGCCGCCGACCGCGTCGAGGATCACGTCGAAGCGGCCGATTCCCTGCTCCCAGCCGGACTGGTTGTAGTCGAGCGCCCGATCGACGCCGAGCTCGCGGCAGCGGTCGTGCTTGCCTGCAGAGGCCGTGCCGTAGACCTCCGCGCCGACCCGCTTCGCGATCTGCGTCGCGGCGATGCCGACGCCGCCCCCGGCCGAGTGCACGAGCACGCGGTCGCCTCTCGCGAGCACGCCGTAGCCGATCAGTCCCGCCCATGCCGTCGCGTAGTTGACGGGGATCGCTGCGCCCTGCTCGAAGCTCAGCCGCTCCGGCAACGCGACGACATCTCCCTCCGGCACGACCACCTCGGAGGCGTAGCCGCCGAACTGCGTACCGGCGAGCACACGTTCGCCGGGCGTCACACCCTCCACGCCCTCGCCCACCTCCAAGACTGTGCCCGCGACCTCGTAGCCGACGACGCAGGGCGTCTTCGGCGCATCCGCATAGAGCCCCATGCGTGCCATCACGTCAGCGAAGTTGATACCCGCGGCGGCGACCTCGATCCGGACCTCGCCCGGGCCGAGCTCCGGATCCGGGAGCTCCTGTACCTCGAGCACCCCCGGTCCCCCATGCTTCGTGATGACCACCGCCCTCATCGCGGGGCAACACTAGATGATCGGCGCCCCGGCAGCGCGGAAGCTCAACCCAGGTCGACCGACCAGCCGTCGACGAAGCCCTCGGAGGCGACGATCTCCTCGACCACGTCGCGGCCTACGGCGGCGTCGGTCGTGACGACCATCGCCGCGCGGCGCTGCTCGGCGCCGTCGGCGCCATTGGGGGTGTGGCCGACGGCGGCCGAGGAGATGTTGATGCCGTGCGCCCCGAAGATCGTGCCGACGCGGCCGATCATCCCGGGTAGGTCCTCGTAGCGGAAGACCGTGACGTGGCGCTCGAGCTCGATCGTCAGCCGGCGGCCCTGCACCTCCACGAGGTGCGGCGCCTGATGCGGGCCGATGCCTGTGCCGGCCACCGCCACGCGCTCGTCCCCGGCGACGACAGTCACGCGGATCAGCTCGTTGAAGTCCTCGGCCTCGGAGACGGCCTTCTCCTCGAAGACGATCCCGCGCTGCTGGGCCATCGTCGGCGCGTTGACGAGGTTCACCTGCTCCTCGGTACGGCCCTGCAGCGCTCCGACGATCACCGCGAGCCCGAGCAGGCGCGTGTCGAACTCGGCGATGCGCCCGAAGAACGCCGCCTCGATCCGCTCGACCGAGCTGCCCTCGGCGAGGCTCATGGCCAGGCGCCCCAGCTGCGTGGCGAGGGGCAGGAACGGCCCCAGGACCTCCATGTCCTCAGCGGCTATGGCAGGGATGTTGACGGCGGTCGAGACGACGCCGCCGTCGAGCGCGGCGACGACCTGCTCGGCCGACTGGTAGCCGGCGCGGTCGGTCGCCTCGGCCGTCGAGGCGCCGAGATGCGGGGTCACGACGACGTCCTCGCGACCGAACAGCGGGCTCTCGGTCATCGGCTCGGACGGGAACACGTCGAGAGCGGCTCCGGCGACCTTGCCCGAGTCGAGCGCGCGTTCGAGCGCCGCTTCGTCGATCAGCCCGCCGCGGGCCACGTTCAGGACGCGCACGCCGTTGCGCATCGCCGCGAACGCAGTGTCGCCGAGGAAGCCCTCGGTCTCCGGCGTTTTCGGCAGGTGCACGGTGATGAAGTCGGCCTGCGCGTAGATGTCCTCCGGGCGCTCCGCCTTCTCGACGCCCAGCTCGCGGTAGCGCTCGGCGCTGACGAACGGGTCGAAGGCGATCACCCGCATGCCGAAGCCGCGGGCGCGCTGCGCGACCAGCTGCCCGATGCGCCCGAAGCCGAGCACTCCGAGCGTCTTCTCGTAGAGCTCGACCCCGGAGAGCTTCGAGCGTTCCCATTTGCCGCTCGTCAGCGACATGTGCGCCCGCGGGATGTTGCGGGCGAGCGCGAGCAGCAGCGCCATCGTGTGCTCGGCCGCCGTCACGACGTTCGACTCGGGCGCGTTGGCGACAACGATGCCGCGCTTGGTCGCGGCCGGCACGTCGACGTTGTCGACGCCGACGCCGGCCCGGCCGATCACGCGCAGCTTCTCAGCCCGGTCGATCAGCTCGGCCGTCATCTTCGTGGCGGAGCGGATCACGATGCCGTCGTACTCGCCGATCCGCGCGGCGAGCTGCTCGTCGTCCCAGTCGATGCCGAGGTCGACATCGAAGTGCTCTTCGAGCAGCTTCACGCCCGAGTCGCCGATCTTCTCCTTGACGAGGACCTTCGCGCGCTCGCTCATCGCCCCGTCCTCTCGACCACCCAGTCGATGCAGGCGGTCAGCGCCTGGACGTCTGCGGTCTCGATCGCCGGGAACATCCCGACCCGCAGCTGGTTGCGCCCGAGCTTGCGGTAGGGCTCCACGTCGACGATCCCGTTGGCGCGAAGCGTCGAGGCGACCGCCGCCGCATCGATGGCCTCGTCGAAGTCGACCGTGCCGACCACCAGCGAGCGGTTCGCCTGATCGGCCACGAACGGGGTGGCGTAATCACTGCTGTGCGCCCAGCCGTAGAGGTGCTCGGAGGAGGCCGTCGTGCGCGCCACGCACCCGTCGAGGCCGCCCAGCCCGAGCATCCACTCGACCTGGTCGACCATCAGGAACA
>JAOPZS010000072.1 GCA_025963965.1 Solirubrobacterales bacterium
GCGATGCCTCGCATGATCGCCCCGACCTGGGCCAGCGGCTGGAAATCGCCGCGATCGTGAAACCAAGCGTCTCGAGGTCGGACCCAGCGGATGCGCCCGGCATCGACATCGTTGTCCATGAGCCACACGCACGCGTCCACTGCGGTCTTGCCGGCTCCCAGGACCGTGTACGACACACCCGGCCCCGCGGCAGCGGGTAGGTCGTTGATCGGAATTACACGAGCGCCTGGATCGACGCCGAACGTCGGCTTGTTGCTCGACGGCACTGAGGCCTCGAGGTAGCGGGCGTCAACCACCTTGCGACGGACCGCGACTTGTTGGCGCTCGCCCGATCTCGAGTCGCGAATCAGCTGGCCGCCTGCGTCGTTGCCGAGATGCTCGTGTCCTGTGAGAACGCGAACCCGCCCCGTCGCCGTGAGCCTCGCGGCAACGTCGGCAAAGTAGGCGCGGATCTCTGCGCCGGTAGCGCGCTCGTAGTAGCCGGCATTCTCCCCCTGGCGGTCGATGTGGTCGTTGCCGAGCGCGAGCGAGTTGACGCCGTAATAGGCCGACGGCGTGTGAAGCCGGACGAACGGATATGCGTCGCACCAGTGGCCGCCCACGTCCAGCCTACGGTCGACGAGCGTCACTTCGACGTCCGCCTCGTGGATGAGCGAATCGGCGAACGCCAGGCCACTCGCCCCCGCCCCGACGACCAGATAGTCCGTCTTCATCAAGTCCTCCCCCCGCGCTGGAAAAGTACGATCGTCCTATTTAGAATGAGGCAGAATAGCACGACCGTTCCTTTATACTCGCTGAGATGGCGATCAACGCACAGACACGCACGAAGGGCGAGCGAACGCGGGCAATGATCCTGGATGAGGCAACGCGGCTGGCGACGGTCGTCGGGCTCGACGGCCTCACGATCGGCGGCCTCGCAAACGCGAGCGCGATCAGCAAGAGCGGGCTCTACGCCCACTTCGGCTCGAAGCAGGAACTGCAGCTCGCCACGATCGAGGCTGCTCGAGCCACCTTCGTGGCCGAGGTGCTGCAGCCCGCCCTGAGAGCTCAACGAGGGCTCCGGCGCCTCATCGCCGCCTGCGATGAGTTCCTGTCGCACGTCGAGCGCGAAGTCTTCCCGGGTGGCTGCTTCTTCTCGGCGGCGGCAGTCGACGTCGCCTCGTGGCCGGGCCCGGTACGAGACGCGATCGCCGATCAGCGCCGAGAGTGGTTGGCAGTGCTCGAGCGCTTGGCGCAGGAGGCCCAGGAGCTTGGCGAGCTCGATCCTGCGCTGGAACCCCAGGAGCTCGCCTTCGAGCTCCAGGCGCTGCTCGCCGCCGCGAACACGACGTTCGTCCTCGAAGGCGACAGATCGGTCTTCGATCGGGCCCGCCGTGCGGTCCACAGGAGGGTTGGAGTCCGCTGACGCATGCCGTCAGCCGACTCGGCAGGCGGGGACCCAGAACATCGCCGCCCTGTGACGGTGTCAGTGGAGACGGTGGGTTCGAGGGTGCGAGATCCCGGCCGGAGAACCGCTCTGGAATGCGGGATTGCGTGGTTAGGCCGAGGTGGCGCTGCGCACGCTCGTCGTAGGTGGCGCCTGCGAAGGAGCCATCTTCAGCACGACCTCATTCCGGGTTTGGGCCGGGCAAATCCCGGGTATATCGATCGCCTTGGTGATAAATACGGAAGGGGCGTTACGTGGGATCTCGCAGGATCGATCGTCGGTCGTTCATCAAGCAGGCGGCTGTGGCCGGCGGGGGCCTCGTCGCGTCGCATGCGCTCGCGCCGTTCGCCACCGCGGCCACCTCGCAGCGGCGGCCGAACATCCTCGTGATTGTCGTCGACCAGTTGCGCACCGCACAGTGGTTCCCGTCTCAGCCGCAGCTCGACGCGCTGTTGCCGAACCTCGCAAAGCTGCGTAGCAGGGCGACGTCGTTCGAGAGTCACTACACCGCGGCGAACATGTGCGTGGCCGCCCGGGGGACGATGCTGACCGGGCTCTACCCCCACCAGACAGGCTGCATGCTCACGAAGGCGGTAACCGCGAGCAGCACACTGAGCCCGAAGTTCCCGACCTGGGGAACGATGCTGCGCGAACAGGGATATGAGACGACATGGTGGGGCAAGTGGCACCTCGGGCCGACGCCCGACAAGACGCCGGGGGGACTCGAGGCGTACGGGTTCGACGGAGGCACCTACCCCTCACCGAATGGAGAACCCGAGCAGGGCAAAGAAAAGGATCCATCGATCGCGGGTCAATTCATCGAATGGCTCGCCGGCGCAGCCGGCGGCCCCTGGTGCACGACGGTCTCGCTCGTCAATCCGCACGACATCAACTGGTGGCCTCGCTTCACCAGCACCGACGAAGTGCTCCAAACGGCCGCGTATCGGTTCACCGCCCCGCCGCCGAACGCCGAGACAGCCGCACAGCTGCGGGCGAACAAGCCGCGGCTTCAGACGGCGCTGCAGCAGACCACGGCGATGGCGAATGGCCCGGTACCCGACGAAGGTGGCCAACTCGAAGCGGCGACTTGGGAGCAGATGCTCACGATGTATCTCGTCTACCAGCAGGAGGTCGACAAGCAGATCGGACGCGTGCTCGACGCGCTGCACACGCGGCCCGACGTCGAGTCGAACACAATCGTGATCTTCACGGCCGACCACGGCGAGTACGCGGGGTCTCACGGGCTCCGGGCGAAGGGCGGCGGCGCCTACGAGGAGGCGATCCACGTGCCGCTCTATATCTATGACCCACGCGGCAAGCTCTCGAACGGCGCGAGCACGCGTTCGCAGCTGACCTCGACCGTCGATCTTGCGCCGCTACTGCTGACGATCGCCCACGGCTCCTCGACCTGGCGACAGCTCTCCACCTACGCACAGATTGCGAAGCGGGCAGATATCGCGTCGATCGCGCACAACCCGACGGCGAAAGGTCGCCCGTGGGTCGCACACGTCACCGATGAGACGACCGTCGAGGAGCTGTCGTACACCTACAGCTTCGCCAATCAAGCGCCGCACCACGTCGCCGCGGTTCGCACGCAGTCCGCGAAGTACGCCGTCTACTCACCGTGGAAGCACGGCACGATCGAAGTGGATCCGCTCGATCAGGACTTCGAGCTCTACGACTACTCGACGGCGGGCGGTCGGAGCGAGCTGGGCAACGTCGCCGGCTCCCCGTCGAGTCTGCGAACGCAGATGACCGCTCTGCACAGCAAGGCCATCGCCAACGAGGTCCGCGCGCCGCTCCCCAGCCGCCTCTCGGCGGCCCAGCAGGAAGGCTTCGAAGACTACTTCGCCCGAACCGCCGAATCGGTCCCTTGACCCAGCGGCGGTACCCCTAGGTCCATGAGGAGAGCAGCGTATACCGCGTGATCGGGATCGCCGAGCGCTGCACTCCAAGCCGGCTGCGCGGCGCTACACACACGAACGCCAAACGCCCATTTGCAGGGAAAAAATGGAGACGGTGGGTTCGAGGGGTGCGAAAGTTGAAACGGAACTGGCTTTGCAGAGCCGATCCTGCGCCTCCGGCGGCTTCGCTCTGCGTACGCTCGGCACGTGCGCGCGGACCGATTCGGATGGCTCTGGCGGGCGCCAGCACGCGTTGCAGTTTTGGA
>JAOPZS010000077.1 GCA_025963965.1 Solirubrobacterales bacterium
CCGCGGCGCGATCGTCGCGGCGGTCGCGGCGGAGCTCGACAGCGCCGGCGCGGCGCCGCTGCGCTTTGTCAACGGCGGCGGCACCGGCAGCCTGCAGACGACCACGCAGGAGGCGGCCGTGACCGAGCTGGCGGCCGGCTCGGGGCTGTACGGGCCGACGCTGTTCGACGCCTACCGAGCGTTCTCGCCGCGCCCGGCCGCGCTGTTCGCGCTGCCTGTCGTACGCCGTCCCGGCCGGGGGATCGTGACGGCCCTCGGCGGCGGGTATCTGGCCTCGGGCCCGGCCGACGCGGGCCGCCTGCCGCGCCCTTACCTGCCGGTCGGGCTGAAGCTCGACGCACAGGAGGGAGCGGGAGAGGTGCAGACGCCGCTGCTCGGCGCCGCCGCGGACGGCCTGCACCTCGGCGACCGCGTGTACATGCGCCACGCCAAGGCCGGCGAGCTGTGCGAGCGCTTCGATCGCCTGTACCTCCTGGAGGGCGAGCAGATCGTCGGCGAAGCGCCGACCTACCGCGGAGAGGGACAATGCTTCCTGTGATCAGGGATCAGGGCATGGAATCGGTGCTGCGCGAGGTCGTCGAGACGCTCGCGCCGCTCGATCGCACGCCGTGCTCACCAGGTGAGCGCCAGGCGGCGGAGTGGCTCGCGGCGCGACTCGGCGCGATCGACGGCGTGCAGGTGGCGCTCGAGGACGAGCCGTCGTGGGGGACGTTCCCGCCGACTGCGACAGCCGTCGGCCTGCTCGGCATCGGCGGCGCGTTGCTGTCGCTGCGCGGCCGGCGCGCCGCCGCCGCGCTGCTCGCCGGGCTCTGCGCCGGTGGCCTGATCGACGAGGCCCAGAACGGCCCACGCCTGCTGCGGCGGCTGATCCGACGCCGCCGGAGCACGGTCAACGTGATCGCACGAGCCGGCGACGCCGAGGCGATCGAGACGCTTGTCGTGATCGCCCACCACGACGCGCCGCAAACCGGGATCCTGTTCGACCAGACGATGCTGCGCCGCGCCTGGGAACGGAACCCCGAGCGCCTCGCCCGCGCGAAACGCTCCCTGCCGCAGTGGTGGATCGGTCTTGCCGCCCCACTCGGCGCCCTCGCGACGGTGATCAGCCGCCGGCGCGCGCCGGCCAGGGCCGGACTGGTGCTCGGCACCCTCGGCACGGCGCTGGTCGCCGATGTGTGGCGCAACGCGACAGTCCCCGGCGCCAACGACAACCTCTCCGGTGTCGCCGCACTCGTGGCACTCGCCGAGATGCTCGAGACCGACGCTCCGGCCGGTCTGCGCGTGCTGCTCGTCTCCTGCGGCGCCGAGGAGACGCTGCAGGACGGCATTCGCGCGTTCGTGGCCACCCACGGCGGACGTCTGGCTCCCGAGCACACGACGTTCCTCAACCTCGACACGATCGGCTCCCCACACCTGATCATGCTCGAGGGCGAGGGGCCGATCTGGATGGAGCGCTACGCCGGCCCGTGGCTGCGCGACCTCGTCGCGGACACGGCCGAGCGCCTGGAGATCCCGCTCGAGCGTGGCTTCCTCGCGCGCTCCTCGACCGACTCGGTGATCCCGAGCCGCGCCGGCTACCCGACGGCGACGCTCGTCTCGATCACCGACTGGCGAAGCCCGGCGAACTATCACCTGCCCACCGACGTCCCCGAGAACCTCGACTACGGGACGGTCGCCGACGCCACGCGGCTCGTCCACGAGGTGCTCCGCGCGCTCGCCGTGCGCGCGGGCGGCGAATCGCATCCTGCAGCCGCGGGTGCCGGCCCCGAGTCGGCCGGGCCGGAGAGCGGCGCGGCTTTGTAATCGTAGGAGGATGCCCGAGGGCGACACGATCCACTACGCCGCCGACAGGATCCGGGCGGCGCTCGAGGGGCGCGTGCCGGAGCGGATCCTCACCCCGCATCCGCGCCACCGCCTCGACCGCTGGCCGGAGAAGCTGTCCGGGCGCGCGCTGAGGTCGGTCGACGCGCACGGCAAGCACCTGTTCCTGCGATTCGACGGCGCACTCACGCTGCACTCGCACCTGCGCATGACCGGATCGTGGGCGGTGCAGCGCGACGGAGCCCCGTGGCGGCGCTCGAAGCGGCGCGCGTGGCTCGTGCTCGCCGGCGGCGGGTGGGAGGCGGTCCAGTTCGACGGCCCCGTGCTCGAGCTGATGAGCGACGCGCGGGCGCGCGCCGACCCGAGGCTGGCCGATCTCGGCCCGGACGTGATCGGCGAGCACCTGGACGAGCGCCGCGTCCTCGAGCGCCTGCGCGAAGACGACCCGACGCGCCCGATCGGCGACGCCCTGCTCAACCAGCGAACGCTGGCCGGCATCGGGAACATGTGGAAGGCCGAGTGCTGCTTCGCAGCAGAGCTCGACCCGTGGCGGGCAGCTGCCGATGTCGCCGACGAGCAGGTCCTTGCCGCTGTCGCGTTCGCCCGGCGGGAAATGACGCGCTCGGCCCGCGAGGGAAAGGGCTTTCAGACGCGTCCCCACGCCGTCTACCGTCAAGCCGGGCGGCCGTGCCCGCGCTGCGGGACGACGATCCGCCAGCGCGGGCAGTGGGAGAACAACCGCGTCACGTTCTGGTGTCCGGGCTGCCAGCACTGAGCGCGCGCTGCCCTCCGAGCAACGTCGCGAGCCGTTCGCCTGCATTGCGAAGCCCGGCCGCGCCGCGAGCCTCGAGTACGACCTGCAGGTCGAGGATCCGCAGATCGAATGAGCCCAGCTCGCTGGCCGCGGCGATCGCGTAGCACGGCACGCCGCTCTGGCGCGCACGCGTCGCGACCTCGAAGGCAGCGCTGCCGGCAAGCGTGTCCTCGCTCAGCGCCGCGACCGCCAGCACGACGGCGCGCGCGGCGCGCATCCGCCCGTCGAAGCCCTCCCGACCGAGCAGCATGCCCGTCTCACCCCCGCTCGAGTAGCTCGGCAGGGCGAGCGCGTCCGGTGAGGGCGCTCCGGCGGCGAGCAGGCCCGCCGTGATCGCCCCGGCGACCCGCGCCGCGTTCAGGCGAGCGGTGAACGGCTCGCAGACGAGCAGGGCGTGGCGCGGAATGGCAGCGGTGCCGGTGGTCACGATCGGGCATCCTTCCACCAAATGGCTGCCTCCTCCGAGCACGAGATGATCGACGTCAGCGGGCACGAGGTGCGCGTCAGCAACCCGGGAAAGCTGTACTTCCCGAAGGTCAAGGTCACCAAGCTCGACCTCGTCAACTACTACGTCGAGTGCGAGCAGGCCGTCGTGGGGGGCCTCGCGGAGCGCCCGACCGTGATGAAGCGCTGGGTCGACGGGGTCGAGGGCAAGCCGTTCTTCCAGAAGCGCGTGCCCGACAGCGCTCCCGGCTGGCTCGAGACGGCGACGGTCACCTTCCCCAGCGGGCGCCACGCACGCGAGCTCGTCCCGAACGACGCCGCGCATCTCGTGTGGGGCGTCAACCTCGGTGTGATCGACTGGAACCCCTGGCCGGTCCGCCGCGGGGACCTCGACCACCCGGACGAGCTGCGCGTCGATCTCGACCCGTGCCCCGGCGTGCCGTTCGACGAGGTCCGTCAGGTGGCGCTGAGCGTCCGAGAGGTGCTCGACGAGCACGCCCTGCTCGGCTTCCCGAAGACGTCCGGCTCGCGCGGCATCCACGTCTACGTCCGGCTCGTGCCCGAGCACGGCTTCGAAGAAGTCCGTCGCGCCGCGCTCGCGCTGGCCCGCGAGGTCGAGCGCAGGATGCCGGGCCGGGCGACGAGCCGCTGGTGGAAGGAGGAACGCGAGGGCGTCTTCATCGACTACAACCAGAACGCGCGCGATCGCACCGTAGCCTCGGCTTACTCCGTCCGTGCAGTGCCCGACGCACGCGTGTCCTGTCCGCTGGAGTGGGACGAGGTCGCCGTGGTCGAGCCCGAGCAGCTGACGCTGCGCACCGTTCCGGCCCGGCTCGCCGAGCGTGGCGATCCGTCAGCGCCGACCGACGAGCACCCGGGCAGGCTCGATGGCCTGCTCGAGCTGGCCGCGCGCGACGAGCGCGAGGGCCTCGGCGACGCTCCCTGGCCGCCGCACTTCCGCAAGCAGAAAGGGGAGCCCAAGCGCGTCCAGCCGAGCAGGGCGAAAGCGGCGCCGGCGAAGACCGGGAAGGCGAAGGCGGCGCAGGCGAAACCCGTGAAGAGGAGATCCGCCGGCGCGAAACCCGGGAACGCCAGGACCGGGACGAAAGGCGACGAGGAACAGTGAGCCTCCCGCTCGAGCCGCCGCTGAAGCCGCAGCTCGCCCTGTCGCGCAAGGAGCTGCCGGTCGGCGAGGAGTACCGCTATGAGATCAAGCTCGACGGCTTCCGCTGCCTGGCGTTCGTCGACGGCGGCGAGAGCTTCCTGCAGTCGCGCAACGGCCGCCCCCTGAGCCGCTACTTCCCCGAGCTCGTCTTCCCCGAGGGCCGCTACGTTCTGGACGGCGAGATCGTCGTCCGCGACGAGCAGGGGCGCGAGGACTTCGACGCGCTCGGCCAGCGCATTCATCCGGCGGTCTCGCGGATCGAACGGCTGGCCGGCGAGACGCCGGCGGTGTTCGTCGCCTTCGACCTGCTCGCGGACGACGACGAGGTGCTGCTGGAGCGCTCCTACGACGAGCGGCGTGCGGCGCTCGAGTCGCTGCTGGCCGCGAAGGAGTTCTCCTCCTCGCCGCTCGAGCTGATGGAGGTCTCAGACGACCCCGCCCGTGCGAGCGACTGGCTGCAGGGCGCGGAGGGGGCGATCGCCAAGGAGCGCGGCGCGCCCTACCGGCCGGGGGAGCGCAAGGGGATGGTCAAGGTCAAGCGCGTGCGAACGATCGACGCCGTGCTCGTCGGCTGGCGCCCCGGCAAGGAGCCGGGCACGGTGGGCGCACTGATCCTCGGCCTCTACGACGGCCCGGAGCTGCGCGTCGTCGGGCACTGCTCGGGGCTGAGCGCGAAGGAGAAGAAGCGCCTGGTGGGCTTCCTCGAGCCCTACGAGTCCGGCGATCGAGGCTCGGCCGACCCGAGTCGCTGGTCCTCCGGAAAGGAGCTTGAGTGGATCGGCCTGCGTCCCGAGCTTGTCGTCGAGATCGACTTCGACCACGTCTCCGCCGGGCGCATCCGCCACGGCGCGAAGCTCCGCCGATGGCGCGAGGACAAGCCGCCGGAGGAGTGCACTTACGAGCAGCTTCGCGGCTGAGCCGGTCCTCTAGAGTCAGTCTCGTGACCGCCGAGACAGCGACCGTCGCCGAGGAGGAGTACCTGCAGACCCTGTTCTGGCTGCAGGAGGCCGGGCTGCCGATGACCGGCGCCAACGTCTCCCGCGCGATGCAGCTCTCCGCGCCGACCGTTCACGAGATGGTCGGCCGCCTCGAGCGCGACGGCTACATCACGCGCGGCACGGACCGCGCGATCGCCTTCACCGACAGCGGCGCCGAGCACGCCGAGGGGATCGTCCGCCGCCACCGCCTTATCGAGCGCTTCCTGACCGACGTGCTCGGGGTGCCTTGGGACGAGGTGCACGAGGAGGCCGAGCGGCTCGAGCATGCGATGTCGCCGGTGCTCGAGGAGCGGATGCTGGCCGCCATCGGGAATGCCAAGACCTGCCCGCACGGGCACCCGATCGTCGCTGGCGCGCGTCTGCAGGGCGTGCCCCTCGCCGACGTCGAGGTCGGCGCCTCGGTGCGCATCCTGCGCTTCGAGAACGAGGCGGAGGACCTGCTGCACTACCTCAAGGCGTCCGGCGTCGAGCCGGGCATGGACGCGACGCTCACGGAGCGCGACGACGCGAAGGTCGTGCTGCGCGTGGCCGACGGCTCGCTCAGCGCCGTCACGCCGTCGGTTGCCGAGACCGTCTCGGTGATCGCCGACCCATCGCCGCCCCCGCGCACGGCGCTGCCGGAGCAGCTCGTGCTCGGTCAGCGCTACGGTCGCTGACGCCGTCGTCGCTTTCCGGTGGGCACGCCCGACCGGTGGCTACAGCGACCGGTACGCGTCGGCCAAGCGCGCCACGCCCTCTTCGATCTGCTCGGGGGTGACGCCCGAATAGGCCAGGCGCAGCGTGTTCTCGCCGCCCTCGAGCAGGAAGTCCGTGCCCTTCACGAACGCGACGCCGCGCTCGGCAGCGGCGTCGAAGAGACGGTGCACTTCTGTCCCTTCGGGCAGCGTCACCCACATGAAGTACCCGCCCTGCGGCTCGACGAAGGCGGCCTCTGGGAGCTCGCTGCGCAGGCTCCTCGACAGCGTTGCGGCGCGCTCGGCGAGCGCCTGCTTGACCGTCTCGATCGAACGGTCGATCGCGCCCGACGCGCAGAACTCATAGACGATCGACTGCGCGACCATGTTCGGCGAGATGTAGGTGTTAGTGGCGAGCTTCGCGATCCGTGCGATCAGCTCGGTCGGCCCGACCAGGTACCCGACGCGGATGCCCGGGCACACGGTCTTCGAGAACGACGAGGCGTACACGACCCGCTCGGAGTCCATCGAGAGCATCGTCGGCAACGACTCCCCGCTGAAGCGCAGCGCGACATACGGGTCGTCCTCGAACACCACGAAGCCGTGCTCGGCGGCCAGCGCCAGGAGGCGCTGGCGCTTGGGCAGCGACAGCGTGTAGCCCGCCGGGTTCTGGAAGTTCGGGATGATGTGCGCCAGCTTCGGACGGGCGCCGCCGTGGAGCAGCGTCGCCAGCGCATCCGTGTCGATCCCGTCCGGCTGCAGCTCGACGGCGTGGAGCTGGGCACCGCGTCCGCGCAGGGAAAGCAGCGTGCGGTCATAGCTCGGGCGCTCGACGACGACCTCATCGCCAGCGCTGACGAGCGACTCGAACAGGAAGGCATCAGCCTGCATCGACCCGTTCGTGACGAGCACCCGCGCTGGCTCGACGCCGTGGCGGTCTGCGATCCAGCTTCGCAGCCGCGGGTAGCCGATCGAGGTGCCGTACGCGGTGGTTCCGGCGGGGTCGGTCTCAAAGGCGCGGGCGGCCGCCTCCTTGAGGCCCTCGACGTCGACGATGTCCAGTGACGGGGCGCCGCGGGCAAATGAGATCGGGGGTCCGGTGGTCGTGGGCATAGCGGCGTAGCTTAGGCGTCCGAGCAGCTCGTCGTAGTCATGTGTCAGGTCGCGCGCCGCCCGCTCGAGCCGCTCGCGGAAGTGCAGCAGCTCGGCCGGCCCGGGACCGCTCGGACGCTGTGCGGCCAAGGTCCGCGGGCGTGGCGCCGGCTCGTGGACGGGCGGCGGCGTGCGCGCCGGCGGCGGGGGCTCAGGAGCACCGAGCGGCGGCCCGGCGAGGTCCGGTGCGGGTCCTGCGGCGAGCGGCGGCGTAGGGGCGCCGGGTATCGGCGTGGCGTCGCCGCGCGGCGACGGAGCCGCGGCCTCATCGTGCAGCGCCGGCGGCTCGACGGACTCGTCGACGATCCGCCCGAACCCGCTGCGCACCGGTGGTGGCTCGTCCTCGGGCTGGGGCGGGGGAGGCGGCTGCGTGGCCGGCTCAGGTGGGGCCGCCACGGATCCCGGCGTCGCCGCGTACGGCGCAGCGGCCTCCTCGCCGGCTGCCGACGACGCTCCAGCCGGGGATGGGGTGGCCATCGTCCTCAGCGTGCGCTCGAACTCGGCGAGCTTGCGTTCGAGCTCCTGGATCGTCCTCGTGATGTCCTGCTCGTCCATCTCGAGCAAGCGTATCGGTGCTCGCCGCCGGCCCAGGGGCCGAGAACGGGTCCTGGGGCCCTTCTTACGGCCCTACTGAGCCGCTCAGGCGCTGCCGACGGAGGCGCCGCCGAGTACCTCGACGGCGATCGAGGCAGCTTCGGTCGGCGTGCGCCCGACGCGCACTCCCTTCGCTTCGAGTGCCTCCGCCTTGGCGGCGGCCGTGCCCGAAGAACCGGAGACGATCGCGCCGGCGTGGCCCATCTGCTTGCCGGCCGGGGCGGTGAAGCCGGCGATGTAGGCGACGACGGGCTTGCTCATGTGCTCGGCGATGTGCTCCGCGGCCTCTTCCTCGGCCGAGCCGCCGATCTCGCCCGAGAGGACGACGAGCTCCGTCTCCTCGTCGGCCTCGAACAGCTCGAGCACGTCGACGAAGGACGAGCCGGGAACCGGGTCGCCGCCGATGCCGACGATCGAGCTGCAGCCGAAGCCGGCCCGGGCGATCTCGTTGCCGATCTGGTAGGTCAGCGTGCCGGAGCGCGACACGACGCCGACGTTGCCTGGCTTGAAGAACGACGCAGGGATGATGCCGACGTTGGCCTTGCCGGGCGAGAGGATTCCGGGGCAGTTCGGCCCGATCAGGCGCGTGCCGGGAAAGTCGCGCTGGAGCGTGTTGTAGACGCGGAGCTCGTCGTGGGCCGGGATGCCCTCGGTGATCGCGATCACGAGCTCCACGCCGGCGGCGGCCGCCTCGAGGATCGAGTCCGCGGCGAAGCGGGGCGGGACGAAGATCATCGCGGTGTTCGGCTGCACCTCGGCGGCGGCCTGCTCCCAGCTGTCGAAGACCGGGATCCCCTCGACGTCCTGGCCGCCCTTGCCCGGCGTGACGCCGCCGACGACGTTGGTGCCGTAGCGGCGGTTGTTGAGCGTGTGGAAGCTGCCCTCGCGGCCCGTGACGCCGGCGACGCAGAGACGTGTCGACTCGTCGACGAGGACCGACATCAGGCGCTCACCCCCGCGCCCGCGGCCCGCCCGGAGGCGAGCGCGACGACCTTCTCGGCGGCCTCGTTCATCGTCGCCGCGGAGTAGACGTTCGGCAGCGCCGCCTCTGCAAGCAGGCGCCGCCCCTCGACGTCGTTGGTTCCATCCAGGCGCACCACGAACGGAGTCGATTTGCCCCGCTCGTCGAGCTGCCCGAAGGCTGCGATCAGCCCTTCGGCGACCTCGTCGCCGCGGGTGATGCCGCCGAAGATGTTGAACAGCACGGCCTTGACGGCGTCGTTGGCGAGGATCAACTCGACGGCACCGCGGATCGTGTCCGCGTTGGAGCCGCCGCCGGCGTCGAGGAAGTTGGCCGGGCGCCCGCCGGCCTGCGCGACGACGTCTAGCGTTGACATCACGAGCCCGGCGCCGTTGCCGAGGATGCCGATGTCGCCGTCGAGCTTCACGTACTGGACGCCCTCTTCCTTGGCCCGCCGCTCGAGCGGGTCTTCGTTGGCGCTGTCCGACAGCGACTGGTTCTCCGGGTGGCGGTACAGCGCGTTGCCGTCGAGTGAGACCTTCGCGTCGAGTGCCCGCACCTCGCGATCCGGGGTCACGATCAGGGGGTTGATCTCCGTCAACGTCGCGTCCTCGGACAGCCACACGTCGTACAGCGCCACGAGCGCGTCGGCGACGCCCTCGACGACGTCCGCGTCGGCGCCGCCGTCGCGTGCGATCTGCACGGCCTGCTCGCGTGAGAGGCCGGCGAGTGGGTCGACGTGGCGGCGGATCAGCTTCTCCGGCGTCCTCTCGGCCACCTCTTCGATGTCGACGCCGCCCTCGACGCTGAACATCACCAGCGGCTTCTTGGCAGCGCGGTCGAGCAGGATCGAGGCGTAGTACTCCGAGGCGATGTCCGAGGCGTGCTCGATCCAGACCGTGTGGACGGTGTGGCCCTTGATGTCCATGCCGAGGATGCTCTGAGCGTGCTCGCGCACCTCGGCCTCGTCGGCAGCGAGCTTGACGCCACCCGCCTTGCCCCGCCCGCCGATCAGGACCTGGGCCTTGACGACGACCGGGTAGCCGACCTCGCCGGCCGCTGCGACGGCGGCGTCGACGTCCGTGACCGCCTTGCCGGAGGAGACCCGCAATCCGTGCCGGGCGAACAGCTCCTTGCCTTGGTACTCCAACAGGTCCATTTGCGGCGCGGGACTCTAACGCAAGATGAAGAATCGCGTGCAGAGCAGCCGTTCGGAGACCCCGTGCCGGGGTCGAGGGCTCAGGCGCGGCATAATGCCCCGCGCGATGCCCATCCCAAAGAACGTCACATTCGTCACCTTCGACGTCTACGGAACCCTGATCGACTGGGAGACGGGGATCTACGACGCGTTCGCCAAGGAGGCCGCCCGCGACGGCTTCGAGATCGACCGCGCCACGCTGATCGCGCTCTTCCACGAGATCGAGCGCGAAATCGAGGGCGGCTCCTACGAGCTCTACGCCGAGGTGCTGCGCCGAACCGCGATCGAGATCGCCAAACGGCTCGAGTGGCCGCTCGAGCCCTCCCGGTCGGGCTTCCTGCCCGACTCGGTGCAGCGCTGGATGCCCTTCAAGGAAACCGCCACGCAGCTCCAGAAGCTGTCCAAGAAATACAAGCTCGGGCTGCTCTCGAACATCGACGACAAGCTGCTCGGGCAGACGCGCCGGCACATCGGGATCGACTTCGACCTCGTCGTGACGGCACAGCAGGTGCGCTCCTACAAGCCCGAGCCGCCCCACTTCACCGAGTGCGCCCGGCGCATGGGGGGGAAGCGCGGCTGGGTTCACGTCGCAGCCAGCCACTACCACGACGTCGTCCCGTGCGTGAAACAGCGCGTCCCGGTGATCTGGGTCAACCGCGGCAAAGAGACCCTCGAGTCCTCCGCGAAGAAGCCGACGGCCGAGGTCAGCAACCTCAAAGAGGCTGCGAAGCTGCTCGGCGTCACCTGAGCCGGCCCGGTCGGCGTGCGGGCCGTCTCTCTCCACCCGGACGTGCTGGTCGTCTCCAGCGCGCTGCTGCGAGCCAACTGCGTGATCGTCAGGGCCGCCTCCACCGCCGGCGAGGATGACGCCGGTCCCGTTCGCGTGCGGAAGGTGCCGGGCCGCCCCGAAGGCGAGGCGTTCGTGATCGACTCTCCGGTGCTGCCCGAAGAGCTCGACGCGCTTCCGGCGCTGATCGAGCAGGCTCGCTTCCCGCCGCCGAGCGGCCTGCTCGCCACCCATGCCGACTGGGACCACCTACTCGGCCGCATCGCCTTTCCGGAGCTCGCGCTCGGCTGCGGCGAAAGCACGGCCCGGCGGCTCGAGCAGGAGCCGGGCGCCGCGCAGAGGGAGCTCAGGAACTTCGACGAGGAGCTCGGGATCGAGCGTCCGGCGCCTCTGTCGTTGGGCGCCGTCCAGACGCTGCCGCTGCCCGGGCGCTGCGAGCTCGGCCACCGCGAGCTGGAGCTGCACCCCGCCGAAGGGCACACGGCCGACGGCATGGCGATCGTGATTCCCTGGGCGGGCGTGCTGGTGGCCGGGGACTACCTCTCCTCGGTCGAGATCCCGCAGCTGAACGCCGGAGACCGGATCGATCAGTACCTGGAGACGCTCGAGCGGCTCGGTCGCCTGCTCGACGCCGTCGAGCAGGTCGTCCCCGGCCACGGCCCGCCGATCGCCTCGGAGCTGGCCCGCAACGTCTGCGAGGAGGACAGCGCATACCTCGAGGACCTGCGTCGCGACGGCGCCGACGCGCCGCTCCCCGACACGCGGCAGACACGCGTCGCCCGCGCGATCCACGCCCAGAACGTGCAGGAGCTGACGGCGTCCGGCTCCTAGGTCCTGCCGCGAGCCCGTTCAGCGGGCGCGCATCGCTCGATCGCGGAGTCGCTGAGCGAGCCGCACGGCGGGGGCCGCGAGCAGCAGCCGCGGCGAGCGTTGCGCGAACACGACCGTCTCCAGTGTTCGGCGCTCGGGAAACAGGCGGTTGGCCATCTTGTTCTCCGGAGACGCGCACGAGTCGATCCACATCGACTGCGCTCGCCCGTGGAACAGGCTGAAGGCGGCGGCCTCCATCTGGATGCCCGGCGAGAACTTCTGGAGCGTCTCGTCGTAGGCGATCTTCAAGTAGAAGACGCCGGGGTCGGCGAGCAGGTTGCACTTGACCGCAACGGTCCGCCCGCCGGCGTTGAGCGCGAGCAGCTGCAGGCGGTCCCGTGCCGCGAACCGGTCGCACATCTCGGTGAAGAAGCCTTCGATCGCCGGGTCGGCCGCGATCACTTCGCCTCGCTCGGCGAGATGGCTCGCTGCCTCGAGCTCGACGAGCTGAGCGACAGCGCCGTCCTGGCCGGTCCGGTCGAGCAGCTCGAGCTCGTCCCCGAGCTCCTCGACAAGCCGGCGCGACTGTCCGCGGAGGTTGCGCAGGTGCTTCTTCTGCATCGCCGTCTGCACGTAGTCGTCCTGTCCGTGGCGGCTCACGAACGCGCGATCTTCGCGGGCGAACACGTGTCCCCACAGGCCCTCCGAAGCGAGACCGGCCCGCAGCGCGCCGTACACGGGCCCGTCCGCGACGACGCCGTCGAGCGTCGCGAACCAGCTTCCCGGCGAACCGGCCAGGCCTCGGAGGAGCGCCGCCGTGGCCGGTGCGAGGTGCTCGCGGGCCACGAGCGGCGTGCCGAGCAGCGCCGGCAGCAGGCCGCGCCCGCGCCAGGAGGCGAGCGCCCTGAGAGGGATGCGGTGCCAGCGGGCGACGTGCCTGACCGGCACGCACGCAAGCCAGCCTCCTTCGTCCTGCACGACGGCGAGCAGGATCTCCTCTTGTTCGCCGAGCGCCCGCGCCAGCGGCAGCACGTAGTCGGGCTCGTAGAACGGGTTCGGCTCGGCCGCCGCGGCGGCCAGCTCGCGCCACCGGTCCAGATCCGCCGGCGTCAACTCGCCCGAGCAGAGCAACGTCGTCCTCAACGTCTCATCCCCGCCTAACCGAGTGCCGTGGAGGGCAGCTTGCCGAACCCGCCGCCGCGCTCAGCCGTCGGGGCTCTTGATCGTCGCGATCGGAGCGCCCGCCTGGATCGGCGCGCCCTCCTCGATCGGCAGCTCGACGATCGTGCCGGCCTTGTGGGCCGTGATCTCGTTCTCCATCTTCATCGCCTCGATGATGCAGATCAGCTGGCCCTCGGTGACGATGTCGCCCTGTTTGACGAGGACCTTCCACATGTTCCCCTGCAACGGCGCCTCGAGCGTGTCCGGGCCGCCGCCGCTGGAGGACTGGCGCTCGCTGCGCTTGGCTCTGCTCGCAGGCGCCGCGCCGTTGGCCGACGCCACGCCGCCGCCGGCGAAGGGCGGACCGACGACGCGCACGTCGAAGCGCTTGCCGGAGACCTCGACGGCGTAGGTCTGCTCGACCGTCTCGGCCTCCTCGCCACCCGGCGCCGGAGCGTCCTTGGGAAAGGCGAGCGTCTTCAGCCACTGCTTGTCTTCGAGCAGCTCCTTGCAGGTGTCGCCGCGCGCCCACTCGTCGGTCGCCAGCAGTGCCTGATGGAACGGGATCAGCGTACGCAGCCCCTCGATCTCGTATTCGGAGAGCGCCCGGAGCATGCGCTGCGTCGCCTGCTCGCGGTCGGCGTCCCAGACGATCAGCTTGGCGACCATCGGGTCGTACATCGGGGAGACTTCGCCGCCTTCGGCGACGCCTGAGTCGACCCGCACGCCGGGTCCCGACGGCTCGCGGTAGCGGCCGATCTTGCCCGGGGCCGGGGCGAAGTTCTTGGAGGCGTCCTCGGCGTTGATGCGGCACTCGATCGCGTGGCCGCGCAGCTCGACGTCCCCCTGGGCGTATGACAGCTCCTCGCCGGCGGCCGCCCGGATCCCCTCCTTGACGATGTCGATGCCGGTCGTCATCTCGGTCACGCAGTGCTCGACCTGCACGCGGGTGTTCATCTCCAGGAAGAAGTACTCGGGCTCGCTCTGCTCACCCTCGCCGGTGGCGAACAGCCCCTCGATCGTGCCGGCGCCGACGTAGTCGACCGCCTTCGCCGCCTCGACGCCGATCTTCCCGATCCGCTCGCGGATCTGCGGGTCGACGACCCATTCGGGGGCCGGGGACTCCTCGATCACCTTCTGATGGCGGCGCTGGATCGAGCAGTCGCGCTCGCCGAGGTGGATCACGTTGCCATGGCGATCG
Source organism: Solirubrobacterales bacterium (assembly GCA_025963965.1). Taxonomy (GTDB): domain Bacteria; phylum Actinomycetota; class Thermoleophilia; order Solirubrobacterales; family Solirubrobacteraceae; genus Palsa-744. The sequence goes on from JAOPZS010000077.1 coordinate 13,781, forward strand.
GCGAGGACCTGGACCTCGACGTGGCGCGGGTCGTGCAGGTAGCGCTCGAGGTACACGGTCGAGTCGGAGAAGAACTTCTCCCCTTCGCGGCTGGAGCCCTCGAAGGCGCCCTCGAGCTCATCCTCGCCGAGCGCGACGCGGAACCCCTTGCCGCCGCCCCCGCCTGCCGCCTTGACGGCGACCGGGAAGCCGATCTCCTCCTTGGCGATGCGCAGCGCGTCGGCGACCGTGGCGACCGGCTCGGTCGTGCCGGGCACGATCGGGACGCCGGCGGCCTTCATCAGCTCGCGCGCCCGGGTCTTCGAGCCCATCGCCTCGATGGCGCTCGCCGGCGGGCCGATGAACACGATCCCGGCGTCCTCGCAGGCCTGGGCGAAGGGAGCGTTCTCGGCGAGGAACCCGTAGCCGGGGTGAATCGCCTGGGCGCCCGAGCGGGCGGCGGCGTCGAGGATCTTCTCCACGTTCAGGTAGTTCTCGGCGGCCGGACCGTCGCCGAGGTTGAACGCCTCGGCGGCGCGTGCCACGTGCGGGGCGTCGCGGTCGAGCTCGGAGTACACGGCGACGCTCGCGATGCCCATCTCCTGCAGGGCGCGGGCGATACGGACCGCGATCTCGCCGCGGTTGGCGATCAGTACCTTCTCGAACATCGGCGCGGTAGCTTAATCGGCGCGGGCCGTTGAGGC
>JAOPZS010000100.1 GCA_025963965.1 Solirubrobacterales bacterium
CCGCGGCGCCGGGGTGTCAGCCGCCGGGGCCGATCCGGTACGGCGGCTCGCCGACGCTGTCCTCTACGAGGGGTACCTGCTGTGGCCCTATCGAAAGTCGGCCCTCAAGAACCGGCAGCGCTTCACGTTCGGCGGCGTGTATCCCCTCGCGTGGGAGCAGGACACCTCGTCTGTCCAGGCGCAGGTGCTGCTCGAGGGCCCGCCGGAGGCGGATCTCGATGTCCGCGTGCGCTTCCTTCAGGTGGTGCGCCGCCAGGCCTTGCGCGGCGACGGTCCGGACGATCCGCTGGAGCCGGTCGACGAGCTACTCATCGGCGGCGAGCGCCACGTCTCCTGGGAGGAGGCGCTCGAGCGCGAGATCGCGCCGGGGCCGATCACGATCGCCGCAGGCCGTCGCTCAGAACGGCTCGATGGCGGGGCCGTCGAGCGCTCCTGGCAGGAGCTCCAGGGAGCGGTCACCCTGACCTCTGAGCACCTGGGCGAGGAGCTCACCCGGGTGACGGTGCTGATCGCGAACACGACGCCGTGGGAGGGCGGTAGCCGAGAGGAGGCGCTGCACCGGACGTTCTGCTCGACCCACGTCGTGATGCGAGCCGAGGGAGGCGCGTGGGTTTCTCTGACCGATCCGCCGTATGAGCTTCGCAGCGCCTGCGAGGAGTGCGAGAACCGCGGGCTGTGGCCCGTGCTCGTCGGCGAGCCGGGCGACCGCGGCACGATGCTGGCTGCGCCGATCATCCTGCCGGACCATCCCGAGATCGCGCCGGAGAGTCCCGGCGACCTGTTCGACTCCGGTGAGATCGACCAGATGCTCGTGCTGAACATCCTCGCGATGACCGAGGAGGAGCGTCAGGCGATGCGTGACTGCGACCCTCGCGCCAGAGAGATACTCGAACGGACGGAGGCGCTCAGCGAGGAGCAGATCATGCGGTTGAACGGCGCTGTCCGCGACTTCGGCGTCCTGCGCGCGAGATGATCCACGACAGGCCACCCTGGGAGGAGCTCGAGCGCCGCGGACCGGAGTCGGTGGAGGTCGCCGGAGCGCAGATCAGGGCCGGCAGCGTCGTGCGGCTTGCACCTCGCGGAGGCACGGGTGACATCTTCGAGGTCGCGCTGGCGGGCCGCACGGCCGTCGTCCACGAGGTGCTGCAGGACTACGAGGGGCGCGTCCAGCTCGCCGTGACGGTCCTCGACGATCCCGGCCAGGATCTCGGCGCGCTGCGGCGCCCCGGCCACCGCTTCTTCTTCGACCCACAGGAGGTCGAGCCGTTCGATCCCCCATCGGGTCCGGATCAGCCGCGCGCGCGGGTGCTCGTCGCGGGAATCGGCAACGTCTTCCTGGGCGACGACGGGTGGGGGGTTGCGCTGGCCGGGCGATTGGCCGCGCGAGCCCTGCCGCGGGGCGTCGACGTCGCGGACTTCGGGATCCGCGGGATGGACCTGGCATACGCGATGCAGGACGGCTACGAGGCGGTGGTCCTGCTCGACGCGACGCCGCGGGGTCAGGCGCCCGGAACCCTGTACGTGATCGAGCCGGATCTCGACGAGATCGAGATGACGCTCGACGCGCACGGCATGGACCCGGTCAAGGTGCTGGCGCTTGCTCGCACGCTCGGCACCGCGACGCTGCCTCGCACACTCGTCGTGGGCTGTGAGCCACAGACGCGGATGAGCGCGGAGGACGAGGAGATCGTCGCCGAGCTGAGCGGGCCGGTGCGCGCCTCGCTGGACTCGGCCGTCGCGCTCGTCGAGGACGTGCTGAAAGACCTGATGACCGCAAACACAAAGGAGGGATCGCCGACATGAGCGACATGACGATCACAAGGCCGGTGGCGCTCGGGCTGCTGCTGGTCCTGCTCGGAACGGCTGGGGCCCTGACCGTGACATCGCTGCCCGAGCTGCAGCGCTATCTGAAAATAAGGGCGATGTAGCGATGCACAGGACAAAAGTCAGGATCGTCGAGGACGCGCTCGACGCGAACAACACGATCGCGCAGGCCAACCGCGCGGACTTCGCCCGTGCAGGCGTCGCCGTCGTCAACTTCATGAGCGCCCCCGGGGCCGGCAAGACGTCGCTGCTCGAGCGTGTCGTCGGCGATCTGCCCGGCGTTCGCGTGGGCGTGCTGGAGGGTGACGTGCAGGGGTCGATGGACGCCGACCGGCTCGCCGGTCTTCACGTGCCGGTGACCCAGCTGAACACCGATCCGAGCTTCGGGGGCGAGTGCCATCTCGACGCGAACATGGTCCGCTCGGCGCTCGGCGCGCTGCCGCTCGATGAGATCGACCTGCTTGTGATCGAGAACGTCGGCAACCTCGTCTGCCCCGCCGAGTTCAGGGTCGGCGAGGACGTGCGCGTGATGGTCTCCTCGGTCACGGAGGGTGAGGACAAGCCGTTGAAGTACCCGCTGATGTTCCGCACCTGCGACCTCGTGCTGGTCAACAAGATCGATCTGCTGCCCCACCTCGACTTCGATCTCGAGAAGTTCCTCCACCACATCGACCAGGTGAACCCGCGCGCTCCGCGGATGCTGCTCAGCGCACGCACCGGCGAGGGGATCGAGCAGTGGCGCGAGTGGCTGACCGGGGTCGCGGCAGGAGTCCGGGAGGGAGCCCCCGCTTGACACTGACCGCCATCGACAGGCTGCTCGAGGACGATCTCGAGGCGTTGCTGGAGCGGCGCACGCTCGCAAACGGCGAGTTCTTCGCGGCAAACGCCGAACGGGTCGCGAGACTCTGTCACCGCATGGCGGAGCGCTTCGCCCGCGGCGGGCGGCTGCTCGGGCTCGGGATCGCCCCGCCGGCGCGCTCGGATGCGCGGCACGTCGCGGTCGAGTTCGTGCACCCGGTGATCGTCGGCAAGCGCGCCCTTCCCGCGATCGCCGTGACCGGAGACGCCGAGGAGGTGGAACGGCAGGTGGAGCTGCTGGCGCACGAGCAGGACATCCTGCTCGCGTTCTGCAGCGGAGCCCGTGACGCGCCGGCGCTCGGGCGCGCCGTGCGATCCGGGCGCCGGCGCGGCTGCCTGACGATCGCCTCCGGCGCGTGCGGCGCCGAGTGGGAGTTCGAGGTCCCGAGCGAGGACCCGTACGTGCGCCAGGAGGTCCTCGAGACGCTCTACCACGTGCTGTGGGAGCTGGTCCACGTGTTCTTCGATCACCGCGGCCTGCTCGAGGGACGCGACGGGCGCCGCCTGCACGACGCGGGCGCGTCGAGCTTCCTGTATCCGTTTCTCGCCGAGCGCGATCAGGAGCTCGAGCCGGTCGTGCGAGACGTTCGCGACTCGGCGCTGATGAAGGCCGCGGAGATCGACGTGCTGCGCACGCAGACGATGACCGAGAACAGCCCGGCGCTGCTGAGCGCCGCGCGCGAGCTGCGCGAGCGATTCGAGCACGGCGGGCAGCTGCTGGCGCTCGGAAACGGGGGCTCGGCCACCGACGCGATGGATGTCGTGGCGGACTTCAGGGCCGCGGCGGGCGGCGGCTGCGGACGCCCGGCGATCGACCTCACCGAGGACCCGGCGATCCTCACGGCGATCGCCAATGACGTGGGGATCGACGCGATCTTCTCGCGCCAGGTGATCGCCTACGGGCAGCGTGGGGACGCGCTGCTGGCGCTGTCGACCTCGGGCAACTCCCGCAACGTGATCGAGGCGCTCGTGCAGGGCCGCCGCCAGGGGCTGCTGACGATCGCGCTCGTCGGCTATGACGGCGGCCTGGTGCGCGCCGAGGGCCTCGCAGACCACGTCGTCGTGACGCGCTCGGAGCACATCCCGCGCATCCAGGAGGCGCAGGCGAGCGCCTACCACGCGCTGCGCATGCTCGTCGAGCGTGTCGGCGAGGCGCGGGCCGCGCCGTGAGCACGCACGCCCCGCCGGCCGCCATCCGCCGTGTCCGCGTGCGGGTCGAGGGGACCGTCCAGGGCGTGGGCTTCCGACCGTTCGTCTACCGCCTCGCGGGTGAGCTGGAGCTCGCCGGATACGTCCTCAACGACACCTGCGGGGTGCTCGTGGAGCTGGAGGGCGAGCCGGCGGCGCTCGCCGAGTTCCTCGACAGGCTCTCGCCGGACGCGCCTGCGCTTGCGCGGATCGAGCGGGTCGCGGTCGCCGCGCGCGAGCCGACGGGCGCCGCCGGCTTCGCGATCCTTGCGAGCCCCCCGGGTGGCGTCGCTCAGACGCCGGTGACGCCGGACAGCGCGACGTGTGGGGAGTGCCTGCGGGAGTTGTTCGACCCGGCCGACCGCCGGCACCGGTACGCGTTCATCAACTGCACGAACTGCGGCCCGCGCTTCACGATCGTTCGCGGCGTCCCCTACGACAGGGCGCTGACGACGATGGCCGGCTTCCGGATGTGCGCTCACTGCCAGGCCGAGTACGACGACCCGGCCGATCGCCGGTTCCACGCCCAGCCGAATGCCTGCCCGGATTGCGGCCCGTCGCTCTCGCTGATGCTCACCGCCGGCTCTCCCGCTCCGCTCGGTGCCCGCGACGACGCGATCGGTGCGGCCGCCGAGGCGCTGCGCGACGGACGGATCCTCGCGGTCAAGGGCATCGGCGGGTTTCACCTCGCCTGCCACGCCGAGAACGAGCGGGCGGTCGCGACGCTGCGGGCGCGAAAGCACCGCGAGGACAAGCCGTTTGCGCTGATGGTGGCCGACGTCGGGTCGGCGAGCGAGATCGTGCGGATCGGCGAGCCGGAGGAACGCCTGCTGTGCGGCGCCGAGCGCCCGATCGTGCTCGCTCCGCGCCTGCCCGGGACCGCGATCGCCCCTTCGGTCGCGCCACGCGCGCCCGAGCTCGGCGTGATGCTCCCCTACGCCCCGCTGCAGCATCTGCTGTTCGCCGAGCTCGAGCAGCGAACGGCGCTCGTGATGACGAGCGGGAACGTCTCAGACGAGCCGATCGCGTTCCGCGACGACGACGCGACGCACCGGCTGAGCTCGATCGCGGACCTGCTGCTGGTCCACGACCGCCCGATCCAGACGCGGACGGACGACTCGGTCGTGCGCACGATCGATCGACCTCACGGCAGGCGAACGGTCACGCTGCGCCGCTCGCGCGGCTACGTGCCCGCCGCGCTGGCGCTCCCGGAGGAGTGCCCGCGCGCAGTCCTGGCCCTGGGAGCGGAGCTGAAGAGCACGTTCTGTCTCGCACGGGGTGGGCGCGCGTGGGTCTCGCATCACATCGGAGACCTCGAGAACTACGAGACGCTGCGGTCGTTCACCGACGGGATCGGGCATTTCAAGCAGATCCTCGCGGTCGAGCCGGAGGTGGTTGCGCACGACCTGCATCCGGAGTACCTGTCGAGCAAGTACGCGGAGGAGTGCGGGGTCGAGGAGCTGATCGGGGTGCAGCATCACCATGCCCACCTCGCCGCCTGCCTGGCCGAGCACGGCGAGACGGGTCCCGCGCTCGGCGCGATCTTCGACGGAACGGGCTACGGGCCCGACGGGACGATCTGGGGGGGCGAGCTGCTGCTCGGGGACCTCGGCGGCTTTCGCCGCGTCGGAGCGCTGCTTCCGGTCGCGATGCCCGGCGGCGCGCGCGCGATCACCGAACCGTGGCGGATGGCCTGCGCGTGGCTGACCGCGCTGGCCGCGCGCGACGGCCGTGAAGCGCCCCCGGAGATCCCCGTGACGCTGCGCGACGCGATCGCACAGCGGTCGTGGCAGCAGGTGGCGGGGCTGGCGCGCTCCGGCGTCTCGTCGCCGGCGACCACGAGCGTCGGACGCCTCTTCGACGCGGTCGCGGCCCTCTGCGGGATCCGCCCGCGGGTCAGCTACGAGGGCCAGGCGGCGATCGAGCTCGAGGCGGCCTGCGATCCGGCCGAGCGTGGGCGCCTGCCGTGCGCTGTCCGAGACGGCGACGGGATGATCACGCTCGATCCCCGCGACACGATCGAAGCGGTGTCCGCAGCGGTGGCTGCCGGAGAGCCGGCGGGTGTGATCGCGAGCCGGTTCCACGCCGCGATCTGCCACGCGACGGTGGAGGCGCTGAGGAGTGCCGCGGCGAGCGAGTCATGCGGGACGGTCGTGCTGGCCGGCGGCGTCTTTCAGAACCGGCGACTGCTCGAGACGGCGATCGTAGGGCTCGAGCGGAGCGGGTTGAGAGTGCTCGTTCCCGAACGCCTGCCGATCGGCGACGGGGGCATCTCATTCGGCCAGGCCGCTGTCGCCTCGCGTCGCATCGCGGAGACGCCCGGCGGACCATGAGGGGCCGGCCGCGCGTGCGCCCGGGGAAGCCCGGCGCTCAGGAGCGTTTCGCGGTCTGCTCCCCCAGCCCCAGGAGCACCGCCAGACCGCGCCTCAACCCTTCCAGTTCGACCGACAGGTCCTCGTAGATCTCGCCCTCGCCGGGCGGAGGCCGCAGCGCACGCTGGAACGTCCGCAGCGTCTCGATGTCGACCTCGTCGCGCAGAGTCGCGACGGTTTCGGCGACCCAGCTGGACTTGCGCAGCTGCCAGAAGCGGAAAGCCTCCTGATCGGCGATCGCAGCGGCGTCGCGGAGCAGCGTCTCCCCCCTTTGCCCATACGCCAAGACAAGCGAGTGCGTTCTTGTCAACACTGTCGAGGTTGCCCGACCGCTTGCCCGACTAAACACGGGGCCCGGCGGGCGCCTCGACCGGTGCTCGCCCTGCGCGGTTCAACCGCTCGGGCCGAAGCGCTCCGTGCGCACCGATGCCGGCGGGAACCCCGCCGTGAGCAGATGCCGGCTCGCCGACTCGACGAAGCCGTTCGAGCCGCAGACGAAGGCGGGGCCCGAAGTGAAGCCGGCCGCGGCCCGCACGATCATCGCCTCGTCGATCCGCCCGATGTGGCCGGTCCACCCGGGCGGCGCCGAGCGGCTGTAGGTGAGCGTCGTCTCCTCCCCCAGCTCCGCGCCGTAGATCAGATCCTCGGGCGAGCGCACCGAATAGAGCATGCGCATCGGCAGCTGCGGCGCTGTCAGGCGGCGATGGCGAAGCATCGACATCAGCGGGACCACGCCGGACCCGCCACCGAGCAGTAGCACCGGCTCCTCGCCGCGCCACACGAAGTACGTGGCGAACGGCCCGCGCACCTCGATCTCATCGCCCACGCCGAGCACATCGTGCATGTACATCGAGACCTCTCCGTCCTCGAGGCGTTCGACCGTCAGCTCGACCTCGCCCTCGAGCAACGGGCTCGAGGCGATCGAGTAGGAGCGCTGCGCCCGGTATCCATCGTCCGCCGTCAGGCGCACTTCGTAGTGCTGTCCGGGCAGATGCGCCACCCACATTCCCAGGGCGATTCGAAACGTCTTCACGCGCGGTGTCTCGAGGCGGATCGAGGCGACGGTCGCGACCTGCCAGGCGCCCGGGGCCCGTTGCTCGACCGCCGTCAGTCGCTCCAATATCGCTGCTCCCGCCACGGGTCGCCGCGCAGGTGGTAGCCGTTGGACTCCCAGAACCCCGGCTCTTCGTGGTCGAGCACCGTGATCCCGGCGACCCACTTCGCGCTCTTCCAGAAGTACAGATGGGGAACGAGCAGCCGCGCCGGGCCGCCGTGCTCGCGGGCGAGCGGCTCTCCCTCGTGCTCGGTCACTACCCACGCCTTGCCGTCGGTCAGGTCGGCGAGCGCGAGGTTCGTCGTGTAGCCGCCGTAGGAGTGGATCATCGCGTGGGTCCCCCGCGGCTGGGCATCCGCCAGCAACACGTCGAGCGACACTCCGCCGAAGCTCGTGCCGAGCTTCGACCACTTGGTGACGCAGTGGATGTCGCACGGCACGGACTCGAACGGCAGTCCCGCGAACTCCTCCCAGCTCCACGCCTGGGGCGCGCCCACCATCCCCTCGATCGTCAGCCGCCAGCTATCGGGAGGGACCTCCGGAGTGGGACCCGCGGTCAGCACGGGGAAGCCCGACTCGGCGTACTGCCCGGGTGGCAGGCGCGCTGCCAGCTCGTCCGGCGTGCGCCGGCGGCCCGTGAACCCCCTGGAGACGAACCCGCCCATCGGCTGCTCCCTTCGCTCGCTGTCAACCTAGCCGATCCGCGCGGGCGGCTGCGACGGGTGAGCTCGCACGCCAGGAGCGGTCCTGCAATACGCTGCGGTCCCCCACCGCGCCGGCCCCCCCGGCGCCAGGAAATGCGCGTGGACTCCGACACCGTCATCGCGGCCGACCCGCTCGGCATCCTCGCCGAGGCCAATGCACGCGCGTCGGAGACGCTTGCGCTCGCGTCGCGCCACCTCGACCCATCGCTGGTCGATGTGCTCGGCATCCTCGGCTTCGACAAGGAGTACGTCTCCGCCGAGGGCTCCTACCTGTATGACCGTGACGGCCGGGCCTACCTCGACTTCCACACGGGTGAGGGCTTCGCAAGCCTCGGCCACAACCACCCGAGCGTGCGCGAGACACTCGAGGCGACGCTCGCCGCGGGTCTCGTGGATGGCGTCCAGATCCACTACTCGGTGCTTGCGGGGATGCTCGCCGCGGCGCTGTGCGAGCGGCTCCCCGGAGCGCTCGAGGCCGTGTTCTTCACGAGCGCCGGCGCGGAGGCCGTCGACGCTGCGATGAAGTTCGCTCGCGCCGCGACCGGACGCCCGCGGCTGCTGTCCTGCCAGAGCGGCTTCCACGGCGTCACGCTCGGGCCGCTGTCGCTGGTCGGCGACGACTTCTTCAAGGAAGGCTTCGGGCCGCTGCTCCCCGGCTGCGCGAGCGTGCCGTTCGGCGACCTCGACGCGCTCGAGCGCGAGCTGTCGGGAAATGACGTGGCCGCGTTCATCGTCGAGCCAATCCAGGGACGCACAGTGACACTCCCGCCCGAGGGATACCTGGCGAGCGCCCAGGAGCTCTGCAGGCGCCACGGCACGCTGTTCGTCCTCGACGAGATCCAGACGGGCCTCGGCCGCACGGGGCGCTGGTTCGCGCTCGAGCGCTGGGGCCTTGAACCCGACTTCGTGCTCGTCGGCAAGGCGCTGAGCGGCGGGTACATGCCGACGGCGGCGATGGTCACCACCCGGGACATCTTCCAGCGGGCAGTCGGCGCGCTCGAGCGCTGCTACGTCCACCAGTCGACCTACGGGCGCAACCGCCTGTCGATGGCCGCCGGACTGGCCGTGATCCGCGTGATCGAGCGGGACCAGCTGCTCGTCAACGCGGCGAGGGTCGGCCGGCAGCTGCGCGAGGGCCTCCTCGAGCTGCAGAGCAGGCACGACATCATCAAGGAGATCCGCGCCGAGGGGCTGATCATCGGCATCGAGCTGGGCGCGCCGAAGAGCCGCGTCGCGCGCGTCAACTGGCGGCTCATCCACCTCGCCAGCGAGGGGCTGTTCCCGCAGCTCGTCGTGATCCCGCTGCACCGCGACCACGGCGTGATCACGATGGCGGCCGGCAAGAACGACGTGATCAAGCTGCTGCCGCCGCTGACCCTCTCGTCCGAGGAGGCCGCCGGCTTCCTCGCCGCGCTAGGCGCGGTGCTCGCCGAGTGCGAAGGCGCCGGCGCAAAGAACTGGGCGGTCGTGCGCGACATCGCCACGGCCACGCTGCGCCGCCGCTCCCGCCACGCGGCGACGTGAGCGAGCGCTCCCCCTCCAGCGATGCGGACCGCCGCTCGCCCTGCCTGATCACCGGCGCCACGGGCTTCATCGGCGGCGCCCTGGCTGCGCGGATGGCCGCCGAGGGGCGCTCTGTGCGCTGCCTGGCGCGGGCGAGCAGCGACACGTCGGCGCTGCGTGAGCTCGGCGTGCCGGTCGTCCGAGGCGATCTCGACGACACCGCGTCACTTGCCGCCGCCGCGGACGGCTGCCGCCAGGTCGTGCATTGCGCCGCCCTCGTCTCCGACTGGGCGACCGTCGAGGAGATCAGGGCCGCCAACGTGGCCGGCACTCACAACATACTCGCCGCCGCATTGCGGGCGGGCACGAAACGCTTCGTCCACATCTCGACGACCGACGTCTACGGCCATCCGGGCAGGCGAGACGTCGCGGAGACGTGGCAGCCGGACGGCTTCAGCAACTGGTACTCGCAGAGCAAGCTCGAATCCGAGCAGGAGGTCCGGCGCGCGGCGGCGGCTTGCAGCATGCAGACGGTCGTGCTGCGCCCGGCAACCGTCTACGGCCCTGGCTCCGTCGACGTGATCGGCGAGATCGCGACGGCGATCTGCGCCCGGCGCATGCTGCTGGTCGGTGGCGGTCGCACGGTCGCGGGGCTGTGCTACGTGGAGAACCTGATCGACGCGATCCTGCTCGCGCTCGAGGAGCCGGCGGCCGCCGGCGCCGCCTTCAACGTGACCGATGGGCTCGACGTCAGCTGGCGCCGCCTGACCAGCGATCTCGCCTCGGGGCTCGGCTGCCCGCCGCCGCGTCTAAGTCTCCCCTACCGTCCGGCCGTCGCGTTGGCGGCGATGCTCGAGCAGGGCTACCGCGTGCTGCGCAGGGCAACCGGCTTGACCATCTCCCCGCTGCTCTCCCGCCAGGCCGTCGCCGTGCTGGGGCGAGACCAGGACTTCAGCAACGCAGCCGCTCGCGCCACGCTCGGCTGGGAGCCGCGGGTCGGATACGGCGAGGGGCTCGCGGCGACGCTCGCGTGGCTCCGCGAGGAGCGCGCCGTCGGTCGCTGAGCGCCGTCGGCGAGCTGCCCGGTAGATTCGGCGGTGATGCGCATTCACGCCCTCACGACGGGCACGGTCCGGCTCAAGCGCTCTTTCCTTCACCCGAGCGCCGGCGTGCGGCGCCAGCTCGACCTGTTCCTGCCCGGCGAGTGGTCGGCGCCTGTGCCGATCCACTGTTGGGCGATTGAGCACGACGGCCGGTTGCTGCTGGTCGACACCGGCGAGACGGCGGCCGCACGCGACATCCCCTTCGCCCGCTTCGAAGTCGCCGCATCTGCAGAGCTGCCGGGCGCGCTGAGCGCCTCCGGACTCGACGGCGGCCGCGTCTCGGAGGTCGTGCTCACCCATCACCATGGAGACCACGTCGACGGCATCGTGCACGTGAGCGCCCCCGTCCGGATCCACGCGGCCGAGCTCCGTCACGCAAAGGCGCCGTTCTCGCGAGTGATGCGCCGCGTGCTGCGCCAGCCGCTGCCGCCCGGTTTCGCGCCCCAGGCCTTCGAGCTCACGGGCGGCCCGTTCGGCGCGTTCCCACGGAGCCTCGCGCTCAGCGACGACGGGCGCATCGTGGTCGTCGGGACGCCCGGCCACACCCCGGGTCACGTGTCGGTGATCTGCGTCGATGACGACGGCCGGCACGTGATGCTCGCCGGTGACGCCACCGACACGCTCGAGCAGCTTCACTCCCAGCGGGCCGACGCGGTCGCGCCGAGCCCGGCCACGCACAGGGCCACGCTGGCCCGAATCCTCGCGCACTGCCGCCAGAACGCCACCGTCTACCTTCCCTCCCACGACCCCGCGTCTGCCGCGCGGCTCCGGGACGGGACGGTCGTCGTGCCCGGCTGAAGAACCGCCGTCAGGCGATCGTGAACCAGACGACCTTGCCGGTCGGCTCGGCGATCACTCCCCAGCGGCGGGACATCGTTTCGACGATCTGAAGGCCGCGCCCGCTCGGCTCGCGCGGCGTCGGCGAGAGCACCCGCGGCGAGCCGCGGCCGCTGTCGCGGACCTCGATGCGAACCTCCTCGCAGGCGCTGATTCGCACCTCGAAGTCGGTGCCGGCGTGGCGCACGCAGTTGCTCACGAGCTCGGAGGTCATCAGCTCTGCCGCGTCGATCAGCTCGGCATCGTGACCGTCCAGGGTGCTCCTGACCAGCTCGCGTGCCGCGCTCACCGCGGCCGGGCGGCAGGCGAAGGTCCGCGTCGTGGTCACGGCTCGACCACCAGCACGTCGGTCAGCCCCGTCAGCTCGACGACACGGCGCACAGCCCGCGAGGGGCTGCGCAGGCGGACGATCGCCACCTCCTTGGCGGCGACCAGCAGCACGGCGATCCCGGCGCTGTCCATGAAGCGCAGCGCGGACAGGTCGAAGGTGAGGCGGTCCGGTCGCGTCACCGTGGCGGCTTCGACCGCGCTGCGCAGGCCATCCACGCTCGAGATGTCGAGATCGCCAGCCACGCGGATGACAGGCTGACCGGCAGCGTCGGAGCTCGTCTCGACCCTGAGCTGCGCCCCCGCGTTGTCGTCTAACTCTGCCATTGGATGCTCACCAGAGCGGTGTCGTCACGGTGATCGTCCGACGTGAGCTCTCGGGCGAGCCGTGCAAGCAGATCGTCGTCCAGCTGCTCCGCACTCGCCATCTTGCGCAAACGCGCCAAGCCCTCGTCGAGGACCTCGCCGCGACGCTCGACGAGACCGTCGGTGAAAGCTACCAGCGTAGCCCCGGGAGGAACCGTGACCGTCGCTTCCCTGAAAACCGAGTCGTGTGGAAAGCCGATCGGCGGCTCGGCGCTGATCTGCACGTACTCCCCGCCCTCACCGTCGAGCAGCAACGGTGGCAGGTGCCCGGCGCTGGCGATCGTCAGGCGGTGCGAATCGATGTCGATCAGCGCGCACAGGACCGTCGCGAAGTAGTCGTGCGCGATGCTTCCGACGAAGTCGGAGAGCCGGCCCAGGATCACGCCGGGGCGATGGTCCTGCGCGATGTAGGCCAGCGTCGCGTGGCGCAGCAGCGCCATCGTCGTCGCGGCGTCGACCCCGTGTCCGGAGACGTCCCCGATCACGAGCAGCGCCTGGCGCTCTCCGACCGCCACCACGTCGTACCAGTCTCCGCCGATGTCCCCGCCCGACTGGGCGGGCACGTACTGCGCGTCCACGTGCAGCCCGGGAAGCTCCGGCAGCGTCGAGGGCAGCAGCGCCTGCTGCAGCGTGTGGGCGATGCCGCGCTGCTCGATGTACAGCTCACGGTTCTCCCCCGCCAGCTTGTCCAGCTGCGCCGCCAGAAGCTCGGCCCGGCGCCGGCGTTTGGCGAGGCGATCGGTCATCAGCGCGGCGGCCAGGGAGATCACGAGTCCGACGATCGCCGTGAGCCACGGCAGGAAGTGGAAGAAGCCGCCGCCGAGCGGTTCCCGCGGCGTCACGACGAGGGTGAACGCGCTGGCGCCGAACGGCACGACGTCGGATGCCTGCAGGCCGTGCACCGGCAGCGTCGGCACGCTCGTCAGCAGCAGGTCCCGCGCGCGCTTGGAACGCCCCAGGTACAGCAAGTAGTCGAGGTCGGCGAAGGCGCTGTTGCGCTCGAGCGCCGAGCGCCTGTTCGCCGGCAGCGGGTTCTGGGCGAACACGGCGAAGCGCCGTCCAGATCCGCCGACGCTGTACTGAAAGCCGAGGCTCGGATGCGGCGAGACGAGCATGTTGACAATCGTCAGCTTCCCGGGCGTGCCCGAGCCGCGCTCGACGGCGGCGCGACCGGCCGCCGACGGCGCTGCGCCGGCTACGGCGAGCGGTCCCCGCGAGGCGCCGCCGAGCGCCCACAGCGAGACAGAGGTGAACTGCTTGCCCTGCCCGACGTACGGCTTGATGAAGGTCTTGAATTTCGCCGTGCTCCCGTTGGTCGCGTCGGCCAGCGCCGCCGCCGAGGCAAGCGGCGTCTGGACCGTTGAGGAGGCGCCGCTGATCACGAGGCCGAGCTCGCGCACGCGGAGGTTGAGCAGCCGGCGCTCGTTGTGGCGGTAGAGCTCCAGCGATGTCACGGCCAACGCGGCGGTGATGAGCAGTCCGATCGCCAGCGCGAGGACCGCCGCGCCCGACGGGCGCCAGCGTCCGCTCACGCCCGGCGCCGCCGTGGCCGCCGGCGGCGACGCGCCGGCGTCCTCCCGCGCGCCAACGTCACGCGGGAGCGTTGTACCCGCTCCCAGATCAGCCTCCCCGGCCTCGCTCATCCAGGCGAATGTACGCGACCTGCGGCATGCGTGTCCATTCCACGCTCAGTGGAGCCGCCACAGTCGTAGTTGCTATGAGGCCGGCGGGGGGACCGGTGCCGCGCCGCTCCCGCCCGCCGTGCCTCTCCACGGGGCAAAGCCGACCGGGAGGATCTCCTCGAACCGCTCGCTTCGTTCACCGCGACGGGCGACAGTCTGCTCCACGCTCGCCTCGGCGTCCAATAGCAGTTTCGCCGTGCGCCATAAGTGCCGCCTATCGCCGCGCCCACGGTACGGCTAGCCTCCAGAGGGATGCAGCGCGCGATCCGCAAGATGCCCCGCGGCGCCCTACCCGGCGCAGGGTCTTGAGCGCCGCGAGCGCTCAGCAGCCCGACATCCAGACAGGCCGCACGGCCTGGGCGCGGAACATGGCCGCACCGGTGCGCGACTTCCTCGGCACGGAGACCGGGAGTGCCGTCGTGCTGCTCGCGGCGGCCGTGCTCGCGCTGGTCTGGGCGAACTCGCCGCTGCGCCACTCCTATGAATCGCTGTGGACGACGCAGCTGTCGGTGCGGGTCGGCGGCGGCGAGGTCGCAGCCGACCTGCGCCACTGGGTCAACGAGGGGCTGATGACGCTGTTCTTTCTCGTCGTGGGACTCGAGGCCAAGCGCGAGCTCGACGTCGGCGAGCTGCGCGAACGGCGCCGGGTGGCGATCCCGGCGCTGGCAGCGATCGGTGGGATGGCGGTCCCTGTCGCGATCTATCTCGCCTTCAACGCCGGCGGCGCCGGCTCGAAGGGCTGGGGCGCGGCGATGTCCACGGACACGGCCCTGGCGCTCGGGGCGCTCGCGCTGCTCACACCCCGCACGGCAACGCGGCTGCGCGTGTTCATGTTGACGCTCGCGGTGGTCGACGACCTGACGGCGCTCGTCGTGATCGCGACCGCGTACACGGCGAGCGTCGCGAGCGTGCCGCTGATCGTCGCAGCTGTCCTGTTCGCAGTGCTCATCGCCCTGCGGTACGCGCCGATCTGGCGAGGGCAGGCGTCGATCGTGGTCGCGCTCGCCCTGTGGGTCGCGTTGTTCAAGTCCGGGATCGACCCTGTCATCGCCGGGCTGGCGATCGGCCTCGTGACGAGCGCCTACCCCCCGTCGCGCGAGGATCTCGAGCGCGCCACAGCGCTGACGCGCTCCTTTCGCGAGCAGCCGACTCCGGACCTCGCGCGATCGGCTCAGCTCGGCGTGCTCGCCGCGATCTCCCCCAACGAGCGCCTGCAGTACATCCTGCACCCGTGGAGCAGCTACGTCGTGGTGCCGCTGTTCGCGCTCGCCAATACCGGCATCCACCTGAGCGGCCCGGTCCTCAGCGAGGCGATCAGCTCGCCGATCACGCTTGGCGTGTTCTTCGGGTACGTCGTCGGAAAGCCGGCCGGCATCGTCTCGGCCTCCTACATCGCCTCGCGCCCCGCGCTGCGGGGCACGCGCCCGACGGTCAGCTGGCCGATCCTGACGGTCGGCGGCGCGATCGCCGGAATCGGCTTCACCGTCTCGCTGCTGATCGCGAGCCTCGCCTTCCACGGCCGGCAGCTGGCCGATGCGAAGCTCGGCGTGCTGGCCGCCGCGATCGTCGCGCCGCTGATCGCGTGGGGACTGATCCGCGCGATCCAGCGCATGCCGGCAGCCGTTCGAGCGCGCCAGATCGCAGGTACCGCCGAGGACCTGCTGGACCTCGCCGTCGATGTCGACCCCGAGCGCGACCACATCCGCGGGCCGCGCGAGGCGATCGTGACGCTCGTCGAGTACGGCGACTTCGAGTGCCCGTACTGCGGCCAGGCCGAGTCGACGATCCGCGAGCTGCTCGCCTCGTTCGACACAGACCTGCGCTACGTATGGCGCCATCTACCGCTCAACGACGTGCACACGCATGCCCAGCTCGCCGCCGAAGCGTCCGAGGCAGCGGCCGCACAGGGGCGCTTCTGGGAGTACTACGACCTGTTGTTCGCCGACCAGAGCGCGCTGATGACGCGCGACCTGATCGCCCGTGCGGAAGCCCTCGAGCTCGACGTCGAGCGCTTCACCGGCGAACTGCGCCGCCACGAGCACGCCCAGCGGATCGCCGAGGACGTGGCGAGCGCCGATGAAAGCGGCGTCTCGGGCACGCCGACGTTCTTCATCAACGGGCGCCGTTACCAGGGCGCCTACGACATCGAGACGCTGACGGCAGCCGTCCGTGCCGCACGGCTGCGCAGCACCGCGCTCGCGACGGCGCCGGCTTGAGCCCGGAGGGTCACGTCGGCTAGTCTGGATCGTGGATGGACGACCAGGCGATTCTCACCCGGATCGAGGCACTCGTCTCCGAGGAGCACAAGCTGCAGGCCGACGAGCGCGAGCGCGCCGTCAGCGAGGAGGCGCTCGCCGCCGATCGCGACCGCCTGCAGGCGGTGTCGCTCGAGCTCGACCGCTGCTGGGACCTGCTGCGCCAGCGCCGCGCCCTTCGCGACGCCGGCGCCAGCCCCGACCAGGCCGAGGCGCGCGATCCAGACACCGTCGAGCGCTATCTCCAGTAGCCGGCCGTGATCATCGTCCACGCCGAGGTGCTCGCCCAGATCCCCCAGCGGGCGGCGGCCCGCGAGGCGATGCACGCGGCCCAGTCGGCGGCGCGAGAAGAGGAGGGCTGCATCGCGTTCGCGTTCGCCGAGGCGCTCGAGGACCCCGGGCATTTCGTCGCGGTCGAGCGCTGGCGCGACCGGGCGGCGCTCGATGCACACTTCCGCACCCCATCCTTCCGCGAGTACCAGGCCGCGATCACGCCGCTGCTCGTGCGCGACTCTGAGATTCACATCTATGCCGCCGAGGAGCTCGCGCGTCCGGTCGACTCCTCGCCCTTGGACCTCCGGCAGGACGACTGAGCCGGCTCGCGCGGATCTCGCCGAGAGACTGGCTGCCGGTGGCATCGCAGCCGGCGCTGTTGCGGGCAGTGCGGGCGACGATCGTCGTGTGCGGCCTGTTCGCGCTGACCGACAAGGCGATCGGCAACCAGCAGATCGCGCTGTTCGCGGCCTTCGGCAGCTTCGCGACGCTCGTGCTCAGCTCGTTCGCAGGCGGCCGGCGCGAGAAACTGATCGCGCACGCCGCGCTGGCGCTGGCCGGCAGCGTTCTGCTGTCGCTCGGAACGGCGGTCTCGAGCTCGACGGTCGCTGCGGCGCTCGTCACCGTGCCGGTCACGTTCGCCGTGTTCTTCGCCGGCGTGCTCGGTCCGAACGCCGCCTCGGGCACGATCGGAGCGATGCTCCTGTTCGTGCTCCCGGCCGCATCGCCGGGAACGGTGTCGATGATCCCGGACCGTCTGCTCGGCTGGTGGATGGCCTCCGTGTGCGGGACCGCGGCGGTCCTGGCCCTCTCACCCCGCCCGGCCGGCGACCCGCTGCGGGCCGCGGCGGCGCGCACGGCGCGCGAGCTCGCCCGGCAGCTCGAGGAGGCGCTGAGCAACGCGAGCGACGAGCGCGGCCTCGAGAGCTGCATCGCGGCCAAGAACGACCTGCTGGCCGAGTTCAGCTCGACCCCGTTCCGGCCGCTCGGCCTCGGTGCGCGCGACGAGGCGCTCGCGAATGTCGTCGAGCTGCTCGAGTGGTGTACGTCGCTGCTCGTCGACGCGCTCCGCGAGCACCGCTCCCTGGCCGAGGCAGCGCCGGAGGACCGTGCGTTGCTGAAGGCCGCCGCGGCGACGCTGCGCGCGATCGCGGCGCTGCTCGAGGGCAGGGGCACGGTGCCCGACCTGGACGGCCTGGAGCACCTGGGCCGCGCGAGTCTCGAGGCGGCCGAGGGCTTGGCGCCGCTCGCCGAGGGCTTCCGCACCGATGCGCAGATCTCCTTCCATGCCCAGGCGATCGCGAACTGCGTGCTGGCCGCCGCCGCCGACGCCGCTGTCGCCGCGCGCGTTGCCGACCCCGAGTGGCGCGATGGCGAGCGCGTGCCGTTTGCCGGCGTGACCGCGGTGCGCGCCGGGCGACGCCTGTCCCGCGCTGCAAGGACGGCGCTGCGCAACGCCAGCGTGCGCTCGGTCTGGTTCATCAACAGCCTGCGTGCCGCACTCGCGCTCGGCGCCGCCGTCGCCGTCGCGGACGTCTCGAGCGTCCAGCACGGTTTCTGGGTCGTGCTCGGCACGCTTTCGGTGCTGCGAGGCAACGCCGCCGCGACCGGCTCGACCGCGGTCCGGGCCCTGGGTGGCACGGTGATCGGCTTCGTGCTGGGCGGTGCTCTGCTGATTGCGATCGGCAGCGGCGAAACGGCGCTTTGGATCGTGTTGCCGTTGGCCGTGTTCACCGCCGCCTACGCCCCCGGGACGGCGCCGTTCGCGGTCGGCCAGGCCGCCTTCACGGTGACGGTCGCGGTGCTCTTCAACCTGCTCCAGCCGGTCGGTTGGAAAGTCGGGATCGTACGCGTCGAGGACGTCGCCCTCGGTTGCGCGGTGAGCGTTCTCGTCGGCGTGATGTTCTGGCCGCGGGGCGTCGCCGCGGTCGTCGGCGACGACCTCGCCGATGCCTTTCGCGCGGGCGCCGCCTACCTCACGCAGGGGGTGCGCTGGACTTCCGGTGTGAGCGATTCCGAGCCGCAGGGCGGCGCCGCGGCGGCGGCCGCGACTCGCCTCGAGGACGCCCTGCGCGCGTTTCTCGCCGAGCAGGGCTCCAAGCGCATTCACCGCCAGGAGCTGTGGCACCTCGTCGGCGGCACGATGCGCCTGCGCCTGACCGCGCAGGCGCTCGCGCGACTGCCGCCCGACAGCGGCGGCGCCGCCGCGGCCCGCGACGCGATCGCGCGCCGCACAGACGTGCTCGACGGCTGGTACGCGAGGCTCGCCCAGCAGCTCGATCGTCCCCGCGGCCTCCCCACCGCAACGCTCACGCCACCCGTGCTGGGACCCGAGACGGTCGTCCATGCCGGGTCCGGCTCGAACTACAGCGTCTGGCTGTGCGAGCACCTCGACCACCTGGCCGAGCACCTCGACGAGCTGATCGCGCCCGCTCAGAGGATCGCCGAGCTGCGTCGTGCGCCATGGTGGCGCTGAGCATCAACGCGCGGCGCGTGCCGGTTTGGGTCGTTTCACTGCGCGCGCACCGGCACGAGCGCGTTTGCCGAGCACCGCCAGCTCGACCTCATCGAGCGCCTCGCCCATGTAGATCGCCAGGCGCTGCAGGTGCGGCATCGTGTCGCGCGCCCCGGTGAAGCCGAAGTTGAGCGTGCCGGCGTAGCTCACGCAGGTGATGTTCAGCGCGTTGCCGTGCGTCAACAGCGAGAGCGGGAACAACGAGTCCAGTCGCGACCCGTTCATGTAGAGCGGCTCCGTCGGCCCGGGCACGTTGGAGATCGCGACGTTGAACGGGACCGGCGCGTGGCCGCCGAGCCCCAGCATCAGGCTGGCGATGTACGGCGCGTTGACGAGCAGCGTGTATGACGTGCGCGCCTCCGGCGGCAGGTGGCTGAGATGGCGCTTGGCCTCATCGGTGGAGCGGCTGATCGTGTGCAGGCGCTCGATCGGGTTGGCGACGTTCGTTCCCAGCTCGGCGACCATGATCCCGATCGCCGTTCCCATCGACTGGTCGGAGGCGTGGCGCAGGTTGACCGGGATGCCCGCCGTCAGCGAGCGCTCCGGCAGATGTGCGTGTTCGGCGAGATAGTGGCGCAGCGCCGTCCCGCTCAGATACAGGACGAGATCGTTCAGCGTGCAGCCGAAGGCCGCGGCGATGCGCTTGACCCTCGCGAGCTCGTACTGCTGGGTGGCGAAGCGGCGCTGGCCGCCCAGCCGGCCACCCAGCGCCGATGCCGGTGCCCGGTAGGGAGCCTGCAGCGAACGGTCGTCGACCGCCGCGAGCGCAAGGTCGAGCGCTGCGCGTGAGAGGCCGCCCGCGGTGGCGGCGCCCTCGCGCAGCAACCCAAGCGGCAGAGCGAGCGGGCCGGAGCCCGCCGAGTGCTCCTCGGCCTTCGGGCGCTCGCCGCCGCCGACCGTCCAGAACGCCGGCGTCACGCTCTGGGCGGGATCGCCCGACAGGGTGCGGATGATCAGGCGCATGCCGCTGACGCCGTCGACCAGCGAGTGGTGGATCTTCGTGTACATCGCGAAGCGGTTGCCTTCGAGACCCTCGATCAGGTGCACCTCCCACAGCGGCCGGTGCAGGTCGAGCTCGTTGCTGTGCAGCCGGGAGACGAGCACGCCGAGCTCGCGCTGGCCGCCGGGGTGCGGCAACGCCGAATGGCGCACGTGGTAGTCGAGGTCGACGTCGTGGCTCTGTCGCATCACCGGCAGGCGGGAGCCGATCAGCGGCACGTCGAGGAGCTTCAGGTTCCACGGCGGCGGGATCGCCCGGACCTCGCGCATCTGCTCGAACAGGCGCCCGAGGTATCCCTGTGGTGCATCGTCGGGGAGCGTGAATTCGAACAGGCCGCCGACGTGCATGGGCGTGTCCCGCGACTCGATCGCGAGCCACGCGGCGTCGACGGGAGAGATGCGCTGCATTTCAGTGATTCTCCCTTCGACCCCTCCCCAGGTGGCCGGTACGCGCCAGCCTACCTGCTAGGCGCCGCGGCGCTCGAGGATCACGACCGGGATCACCCGGTCGGTACGCGTCTGATACTCCTCGTAGGCGGGCCAGACCTCCGCCATCAGCTTCCACAGGCGCTCGCGCTCATCGCCCTCCGCGACGCTTGCCCGCACCGGGATCTCCTCGTCGTGCACCTGGATCGAGGCGTTGGGCTCGGCCGTCAGGTTCTGAAACCAGCCCGGATGCTCAGGGGCGCCACCCTTTGAGGCGACCACCACCCAACGGTCACCGTCGGTCCGGTGGATAAGTGGCGTCGTGTGCTGCTCGCCGGTCCGGCGGCCGCGCGTGCTCAGCAGCAGGATCGTCGTGCCTCGCCAGTCGTACCCGCGCTCGCCGCCGGTCTCGCGGTAGACACGCACGTGCTCCTCGCCGAACAGCTCATCGTCGGATCCGGCCATCCAAGTGAGTCTAGCCCGGCTCGGAGCGCCTCGCGCGTGAGCGCCCCCGCCTCAGACCATCGCCAGGCCGCCGCTGACCGGCAGCGTCGCGCCCGTGATGTACGCGGCTTCAGGGGAGGCAAGGAACGCGACCGCGTCGGCCACCTCGTGGGGCTCACCGGCGCGTCCGGCCGGGATCGCGCGCAGCGCCGCCTGCATCCGCTCGGCGCCCATGTGCGCCGCCGCGGCTTCCATCAACGGCGTCGCAACAGGACCGGGGGCCACGGCGTTGACGGTCACGCCGTGCCGCGCCTCCTCCCTTGCGAGCGCCTTGCCGAAGGCGATCACGCCGCCCTTCGTCGCCGAGTAGACGGCCTGGCTGTGGCCGCCGACGCGCCCCGCCTCCGAGGCGACGTTCACGATCGCCCCACCGCCGTCCCGCAGTGACGGCAAGGCCGCGTGCGTGACGGCGAGCACGCCTCGCAGGTTCACGGCGAGCAGCCGGTCCCAGCGCTCCTCGTCGCTGTCCGCGAAGCGCCCGAACTCGTCGACGCCCGCGTTGTTGACCAGCACGGCGACGCGGCCGAGGACCTCGAGGGCCCGCGCGAGGGCGGCGGCCGCGGAGCTCGTCGAGGTCACGTCGAGCGCGATCGCGACGCCGCCGATCTCGGCCGCGAGCGCCTCGCAGGCGTCGGCGTCGAGGTCGGTGACGGCAACCCGTGCGCCATCCGCCGCAAGCCGGCGGCAGATCGCGGCGCCGATTCCCCCGGACGCGCCCGTCACGAGCGCGACGCGGCCGGCGGTGGGGGCTGCGGACATTCCCTAACGCTATCGGCCGGCAGGCCCTATGATCCTTCGACGGCGCCGGGGAGCGCGAGGGGGCCACGGCGAGGGCCGGACGGAGAACCAGGGGGCGAGATGTCGGTGATCACCACGGAGGGCTGCCGACGGCGGCGCAGCAAGGCGACGAGTCCGGCGGCCGCCGGATCGCGTCTCGCCGGACGCCTCGCCGTCGTGATCCTGAGCGTCGCGCTCACCCTGGCTGGTCTCGCCGGCGCCGCCGACGCACGGCTCGCCGGCGGCTCCCTCGGGGCTCTGCCAAACGCCGGCACGCCCGCGCCGAAAGTCACCCAGCAACCGGCGAGCGTCACCGTCGAAGAAGGCGGCGCAGCCAGCTTCACATCGGCTGCGTCGAACTCGCCGACGGTCCAGTGGGAAACCTCGCTCGACAGCGGCGCTACATGGCACCCGATCGAAGGGGCGACCGCCGGCACCTATTCGATCGCCGCCACGACGGTTCCCGAAAGCGGGCACCAGTTCCGTGCGATCTTCACCAACGGCGGCGGCACGGCGACGAGCAAAGCCGCCACGTTGACCGTCACGAAGAAGCCCACGGTCACCCAGCAGCCGGTCGACGCGAACGCACAGGAAGGGCAACAGGCCACCTTCGAAGCGCGCGCCTCCGGAGCGCCGGCGCCGACGACGCAGTGGCAGGAGTCGACCGACGGCGGCGCCACGTTCAAAAACCTCAGCGGGGTCACCGGCAGCACGCTGCACCTCTCGAACATCAGCAAAACGCAGGATGGCTGGAAGTTCAGGGCGGTCTTCAAAAACGTCGCCGGCGAAGCGATCAGCCAGGCCGCGACGCTCCACATCGTCGAACTCCCGGTGATCACGATTCAGCCGCTCGACACCACCGTGATCGAAGGCGAAAACGCGACGTTCAACAGCGCCGGCAGAGGCAACCCGTCGCCCACTGAGCAGTGGGAAGTCTCCACCGACGGCGGGACCAGCTGGGCGCCGATCGCGGGCGAGACGGCGAGCATGCTGACCGTGCCCGCCACGACGATCTCCGAGGACGGCTACCGCTACCGCGCCATCTTCACGAACGTCGCCGGCTCGGTCGCCACGAACAGCGCCAAGCTGACCGTCGAGGGCATCCCCGTCGTCACCGAACAGCCCGAAAGCGAAACCGTCGGCATCGGCGGCACGGCGACCTTCGAAGCGGCCGGCCAGGGAAAGCCCACACCGACCGTGCAATGGGAACTGTCGGTCAACGAAGGGGCGACCTGGACTCCCGTCTCGGGCGCCACCTCGACCACGTTGACGGTCACCAACGCGCAGCTCTCCGAAAGCGGCCACGAATACCGGGCGTCGTTCAAAAACGTCGCGGGCGTCGCGAGGAGCCTGCCGGCGACGCTGACGGTCTCGGCCACCAACTTCCGCGCGTACGGCTGGGGTCTGAACACCCGGGGGCAGGCGGGCGTGGGGTCCAGCGAAACGTCGATCGCAACCCCGACCGCGATCTCCGCTCTGCATTTCGTCACCGCCGTCGCCGGGGGCCCCCGGCACAGCCTCGCGCTGCTCGCCGGCGGGACCGTCGAGTCGTGGGGCTTCAACGGACACGGCCAACTCGGCAACGAAGGCGCCATCGGCACGAAAAGCCCGATCCTGGTCGAAAACCTGAAGGGCGTGACGGCGATCGCCGCCGGCGGGAACCACAGCGTCGCGCTGCTCAAGGGCGGCACCGTCAAGGACTGGGGCGACGATGAAAGCGGCCAGCTCGGCGACAACAAAAAAGTCGACAGCGAAATCCCGGTGGCCGTCGAAGGGCTCAGCGGCGTGACCGCGATCGCCGCCGGGGAAGAACACACGCTCGCGCTCCTGTCCAACGGCACGGTGGTGGCATGGGGCAACAACGAACGCGGCCAGCTCGGCACCAACAACACCAAATCGAGCGACACACCGGTCGCCGTCAAAGGCCTCAGCGGCGTCACCGCGATCGCGGCCGACCGCAACTTCAGCATGGCGCTGCTCACGAACGGCACGGTCGTCACCTGGGGCGACGACGAATTCGGCCAGCTCGGCAACGCGGGCG
Organism: Solirubrobacterales bacterium; assembly: GCA_025963965.1. Taxonomy (GTDB): domain Bacteria; phylum Actinomycetota; class Thermoleophilia; order Solirubrobacterales; family Solirubrobacteraceae; genus Palsa-744. Next base: position 23,609 of record JAOPZS010000100.1, read on the forward strand.
TGCTCGAAGCGGAAACGACCGAAGAAGAAGGCCACTTCAGTCCCTCGCCGGTGCCCGTCGAAGAACTCAGCGGCGTAACGGCGATCGCCGCCGGACAGACGCACGCGCTGGCGCTGCTCAGCGACAAAACCGTCGTCGGCTGGGGCGATGACCACGAAGGTCAGCTCGGCAACGGCGTGACGGAACCGATGTCCGTGCACCCGGTGGCGGCGAGCGGGCTCGCGAACGTCGCGGCGATCACGGCCGGCGAACAGGACAGCGCCGCGATCCTCGAATCAGGCACGCTGATGACGTGGGGCATGAACAACGCCGGCAGCCTCGGCATCGGCACCCGCAGCGAAGCCGTCGACACGCCCGCCCAGGTGACGGCGCTGGGAATGGTCGCGGGCGTCGCCGCCGGCGGCGCGCAGATGATCGCCTTCGGCGAAGCCCAGCCCGGTGTGACCGCGGTGAGCCCCTCCAGCGGACCGACGAGCGGCGGCACGGAAGTGACGATCACCGGAACGAACCTGGGGAGCGCGAGCGCCGTGCACTTCGGTGCCGGCGCCGCCACGTCGGTGAAAGCGCTCTCCTCGAGCACGGTCACGGCCGTCGCACCCGCCGGGACGGGCACCGTCGACGTGACCGTCCTCACCGCGGCCGGAACGACGCCGGCGAACCCGGGCGATCGCTTCACCTATGTCGCGCGCCCGGCCGTCTCCAAGCTGTCGACGAAGGGCGGTCCGGCGAGCGGCGGCACAGCGGTGACGATCACGGGCACGAGCTTCGTGGCACCCGCCGAAGTTCACTTCGGGGAAGTGGCCGCGACGTCCGTGACGGTCAACTCCCCAACCTCGATCACCGCGATCGCCCCGCAGAACGTGTCGGGGACGCTGAGCGTCACGGTGACAACGATCGGCGGCACCAGCCCGGCCGGCACCAAAGCGCGCTTCAAGTACGCGCCGGTGGTCGAATCGGTCTCGCCCGCGAACGGCCCGCTGGCGGGCGCCAACACGGTCACGATCACGGGGGCCGGCTTCGCCGTCGGCGCGGGTGCGACGAAATTCAAGTTCGGCAAAGCCAGCTCGAAGTCGGTGCAGTGCGCGAGCACGACGAGCTGCACCGCGCTCGTGCCTGCGGCCGGCGCGGCGGGCACCGTCGACGTCGTGGCGACCGC
>JAOPZS010000105.1 GCA_025963965.1 Solirubrobacterales bacterium
GCACAGCCTGGCTGCGCGGTCCCGTGGTGATGCGCCTGGCGACCGCCGAGAGGTCCGTGAAGTGCACGCGACCGAGCGCTCCGGCGAGCGACAGGATCTGCTCCTCGTTTGGGAGCGTCTTGCCTTCTGCGGCCAGTTGCTCGTCGAGCTCCTCGCACACGCCGACCATCTCGCGCAGGGTGCCCGGCGTCGCCGTCAGCAGCTCGCCGCCGACCCACGGCGGCGTCTGCACGTCGGCGCCCATCGCGCGCGCGAGCTCGCCGATCGCGTTGCGGGTGCGACCGTAAACCTCGAATTCGACCATGTCCCAGTCCGGCGGGTACTCGATGTGGACGCACCCGACCGCGCCGGCGGCGGGTGCACTCGCGAATACCCGCTCGGGGTCCACCCACACGCAGTCGAGATCAGTCAGCCAGACCTGCCGGTCGGGCGCAAGGCCCGCACAGCTCGTGATGACCGCGTCGAGCACGTATCGAGAGGAGACGTACATCTCGGTGCCGGCCTTCGGCCGGTGGACGTACGGGGTCGGCACGATCGTCGTGCCGAGCTCCTCGATCTTCTCGAGCAGCGCCACGCCGGCGCCTCCGAGGGCGGTGCGGTCGGTCACGTTCATCGCGAGCACGAGCTCGCACTCCACGTCGCGCAGCGCCAGCGAGGCGGCCTGCGTCAGCGCGCACTCCAGATACCGCTGGGCGACCCGCGCAGCCGAGCTGCCGGCCCGCGCCGTGGGGTAGTAGAAGCCCTCGTCCGGCTCGTGGACGTACAGGTACTGGACAACGACGGGGGGACTCGTGGACGCGTTCATCTGTTCAGGTCGTCTTCGTCGCCATGCATCGAGAGCTTTAGGAAAGCAGCGACATAGCCCGCGACCGGGGGCGGGGCCGCTACCCGCCGGCGCCCCTCCTGCGCAGCCGGCGCGCCGCCTCGGGCAGCAGGTAGCGTGCGGTCGGCAGCGGGTCGCGCAGCGCCCACATCGAATGCGCTGCCACGGGTGCCGCCGCGAGCGCCTCCAGCAGTCCCCGCGGACCCTGCGCGTAGCCGGCGGCGAGGTCCCGGTTGAGCCATTGAAAGCGAGCGCCCACGCGAGCCGTGCGCAGCGGCCCGTCCCACGGGTCCAGGCCGAGCGCGTCGCGGGCCCAGATCGCCGGGACGTTCACGCCCGCCGCGACGGCCAGCGCCATCGAGCCGTAGAAACGGCCGTTGAAGTCGGTGATCGCGACCTCGCCGCCGGCACCCCGGAACAGCTCGACCTGGGCCAGCCCGCGCCAGCCGAGCTCGGCGACCAGCCGGGCGATGCCACTCGAGAGCTCCTGCTCCGGCGCCACGACGCGGCCGAGGACGGTGTCGCCGGCCCCGGGCGGCCAGGTCCTTGACGCCTCCTGGTGGACCTCCGCGAGGATCTCACCGTCGGCTCCGGCGACGATCACGACGGCGCCCATCGTCCCGCTCAGCGGGGTCTGGAGCAGCGGCTCGCCACCTTCGGCCGTCATGCGGCGGACGAGCGATGCCGCCTGGTGGGGCTCGGAGAAGATCTCGGTGTCGAATCGCTGCGGGACGTGGTTTCGCGCCTTTACGACGACCGGACCCGACCAGTTCGAGAGCGCCGTCTCGTCGGCCGGCTCCGTGTGGGGCGCGTCGAGCCCGGCGGCTCGAACCGCGTGCGACAGGTCGAGCTTGTCGAAGGTGCGCCGCACGACCTCGTAGGAGGGATAGGGCCAGATCGCCGGAGCGATCTCCTCGCGCCGCCGCGAGAGCGCCGTCAGGCCCGATTCGTAGGCGCAGAAGACGATGTCGTAGCCACGATCGCGCACCGCCGAGGCGATGTCTGTGACGAAGCCGTCCTCGTCCTCGCCGCAGTCGCGCACGCCGTGATGGGCCCGCGTGTGGCGCGAGAGGCTCGCGAAGCTCGGTTCCGCAGCGCCCGTGCCGATCTCGAATCCGGCCGCCGCGAGCGCGCGGACCGCGACGAGTGTTCCTCGGTCGCGGGCCTGGTCGACGAGGAGGGCACGCATCGCGCCGTGAGCTTAGTTCAGGGCGCCTCGGGCGCTCGCCCGCCGCGACGGGAGTCGTCCATCCGCCGAGAGTGTCCACGACGGCGGCGATAATGCCGCGCCATGAAGATCGTGAGTGTGATGACGACCGACTCGAGCGGCGGCGCTGAGTTCGCCGCGCTGGAGATGCTCGAGGCGCTGCGCCAGCGCGGAAACGACACCGTGATGCTCGCCGACACGCCCGGGATCGGCCGCGACACGGGTGTCACGATCCGCCCCGTCGAGCTCGGCCCGAAGCTCTCGACGGGGAGCTGGGTGGGACTCGCGGCGCGCTGGCCGCAGCTGCTCGGCCGGCTGCGGGCGGCGCTGCGGGCCGAGGCGCCGTATGACGTGCTGCTCGTCCACTACAAGAAGGAGCAGCTGATGGCGCGGATGCTGCCCGGGGAGCTGAGCCGCACGGTCGTCTGGTCGGAGTGGGGCCCCGTTCCGTTCCCGTTGCGCAAGGGCCTGCCCCGCCGCGCGTACCTCTCGGCGGCTGAGCGCGTGCCGCTGGTGATGGCGGTGTCGGAGGGCACGAGGAAGTCCGTCACCGAGGTCGGCGTAGATCCCGCGAAGGTCGTCGTCGTGCCGAACGTGCTGCGCACCGATGAGATCCGCTTCAACGAGGAGGGTCGCCGGCGCGTGCGCTCGGAGCTCGGGATCCCGCAGGATGCGTTCGTCGTCGGCTGCATCTCGCGCTTTCACTTCAAGAAGCGCAACGATGTCGTCGTCAGCGCTGTGATCGCCCTGCAGGATCCCCGCGTGCACCTGCTGCTGGCGGGCGACGGCGAAACAGAAGCGGAGCTGCGCGAGCTGGCGGCGCCGCTCGGCGACCGCGCGCACTTCATCCCGACTCCCGGGCGCGAGGTGCCGGACGTCCTCTCGGCGTTCGACGTCTCCGTGTTCTGCCCCAGCCCCACCGAGGGCGCGCCGCGTGCCGTGATCCTCGGCATGCTCGCCGGCCGCCCGTGCCTGTCGACCGGCGCCGAGGGCGTGGCGGACATGATCTCCCCCGAGATCGGCGGCATCGCGAGCCCCGAGAACGATCCCGAGTCGCTGCGTGCGCTGCTGGTCCGCTACCTCGATGATCCTGGCCGGGCGGCACGCGAGGGCGCCGCGGCGCGCGCCTATGCCGAGCGCACCTACGCGGCCCCGATCGTCGCCGAGCTGATCGAGGGCCTCTTCGAGCGGGCGATAGCCGCGAACGGGACGCGAACCAGCTCCCCATGAGCGCCGCACCTCCGCGGCGTCTACTGATGATCGAGCAGGGCGGCCGAGGCGGTGTCGCGGACTACACCGGCGCCCTCGTTGCCGCGATCGCCGCGCTGGGTTGGGAGGTCGAGCTCGCGACCGCCGACGACCACCTGTACGCCCCCACGCCCGGAGTGACCGCCCGTCGGGTCTTTCACTACATGCGCGAGAGCAGCGCGCTGGGCCGCGCTCTCGGGCGCTGCGGGCTCAAACGCCCGGTCAACGGCCTGCTGTTCGTGCTCGCCCTGCCCAGGGTGTTCCGCCTCGCCCGGCGCAACGACGTCGTCCACTCGCAGGGCTGGGAGCTGCCACAGCTCGGGCTTGTCGCGATGGCCTGCCTGCGCCTCGCCGGGCGGCCGGTCGTGCAGACCGCCCACGGCACGTTCGAGCGAGGGACACGCTTCCTGCGCACACGCTCTGCCGTGCGCGAACTCGCGGGCCGGCTCGCGGCCGCGACGATCGTGCACACCAACGCCGACCTCGAGCGGCTCTGGCCGGCGGCCGCAGAGCACGCCGTCGTGATCCCGCACGGCGAGTACGGGGGCCTGGCACGCGGCGGCGGCAGCGCCGATCGTGCCGCCTCCAGGGTCCATCTGGGCATCCCGGCGGATGCGCCGGTGACGCTGCTGTTCGGCCAGCTGCGGCCCGACAAGGGCCTCGGCGACCTGATCTACGCCCTGCGTCGGCTGCCCGATCTGCACCTGCTGGTCGGAGGCCAGGACATCGGCGGGCTCGCCGAGCAGGCCCACGCGCTGGCCGATCCTGCGCTGTCCGGTCGTGTCACGATCCGCGAGGGGTTTCTCGAGATGTCCGAGGCGGCTCGCCTGTTCGCCGCGGCGGACACCGTGGCCCTTCCCTACCAGGTGGCCAGCCAGAGCGGCGTGCTTCTGCTCGCCTACGGTTTTCGCCGGCCGGTTGTCGTGTATCCCGTCGGGGGCATGGCCGAGTCGGTGATCGACGGCGAGACCGGGTGGGTCTGCGCTCGGCCGGATCCCGACGCGCTCGTCGATGCGCTCGCGGCGAGCATCGCGGCCGGGGCGGAGGAGAACCTGCGGCGCGGCGCGGCCGGAGAGCGGCTCGCCGCCGAGCGGTTTTCGTGGGACGTGATCGCACGGAGCACCGTGGCCGTCTACCGTGACGTGTTGGGAGATGGCTGACGGCGGGAACCTGACACGCAGTGCGCGCCTGCTGCTCGGGCCGGGCGCGGACGATCACGCAGTTCGGCTGAAGGCGGTACGCGCCGCGCTGCGCCAGGGTCGCGTGCCGCCGCCGCCGATGCGCCTGGCCCAGCGCGTGCAGCGCAAGCTCGGTCGGCTCGAGTATGAGCAGGCGGTCGCCGAGCCGATGATCGCGGCGCGCCGGGCCGCGCTCGGACCGGATGCAGACGGGCCCCCGCGCTTCCTGATTCGGGTCGACGAGTTTCCCCACGCACTGGCGCTCGATCAGCCGGAGCGCTACGGCACCGAGCGCTACCGGCGGTTCCACGGCCTGCTGCGCGAAGCCGGCGTCCCGTATCTCGTCGCGGTCCTGCCGCGGGTCTCGGCGAACCCGCTCGACCCGGAAGGCACCAGCTGGCGCGGGCTCGACGACGAGGAGCGCGAGCTGCTCGTGGCGATGCCGGCCCAGGGTGTCTCCTACGGCCTGCACGGGCTCGACCACCGCACGCGCCACCTCTCACCGCGCCGGCGCTCAGAGCTGTGCGGGCTTGACGCCGCGGCAACAGAACGCCTGCTCGACACCGGTCTGGCCGAGCTCGAGGTGTTGGGCCTTCGCCCGCGCGTGTTCGTGCCGCCGTTCAACCGCTTCGACGCCGCGCAGTACGAGATCCTCGCGCGCCGATTCGACGTCGTCTGCGGTGGCCCCGAGTCCGTGGGGGTGCTCGGCTTTCAGCGCTCGCCGGTCTGGCGCGGGGAGGCCGTCTACATGCCCGCCTACCACCCCCTGTACGGGCGCGCCGATGAGGTGCTCGGCGGCGCCCGGGCGCTGATCGACCGGCGTGCCGGGCTGTGGGCTCCGATCGTCCTGCACTGGGGCTGGGAGGCCGCCGAGGGGTGGGGGGCGCTCGAACGGCTGCTCGAGGCGATCGCGCCGTACACGGCGCACTGGGACGAGTTCCTGGCGGAGGTGGACGCGAGCCGCCTCGTGGCCTGAGCGCGCCGGGCGCCGGGCAGGCGGGCTAGCCGGCGGAGAACCGCGACGGGGCCGGCTCCGGCGACTGCGCCGGGACAGGCGCGCCGGGCGCCCGCACTCCCTCGGCGAACGGCAGCCTCGCGCGCACGTCCGATGCGAAGAAGTAGAGATTCTGCCGCTCTCCGTCGAGCGTCTCGACGACCGCGACGTGGGCGAACTCCGCGGCGAGCAGGTCCGCCAGCGCCGAGGCATCCCGCAGCTCCATGTGCACGTAGGGGTAGCGGCTGTCCGGCTCGATGTCAGCGAAGCCCGACAGCACGCCGTCGTCGCGCAGGCACCGGTGCAGCGACGCGAGCACGATCGCCGCCTCGGCGAGCGTGAAGTGGTGTATGGCCGAGTCCCAGATGACGTTGTCGAACGGGCCCGCCGGCAGCTCGTCACGGATGTCGCCGAGGCGATACTCGATGTTCGCGCGGGCATGGTGGCGGCGGGCGTGGGAGATGGCGCTCTCGTTGAGGTCGATCGCCACAACGCGCGAGGCGCGCGCGGCATAGAAGCGGCTCGCGTAGAAGCCGTCCCCGCAGCACAGCTCGAGAACTTCGTTGCCGGGCCGGATCGCCAGCGCGCTGAGCACGCCGCGCTCGAGGAAGCTGGAGCGTCCCATCGCGGGCCATTGCCACTGCACGTCGACCTCGTGGTCGAACCACTCCGCCGCCGGGCGCAGGAATCCCTCGACCCTGTACTGCAGGCGGTGGCCGGCGGCGGAGATCCGCCGCAGCAACGCGTTCGCGGTGCGCAGCGGCGGCACGAGGACGTCGTGGAGGCCCGACAGCCGGCGGGCGACGAGAGGCCGCGCGCGAAGCCTGCGCACAGACGAGCCAACCCTCACTTTGACTGCACCTTGGACGCTCTCCCCCGGTCGTCCATCACTACACGTATTCTTGAAGTGTGCCCGATCTCCTCGCGCAGAGCACCCTGCCGCCCCGGTGAAGCGCGCGGTGATCCTGGCGGGCGGCGAGGGGACTCGCCTACGCCCCTACACGACCGTCCTCCCCAAGCCGCTGATGCCGATCGGCGACCGGCCGGTGCTCGACATCGTCGTGCGCCAGCTGACGGCGCACGGCTTCGAGCGGATCACGATGGCCACCGGGTACCTCGCGGAGCTGATCGAGGCGTTCTTCCGCGACGGCGACAGCTACGGAATCCCGATCGACTACTACCGCGAGCGCGAGCCGCTCGGGACGGTCGGGGCGCTGGCGCTGATCGACGGCATTGCCGACGACGACGTGCTCGTGATGAACGGCGACGTGCTGACCGACATCGACTACGGCGCCCTGCTCGAACGCCACCAGGCCAGCGGCGCGGCGGCGACGATCGCCACCAAGGAGCGCCAGATCCAGGTCTCGCTGGGCGTGCTGCGCTTCGGCGACGAGTCAGATCCGACGCGCCTGACGGGCTACGACGAGAAGCCGGCGATCGACTACGTGGCGAGCATGGGCGTGTACTGCTTCGCCCCGCGCGCCCTCGCCCATATCGAGGCCGGTGAGCGCCTGGACTTCCCCGACCTGGTCCTGCGGCTGATCGCGGCCGGCGAGGAGGTGCGGTCGTGGATGAGCGATGACTACTGGCTCGACATCGGGCGCCACGACGACTACGAGCAGGCGCAGGAGGAGTTCGCCTCCGTGCGCGACCGGCTGATCCCAGGCGGCTAGGGGCCGGCGGCGGCGCGAACCGCCGCCACGACCGTATCGACCGCAGCCGCGCTCATCTGCGCGCCGAGCGGCAGCGCGCAGTGACGCCCGCCGACCTCGCTTGCCGCGGGCAATCCGTCGGCCGGGGCGAACGAGCGGTACTCGGTGAAGGTGTGCAGCGCCGGGTACCACGTGGTCTGCACGCCGGCCGCTTTGAGATCCTCGCGGAAGCGGTCGCGGCGCTCGCGGTCCGCCAGCAGGACGGGGAAGGCGAAATGCGAAGCGCGCTCGACGGCGCCCTCGTCGAAGCACAGCTCGACGCCGGGGACATCGCTCAAGCGCTCGCGGTATTCCCTGACCGTGGCGCGACGCGCCGTGAGGCCGTCGGCGAGCCGTGGGAGGCGGCTGAGACCGAGCGCGGCACGGGGCTCGTCGAGGCGGTAGTTGAAGCCGATGTCGGTGATGTCGTAGGCCGGATCGTGGCCGCGGTGGCGGTCCCACGTGCTGCTCGTCAGCGCGTGAGAGCGCAGCAGCCGCACGCGGTCGGCCAGCTCCTTGGCGGCGGTCGTGACCATGCCGCCCTCGCCCACGCACAGCTGCTTCTTGGAGAAGAAGCTGAATGCTCCGAGCTCCCCGACCGTCCCGGCCTGGCGGCCATCGTCGTCGAGCACCGCCCCGATCGCCTGCGCGCAGTCCTCGATCAGCGTCAGCCCGTGTTCGTCGCACAGCGCCCGCAGTGCCGCGGCCTCGGCCGGGTAGCCGCAGAAGTGCACGCCGATCACCGCGCGGGTACGCGGCGTGATGCGCCGGGCGACGTCGGCCGGGTCGACGTTGAACTCGCGCGGCGAGATCACGTCGCACAGCACCGGCGTCGCGCCGACAAAGCGGATGGCCGCAGCGCTTGCGACGAACGTGAAGGCAGGCACGAGCACCTCGTCGCCGGGCCCGAGGCCGGCGGCCAGGCAGGCCAGGTGCAGGGCTGCCGTGCCGCTCGAGACGGTGACGGCGTGGGGGGCGCCGGTGAACTCCGACAGCGCCTGCTCGAAGGCGGCGGTGCGCGGTCCCATCGTCAGCCAGCCCGACTCCAGGCAGTCGAGCACCGCCCGCACGTCCTCCTCGGACACCTGTATGTCGGTGAGCGGGACCTGCCACTCGCCGATCACCTCGGTCGCCTTCATCGGGCCAGCGCTCCGGCGAGCACGGCGACCACGCGGTCCTGGTCGTCGTTGCTCATGTGCGGGTAGAACGGCAGCGTCAGCTCGGTGCGGGAGGCCAGCTCGGTGATCGGCAGCGAAACACCGGGGAAGCGCTCGCGGTAGGCGGTGAAGCGATGGATCGACGGGTAGAAGATGCTCGTCTGGATGCCCTGCTCGCGCATCCGCCGGGAGACCTCCGCCTGACGGCCGTCCTCGTCGAGCATGATCGGGAACACGTAACAGGAGGAGCTCGGGACCTCGTGATCCTCGAACGGGACGTGGATCCCCTCGACCCCCGCGAGCAGCGACCGGTAGCGCATCGTCAGCTCGCGCCGTCGCTCGATTTCCTGCTCGAGGCGCCCCATCCGCGAGAGCAGCAGCGCCGAGCGCGGCTCGTCGAGCCTGTAGTTGTAGCCGAGGCCGACAACGTCGTAGGTGTCGGTGCGGCCGTTGTGGCGCTCCCAGGTGCCGCTGGTCATGCAGTGCGAGCGCTGGGAGCGCGCGAGCGCCGCCACCTCGTCGGAGTCGGTGCAGAGCAGCCCGCCCTCGCCGACCGAGAGGACCTTGTTGGAGAAGAAGCTGAAGGCGCCCGCGAGACCCCACGTGCCGAGCTTGCGTCCGTGCAGGGTCGCGCTCGGTGCGTGCGCCACGTCCTCGATCAGGGCCAGGCCGTGGCGGTCGCAGATCTCCTTCATGCGATCGGCGGCGGCGGCGTAGCCCGCGAAGTGGACGATGCACACCGCCTTCGTGCGCGGAGTTATTCGCCGCTCGACGTCCTCGGGATCGAGGCTCGGCGCCTCACGTGAGACGATCTCGGCGAACACCGGCGTCGCGCCGCAGTACAGCACCGCCGAAGCCGTCGCGGCGAACGTGAACGAGGGGACGATCACCTCGTCCCCCGGGCCGACGCCGGCGGCCATGTAGGCGAGGTGCAGAGCGGCAGTGCAACTCGAGACGGCGATCGCGTGACGCGCGCCGAGATGCTCCGCGAAGACCTCCTCGAAGGCCTCCGTGCGGGGCCCGAGCGTCAGCCACCCCGAGCGAAGCGTCTCCGCGACCGCCTCGAGATCCTGCGGCTGCAGCTGCAGGTCGAACAGCGGAAGCTCGGGGAAGGTGTTGGTCGATGCCATCGCGGCGCTTTAGCTCTGCTCGGTATGTCAGCTCAGGGGATGTTCTTGTAGCGGGGGTCGTAAGGGTCGCCGAAGCGGTGCTCGTCGAGCGCCGTGATGATCTCGGCGATCCCGTCCGGGACAGTCATCAGCGTCTCGAAGCCGAGCTCCGCCTTGATCTTGTCGAAGCTGACCTTGTAGTCACGCGGATCCTCGTCCTTCTTGACGTAGGAGACCTTGCCCTTGTCGGTCTGCCTGCCGATCTCCTCGACGATGTCGAGCTTGCGGTAGTTCTCGCCCGAGCGCCCGGCGTTGAAGACGTTGCCCCCGACCTTCTCGACCGGTGCTTCGAGCACGGTCCGCACGGCCCGGCCGGCGTCGCGAACGTGGACGTACGGGCGCCAGAACTGCTCGCCGAACACTTCCAGCTCGCGGTCCGCCCAGAGTTCACGGGTGAACTCGTTGACCGTCAAGTCGAAGCGCATGCGGCGCCCGACGCCGTAGACCGTCGCGAAGCGCAGGCACGTCGGCGCGAGGCCGTTGGCGGTGCCACCGGCGAGGATCAGCTTCTCCATGCCGACCTTCTGCTCGGCGTAGAGCGAGACGGGCCGGAGCTCGCCATCCTCGGTGATCGGCACGGTCGGGTCCGCCATGCGGCCGTAGTTGGAGCAGGTCGAGGCGAACACCAGGCGACTCACGCCGGCGCTCTTGGCGTCGGCGACGAGCGCCTCGGTCGCCTGCACGTTGACCTCGTCGGAGACCTGAGGGTCGCGGGCGCACGCCGGGTCGCCGACGATCGCAGCGAGGTGCACGACCGCTTCGGCGCCGTCGAGCGCCCTGGCGCGGGCGTCGGCGTCGCGGATGTCGGCGCGCAGGACCTCGATGCCGGCCTGCTCCTGCTCGGCGGCGATGTCCTCCTGGCCGTGCAGCAGCGAGTCGAGCACGCGCACGTCGTGCTCATGCTCCTGCAGCTCGCGTGCCAGCAGCGATCCGATGTAGCCGCTGCCCCCGGTGATCAAGGTCGTGCCCACGTCTATGCTCCCTCTCTGTTGTTTCGCCGTGCCGGCCCGGTCGCGTCGTTGCCGCGAGGGTCGTTGTTCGCCACTGCGACGCAGAGCCTCGCAATGGTATAGCCGCTATCGGCAAGGCCAGTCAGCCCCTTGAGGCAGGCGGCGCCCGGCGGTCCGGCGCCGCACGGCGCGCCTGCAGGTCGGGGCCGGCGGCGCCGATGCAGGGATATCGTGACCGTCCTTCGAACGAGAGCAGCGAGCCGATGTCGACCCTAGCCCGCCACGCAACGCGCCAGCGCGCCGCCTCCGACATCGCCATGCAGGTGGTTGTGCGGATCATGAACCTTGCGCTCGGGGCGTTCGTCACGGCGCTGGTCGTGCGCACGCTCGGGACCTCCGGCTACGGACGCTGGTCGACGATGTTCGCGGTCATCGCCTTCGTCGCCTACTTCGCGAACTTCGGCATGGAGGGCGTCGCGCTGCGTGAAGCCGCGCGCGAGCCGGAGCGCGAGAACGAGTGGATCGGATCGGTCATCGCCCTGCGCCTGCTGGCGCTCGTTCCGGTCATGGCCGCCTGCTTCGGGGCGCTGCTGGCATTGCCCCACAACGGAGAAATGCTGCTCGCCGGCGGGATCCTGCTGGTCGCGATGCCGTTCGGCGGCGTCGGCGCCCTGGCGCTGCTCTTCCAGCTGCGCGTCGACAACCGGATCCCGATGCTCGTGCTCACGATCCGCAGCCTGCTGTGGGCCGCCGCTGTCGTCGTGATCCACATCCAGAAAGGCGGGATGGTGCCGCTGGCGATCGCGATGGTCGCGACCAACCTCGTCGGATCGATCGTGCAGACGGTCGCCGCCCTGCGGCTCGCCGAGCGACGGCCGCGACCGATGATGAAGCACGTCCGCAAGCTGGTCACGCTCGCGGTCCCGATCGGCCTGTCCGGGCTGCTGATCATCGCCTACGCCCAGATCGACCAGGTGATCGTCTACTCGGTCTCCGGCAGTCGCGACGCCGGTCTCTACGGAGCGGTCTACAACCTCCTGAACCAGTCGCATTTCGTCCCGATCTCGATCCTGACGACGCTCGCGCCGGTGCTCGCAGCCTCGTGGCCGCACGACCCAGCGCGCCTGAAGCGCGCCGCGCGTCTGACCGCCGAGCTGCTGTCGGTCGTGTCCTTCGGCGGCCTCGCCTTCGCCCTGGCGGCGTCCGGTCCAGTCGTGCGCCTGATCTTCGGCCAGGAATTCTCAGACGCGGCCCCGGCGCTGCCGGTTCTGCTCGGCGCGTTCGTCCTGATCTCCTACGGCTACCTGAACGGCAACCTCATGTTCGTGCTGAACAAACAGAACAAGCTGCTTCGGATCAGCGTCTACGCGCTGGTCGTGAACGTGATCGGCAACCTGATCCTCGTGCCGCTGCTCGGCTTCATGGGAGCGGCGTGGATGACGTTCGCGACCGAGGCGATCGTGTTCGTCGCGACCACCCGCGTCGTGGCGTCCGAGCTCGGGATCCGTCGCCCGGCCGTGGGTCGGATCGCGCGCACCGCCGGCGCCGCGGTCGCTCTCGGGGTGCTGCTCGCCGCGCTGCGGCTGCTCGACGCGCCGCTCGGCGTGATCGCTGCGGCAGCCTGCCTGCTCTACCCGGCGCTGCTCTTCGGGCTCCGCGCGATCGGCCCCGAGGACGTGCAGGTCCTGCTCAAACGCCGCGCGAGCGTCTGAGCGCGCTCAGCGCGACGTCAACGCGCGGATCTGCTCGAGCAGCGCCGGCACCTGGCGCCGTGCGTCGTAGCGCTCTTCGCATCGCTCGCGCGCACGGACCGCCAGAGTCCCACGCAGCTCCTCGTCGGCGAGCAGCGTGCGCAGTGCCTCGCCCAGCTCACGCGGCCGCGCCGGCTCGACGAGCACCCCGGCGCGCCCGTCGTCGAGCAGGTCCGGGATGCCGCCGATGCGAGTCGACAGCACCGGCGTCCCGCAGGCCATCGCCTCGATCACGGCCCATGGCGCCGCGTCGCCGTACGTCGGCAGGCACATCACGTCCGCCTGCTGGAGCAGGTCGAGCAGCGCAGGGTCGGTCGGACCGAGCTGGTGTGCCCGCACGCCGCGCCTCGCGGGCGGAGCGACCGGGGTGACGATGTCCAGCTCGACGCTCTCGCCGAGCGACCCCGCCAGCGTGTCGATCAGTTCCGGGCCGCCCTTCTCGGCGAAGCGTCCACCGACGAACAGCACGCGCGGCAGTCGTCGCGGCCGGCGGGGCGCGGGCGCGTAGCGCTCGAGGTCGAGCCCGGGATGGTGCTCGACGACCCGCGCCCGCGGCGCCGCTCGTTCGGCGCTGCGTCGCGCCCAGCCGGTCCATGCGACCGTCAGGGCGGCGTTGTGCAGCGCCCGGCGCTCGAGCGCCAGGCTCGGCGCCATCAGCGCCTCGGCATACGGCCGTTGCGAGCGCCAGGCAGGCATCTGCGACCAGTCGCCCACGGTCACGTCGACCGAGAGCACGACCGGCTGCTTTCGCATCAGGCGCCCGAGCGTCATGGCGACCGAGTGGCTGTGCACGAAGATCGCGTCGGTCGCCTCTCCGGCCAGCGCGCGCTCGATCGCCACTCGAGCGCGCAGCGACTGCGCGAGGTGCCAGCGCAGCGCGCGCAGGTCGAGCTCGCGCCCGCCGAGCACGGGCAGCGGCCGCATCGCGAGCGCCCCGGCTAGGCGGCCCATCGGCGTCAGGCCGGTGAAGCTGGCTTCGACGTCGTCGACCTCGGCGAGACCGAGGCGCAGCGCCTCCGTCAGCTGTCCCTGGCCCATGATGTGCGTGCCGAGGTTCCCCTCGTTGAAGAACAGGACCCGCAAGGTCAGCCGCCGCTCTGGCGCAGCCAGGCCGCGGCGCTCGCTCCGGCCCCCCACGAGCCAGGCCGCGCGGGATCCTCCAGCGCCTCGGGCGCGGCCAGGATCGAGCGCTCGTGCACCGCCGCCAGCGCGACGTGCAGCTCGGCCGCGCTCGCGAACTCCCGCGCGTCCAGCGGCTCGAGGACGTCCGTCCATGGCTGGGCGCCCTCGCGGCGCGCGCGCATCGGCATCACGATCGAGCCCGTCTGGTGTGCCAGCTGCGCGGTTCCGGAGGCCAACTCGACCGGCTTGCCCAGAAACCGAGTACGGATGCTTCCGGGCATGTCGAAGTAGGAGCCGACCGGCTCGCCCATCTCGAGCAGCGCCCGGACCGGCTCGAACGAGCCGGTCGCGGGGATCAGCCGCACACGCGCCTCCGCCACCCCTCGCGCCCAGCGCGCCAGCCGCCGGCCCCACTGCCCGGGCGGCGGATCTTCGAAGAACCAGTCTCCCGAGACCACGATCGCGTTCACGCCGAACGGTGTCAGCCCCGAGAACTGCTGGAAGTAGGGGCCCAGGTGGCAGACGCTGATCATCAAGGGCCGGCCGCCGGCGAGCACCTGCCGGAGGGTTCGAGCTGAGGCATCCGTGAGGAGCGAGGTCCGCCACGGCGCCCAGAAGATCGCCGCAAGTGCCTCCTCCTCGATCAGGTGAAGCCGCGCGAGCTCGGTCACCTCGGCCGCGCGGGGGGTGCCCGCGAGGATCGTCTCCATCGCCGCGCTCGCCCGCGCGCGCTGGCCGGGGTCAAGCCAGCGGCGCTCGCCCTTGCGTTCGGCGCGCGCGAGGGCAATGCCGGGCGGGATCACCCTGCGCACGGCCGTCGAGGTGCGCAGCCGCACCGCGAGCGGAGCCGCAGGCATGGGCGGCGCGGTGGGCATGCGCCGCGCCTTCTCCACGACGGCCGCCAGGTCGATGCTCGCCGTGGTGGGCACCGCGCAATGTAATCACGGCCCGCAGCCGCCGCCGGTCCGTGCTAACCCGAATGGACGAAATGCCGCCCGGCTCGAGCGGGCGGCTAGCGTACGGAGCCTCGTGCGCATCCTGCTCGTCTCCACGTTCTATCCGCCGGTCGCCCTCGGCGGCTATGAGGTCGAGTGCGCGGGGGTCGCCGAGCGTCTCGCCGAGCGCCACGAGGTCCTCGTCCTGACCAGCTCGGAGGGCAGCGCGCGTGCCGAGAGCGATCCGCGGGTACGGCGCGAGCTGACGCTGCTGAGCGCCGACTCCCGCGGTGCGGTGCGGGCGCCGGCGGCCGCTCTGCGCGCCACAGGGGCCGCGCGCCGCGCGCTCGACTGGAAGCCGGACCTGATCTACGCGTGGAACTGCTCCTCGATCCCGCAGGCGTCCGTGCGGGTGCTGGCGGACAGCCGCGTGCCGCTCGCGTTTCGCGTCTGCGAGCACTGGTTCGGAGGCCTGTTCAAGAACGACCAGTTCCTGCGCGAGCTGCTCCCCACCCGGCGGCGCGCAGCGCGCCGGCCCTGGGCAGCCGGTTGCCGCGCGGTGAACAGGCTGCCGGCGCTGCGCCTGGACCCGCTCGCGCCCGTGCGCGCCGCCATCTCCTGGAACTCCGAGACGCTCGAGCGGATGGTGCCGACGCCGCAGTTCGTCGAGCCGGTGCTCGAGCGGGTGGGGCACTCCGTGCCGCGCTACGGCGATCTGTACGAGCAGGTGTCGAGGGCGCCGGCGGCCGAGCCGGAGATCGTGTTCCTCGGCCGTGTGACCCCGTACAAGGGCGTCGGCGTGGCAATCGAGGCGCTGGCGATGCTTCGCGCAGGGGCGCGCCCGTCCGCGCGGCTCGTCGTGATCGGTCCCGAGGATCCGGCATACGGCGCGGAGATGCGCTCGCTCGCAGAGAGGCTCGGCGTCGGCACGGCGATCAGCTGGCTCGGTCAGCGCACCCCCGAGCAGTCGGCCGCCGCGCTCGCCGCCGCACATGCGCTGATCGTGCCGTCGGTCTGGCAGGAGCCCTTTCCGCTCGTCACGATCGAGGCGGCGCTCGCGCGCGTGCCGATCGTGGCATCGGACGTGGGCGGGATCGGCGAGGGGATGCACGACGAGGAGCACGCGCTGCTGTTCGCCCGTGGCGACGCGTCCGCAGCGGCCGCCGCCCTAGAGCGGGTGCTGGGAGAACCAGAGGCCACCGCGGCTCGCGTCCTCCGTGCGCGCGAGCGGGCGGAGGACTTCAGGATCGGGCCGTACCTCGACGCCCAGGAAGCGTTCGTGCTCGACGCTCATGCCGCGCTGAGCGCAGGCTGATGCGCGAGGCGCCCCGCGAGCGGCGTCCCTGACCGCGCAATACAGCGTGCGACCGGCACCCCCTGGGTAGCTACCATCCGTGGTCACCGATCCTCGGTCGCCGTCGAGCGCCGCGCGGCACGGCGTCAGGCGGGACGCCCCCCGGCGGCAACCCCTCAAGAACCGCCCGCCGCGCGACGATAGGAGTGTTGTGCTGAGCACTGTGGCCTGGAGCAGACTGGCGCACCCCGCGAGGGCATCCTCGCGATGAGGTCCGACACGCGGTTCGAGCCGCCTGCAGAGAGCAACTCGATCTCGACGGCGCTCGAGGTGCTGCGCCGTCGCTGGCCGCTGGCGCTCGGGATCGTGCTCGTCTGCACCGTGATCTCGGCGATCCAGCAGAAGCGGGCCACCCCCACCTACAAAGCCAGCGCGAGCGTCGCCCTTCAGCACGCCCCCCAGCTCGAACAGATCATCGGCTCGCTCAGCTCCGGCAGCGGCGAACCGCAGCGCGACATCAACACCGAAGTGACGATCGCGCACTCGCCGGAAGTCGCGCAGGGCGTCCGCACGCAGCTGGGCAACCAGCTGAGCGTCGGCGAACTGCTCTCGATCGCGTCGGTCGAAGCGGCGCCGAACGCCGAAGTGCTCGACATCACGGCTTCCACGGGCGACCCGCGCGAGTCGGCCCGCATCGCCAACGCGTTCGCCAACCAGTTCATAACGTTCCGCGCCAACCAGCAGCTGAACGCGATCAACGCCGTCAAGAACCAGTTGCAGCAGCAGCTGAACGCGGCACCGGCGGGATCGGCGGAAGCCGGCTCGCTGCAGTCGCAGATCCAGCGGCTGGCCCAGGCGCGCGCCGCGGTGAGCGCGGGCGCGAGCATCATCGGCCGCGCGACCCCGCCCGGCAGCCCGTCCGGGATGCGCCTCTCGACCGCCGTGATCCTCGGTCTCGTGATCGGTCTGGCGCTGGCCTTCACGCTCCTGTTCCTGCTCGAGTCGCTCGACCGGCGCATCAAGACCGTCGAGGACTTCGAACGCGAGTACCGCCTGTCGGCACTGACCGTCGTGCCGCAGTCTTCGATGGGGCCCGTCCGGGCCGACGAACGCTCGGAGCTGCTCGAGCCGTTCCGGATTCTGCGCAGCGCGCTCGAATTCGCGGCGGTGACACGCGCGATGGACACGCTGCTGATCACGAGCGCCGTGCCCGGTGAGGGCAAGACGACCGTGTCGGTCGACCTCGCCCAGGCGATCGCCCTGACGAAACGCCGCGTCGTGCTGCTCGAGCTCGACCTGCGGATGCCGACCTTCGCGCGCCACTTCGGCCTCGACCCCCGCCGCGGCCTGACTACGGCGCTGCTTCGCGGCGAGGCGCCGGCCGATCTGCTCGTCGAGCCGCTGCCGGACGTGCCGAACCTGTCGGTGCTGCCCTCCGGACCGCTCCCGCACAACCCGTCCGAGCTCCTCGCCAGCCCCGTGATCGGCGAGATCATCTCCGAACTGGGGAACAACGGCGAGACGATGGTGATCATCGACGCGCCACCGCTGAACCCGGTGGCCGACGCGCAGATCCTGCTCAACAGCTCGGCCGTGCAGGCGACGCTCGTGATCGCCCGCCTGAACAAAACGACGCGGGACGAGGTCCGGCGTGCTCGCGCCATCCTCGACCGCCACATGGTCGAGCCGATCGGGCTCGTGATCACGGGCATGCGCGACGGTGGCCGCTATTCGTACTCCGCCTACGGCGAGGGCGTCGGCACCGTCGACGTCAATGCCGAGCGGGCCTCGCGCCGCTCGCGCCGCTCGACCAAAAACCCCCTGCCGCTGTAGAGAGGAGGAGCCATCTCCTCCTGGCGTCTGAACGCGCGCACACTCGACGGTCGCGAGCTGCTGACCGCCGCCGTGGCATGCGCTCTGACGGCGCTCGTGATCCTGCTCGCCGGGCGCAAGCTGAGCCCGACCCTGGCGCTGTTCACGCCGCTCGCGCTCGTGTTCGTCGCGATCCTGCTGATGCGGCCGCTGCTGTGCGTCTGCCTGGCGATCGGCCTGGGGATCATGCTCGAGTTCAGCTTCGGCCTGGTGACCTCCCAGGCGCATTTCTACGACACCTTCTACAAGCGCCTGACGCCGCTCGACGCGCTGGTCCTGCTCGCCGCCGCATCGGTCGCGCTGGACATGCTGCGCGACCGCAGACCGCTCAAGTTCCCGAAGGAGCTGCGCTTCGTGAGCATGGTCCTGGTGCTGGGGATGATCTGCGGGCTCGCCGTCGGCAAAGGCGGAGGCTCGGGCCTCAAGTCGCTGGTGCTCGCCGAGAACCTGATCTTCTACCTGCTGTTGCTGCCGCTGACGATCGCCAACCTCAAGGTCGATCGGGCTCAGCTGCGGCTGGTGCTCGGCGGCGCCTTCGCGCTGGCCGTGGTGAAGGCCCTGCTCGGACTGCTCGAGGTGGCCGCCCACAAGGGCGTCTCGATCGAGCGCAGCGCCAACCTCACCTACTACGAACCCACAGCCAACTGGGTGATCATGCTCGCCCTGCTCGGCATCGTCGCGGCGGTCCTGGCGCGCTTCCGGCCGCCTCTGTGGATGCTGCTCGGAACGCCGCTGCTGATCGCCTCGCTCCTGCTCTCCTACCGTCGCTCCTTCTGGATCGCGACCGTGCTGGGTCTGATGCTGGTCGTGCTGCTGGCGCTGTCGCCGGTCGGCCGGAGGCTGCTCGTCCCGACCGCGCTGTTCGTCGCCGTGGGCATCTGGCTGCTCGGCTCGATCCACTTCCAATCGTCCTCACCGCTGGTCAAACGCGCTGAATCGCTCTCGCCGAACAGCCTCACTGCAAGCGTCGAAGACCGCTATCGCATCGACGAGCGTGCCAACGTGCTGGCGCAGCTGGAAAAGAAACCGATCACGGGCCTCGGCATCCTGGTGCCATGGGAAGCGACCGCTCAGCCCCTCCCGATCGAACACGAAGACGCCCGCGAGTACGTGCACTTCGCCGCGCTGTGGTGGTGGATGAAGCTCGGAATCCTCGGCCTGCTGGCCTATCCGCTGCTGCTGCTCGCGATGGCGCGGATGTCCTGGCGAATCTGGCGGAGCAGCGCCGAAGGGCTCTTCCGCGCCTTCGGGCTGGCCTCACTGTGTGGCATCGCAGGCCTGGTAGTCGCCGAGACGACGGCCACGTTCACCGGCGCGGAACTCCGCTTCACGGTCGTGCTGGCCGCTCAGATCGGGCTGCTCGCGCTGGTCGCGTCGCAGCTGGACGGCGAGCAGGAGCCCGCTGAGGAGCCGGGCGAGAGCGCCGCAGGGCCGCTGCCGGGCGGCGGGCCGGCGCTCACGCCAGCAGCCGGGTGAGCGCCTCGACCGAGTAGCGATCGAGAGCAAGCCGGCGGCCACGAGCACCGATCTCCGGTGCACCATCGCGCAGGACGCCGGTCAGCTTGGCGGCGAACTCCTGCGCGTCGCCGGCCAGCAGGCAGTCGACGCCGTCGCGAACGGACAGCCCCGCCGCGGCGCGTGGAGTCGCGAGCACCGGCAGGCCGTAGGCGAGCGCCTCGACGAACTTCAGCGGCGTGCCACCGCCCTGCAGCAGCGGCACGACGGCGCACCGGGCCGACGCGTAAGCCGCTCGGAGGTCCTCGACGAAGCCGGCCACGCGAATGCGCGGATCGTCGCTCGGCGGCTGCTCGAGGCCCGCGCCCACGAGCATCAGACGCGCCTGCGGGAGCTGGCGCCAGAGGAGTGGGAAGACCTCGTCGAGCAGGAAGCGCAGCCCGGTCCTGTTCGGCTCATAGGCGAAGTTCGCGACGAAGACGGCCTGTGGGTCGGGCGGCGGCGTGACGGGCTCGATCGCCACGACGTCGACGACGTTCGGCACATAGCGAAGGTTCGCCCGGGGGCAGAGCTCGGCGGCGGCCGCGAGGTCGCGCTCGCTGACCATCCACGACTCCGACGCGCGCGCCAGCAGACCCCGCTCGAAGCGCCGCAGGCTTCCGCTGGCCGCGCCGGGGTCGGCGAGCTCGTGGCGGAACGCCGACTCGAGGTTGTGCGCGTTGTAGACGACCGGACGGCGACGGGCCAGGCCCGCGAGCGCGGCGGCGGCGATCGGCCCGTCGGCGATCACGCGCCCGCGCCCGGGCGCCGCGGACAGGCGCTCGGCCTCGCCGGCGAGCTCCGGCGAGATGCCGCGCGCGAACCCGTCGGGCACGCCCCGCAGGCGCGCCCGGCCGTAGGCGAGCAGCCGCGCCGCGCCCCGCGAGGGCAGCGCCTCGCGCAGCTCGATCCCCGGGATCGAGGCGAACGCCTCGTCGGGTCGATCGCCCTCGAAGCGGGCGTAGAGCAGCGTCAGGCCTGCGCCGGCGGCGAGGGCTCGCGCGATCCCGTACGTGCGCATCGTCTGCCCCGAGCGAAGGATCGGCGTGTGGGTCGTCACGAGCAGGTCGCTCACGGCGTCTCCCTCGTCGTCGGGAGCGCTTCGATCGCCGCTGCGATCTGCTGCAGTCGCGCGTCCCACGAGTGCTCCTCGGCGGCCCGAGAGCGCTCGGTCCGCCGCTGCGGGCCATCGGCCGCCAGCTCGGCTTCGAGCCGCTCGCGGAAGCCCTGGGCGTCGGGCGCCACCGCGACGTCGGCGACGCCGTCGAGCGCCGGCAGCGGCGTCGAGACGACCGGCAGGCCTGCGGCGAGGTACTCGTAGACCTTCATCGGAAAGATGCTGTTCGTCAGCTCGCTGCGTACGTACGGGATCAGCCCGGCGTCGGCGCCACGCAGCACCTGCGGGAGCTGCTCGTAGGGCCGCTTGCCGAGAAGGTGCACGTTCGGCTCGCCTGCGAGCGCTGCGACATCGGTGTGCGGGTCGCCGAGCCCGACCGGGCCGACGAGCGCGATCGACCAGTCCGGCCGCATCCGGGCAAGCTCGCCGAGCAGTGCCATGTCGAGCTTGATCGCCGAGATCGCTCCCGTGAAAACCAGCCGCGGCGGCGCCAGCGCGTCGATCGCAGGGTCGACCGGGCCGTCCTCGAGGGCCTGCGCGAACAGCTCGGTATCGGCGACGTTCGGCGCCGCCAGGACGTTGGGGGAGAGCTCGCGCATGCGCCTGATCAGCTCGGGCGCGCTGGCCAGCACGAGATCGGCGCGCGCCGCGAAGCGCGTCTCGGCGGCGCGGAAGCTGGCCGTGTCGATGCGCTCGTGCGCGGCGATGTCGTCGACGCAGTGGTAGACGACGAGCGACGGCGAGAGCGCCTCGAGCAGGACCTCCGCCTGCGGCACGTAGGACCACAGGATCGGGCGGTGCATGCCGAGCCGGCGCGCGGCGCGCGCGACGAGCGCCGGGAGCAGCCGCGTGTTGAGCGCCTCTGCGGCGGCGTTGCCGTGCAGCGGCACCACCAGAGGTGAGAGCACGTGCAGCCCGTCGCGCGGACGCGGCGGTTGCAGGCCCGTGCGCAACCGCCGCGCGATGCGACGCAGGTCGCGTCCGGCCAGCTGCGGGCGGCGCAGGCCGAGCGACTCGACGAACAGCACGCGGTTGCCGGCGGCGAGGCGCGCCATCAGATGGTGCTGGTTGGTCCACAGATCGGTCTCCCAGTCGGCGAATCCGACGCACACGATGTCGCGTCCCTGCAGGACCGGCGGGAGACTCATCGGCGCCATGATCCCAGGCGCCGGGGCGTGTAGCCTGAGCCCGGTGCAGGCAGCTCCCGACCCGGCTCCAGGCGCGCAGCTGGAGGAGCTGCGTGAGCGCTTCCCCCGCGTCGCGGTCGTCCACGACTGGCTGACGATCCCGGGCGGCTCCGAGCAGGTGGTGCTCGAGCTGCTCGAGATGTTCCCGCGGGCGGAGCTGTTCACATCCGTGTACGACCCCGCGCCGTGGCCCGCGCAGATCACCGCGCGGCGCGTCCACGCCTCCTACCTGAATCGCCTGCCCGGCGCGACGCGCCACTACCCGAAGCTGCTGCCGCTGATGAACGGCGCGTTCCGCTCGTTTGACCTGTCCGGCTTCGATCTCGTCCTCTCGAGCAGCCACGCCACCGCGAAGAACGTGCGCACCGGCCCCGGCACGCTCCATGTCTGCTACTGCCACACGCCGATGCGCTACGCCTGGGAGGAGGGCTTCCTCGATGGCGAGGAAGTGGGGCGCGCGACGCGCATGCTGCTGCCGCCGCTGCTCGCGCGCCTGCGTCGCCAGGATCTCGCCGGCGCCGCCGGGCCGGATGTGTTCGTGGCCAACTCGGCCCATGTCGCCGAGCGCATTCAGCGCTACTACGGTCGTCCCAGCGAGGTCGTGCACCCGCCCGTGCACGTCGATCACTTCCTCGGCCTCGAGCGCCACCCGGGCGACTACTACCTGGCGTTCGGCCGGGTCGTTCCCTACAAGCGCGTCGATCTCGCCGTCGCGGCCTGCTCGCGGCTCGGGCGTCGCCTGAAGGTGGCCGGGGACGGGCGGGCGATGGCCGCGGTGCGCTCGCGGGCTTCCTCTCACAGCGTCGAGTTCCTCGGCAAGGTCGCCGACGGCGAGCGCGACGCCCTGATGCGCGGCGCCCGGGCGCTGCTGTTCCCGGGCGAGGAGGACTTCGGGATCGTGCCTGTCGAGGCTCAGGCCGCCGGCGTGCCGGTGATCGCCTACGGCGTCGGCGGCGCCTTGGAGACGGTTCGCGACGGGGTCACCGGCGCGCTGTTCGCCGAGCAGACGGAGCTGTCGCTGGCGGAGGCGATCGAGCGCTTCGAGAAGCTCCCGCTCGACGAGCGGGCGGTGCGGGAGAACGCTCGCGGCTTCGGTCGAGGACGCTTTCGCGCGGAGATGGCCGACGTGATCGCCCGCGCCTCGCCCGGATAGGCTCGCGACGATGCGGATCCTCGTGACCGGCGCGAGCGGGTTCATCGGCGGAGCCGTCTGCCGGCGGCTGCTCGAGCAGGGCCACGCCGTGGCGGCGCTGGTGCGACGTCCCGGGAGCCACCCGGCCGGCACCGAGCCCGTCGCCGGTGATCTCGGCGCAGGCGGCGGCCTGGACGCCGCGGTGGCGATCGCCCGCCCCGACTGCGTCGTGCACCTCGCCGCGGAGATCGCCTCTCAGCGCAGCGAGGCGAAGCTCATCGAGGTCAACGTCGCCGGTACGAGACGGCTGCTCGACGCATGCCTGGCGCTCGGCGGCGGCGACCCCGCCGCGGGCCCCCGCTTCGTGTTCTCCTCGACGGTCGTGACCGGCGATGCGCATGGCGAGCTGCTCAGCGAGGAGCGCCCGTTGCCCGTGCAGACGCCCTACGGGCGATCCAAGCAGGAGTGCGAGCGGATCGTGAGCGGGTCGGGGCTGGCTTCGGTGGTGATCCGCCCGTCGCACGTCTACGGGCCGGGCGGATGGTACGCGCAGGAGCTCGTGCCACGGCTGCGCCAGCCGGGGCGCCTGGCGGTGATCGGCAGCGGCAGGAACCTGTGGGACGTGGTGCATGTCGAGGACGTCGCCGCGGCGGTGGGGCTGGCGGTGACGGCGCAGGCTGCGACCGGCCGCGTCTACCACGTCGCCGACGACGAGCCGATCAGCTTCTACGACTTCATGGCGCTGACCGCGGCCGAGCTCGGCGTCGGGTCGCCGCGGCGGATCCCGGTGGCGCTGGCGCGGCTCGTGGCCGGTCGCAACGCGGTCGACGCGGTCGTCCGCTCGGCGCGCTCCTCCAACGAGCGGATCAAGCGCGAGCTCGGCTGGGAGCCGCGCTTCCCGTCGGCGCGGCAGGGCGTGCCGGACGCGATCGAGCAGCTCGGCTAGGCGAAGGAGCGCTGCGCCTCGTCGGCGACGTGGCGCGCGATCGCCAGCGAGGACGTCGCGGCGGGGGACGGGGCGTTGCGCACGTGCAGCGCCCTGTCGGTGTGTGAGAAGACGAAGTCGTCGACGAGCTTGCCGTCGCGGCCGAGCGCCTGGGCGCGCACGCCGGCGAACGAGGCTTCGACGTCGCCGACCTCGAGCTCCGGCACGTAGCGGGCGGCGGCGTGGACGAAGGCCGAGCGCAGGGCGGCGTGGCGCAGCTCGGTGACCCCGGTGCGCCACCACCGCGAGAGCATGCGCCAGGTGCCGGGCCAGGCGAGCGTCACGGTGAGATCGCGCCGCCGCACCCGCCCGAGCTTGTAGGCATCACGCGCCCCTGCCATCAGCGCTGTCGGGCCGACCAGCACCTGTCCGTCGATGTGCTTGGTCAGGTGCACGCCGAGGAACGGGAGTGAGGGGTCGGGCACGGGGTAGATCAGCGACCGCACCAGGTGGCGGCGATCGGGCCGCAGCCGCAGGTAGGCGCCGCGGAACGGCACGATCCGCGGGTCCGGGTCGGCGCCGGCGGCGACCGCCAGGCGGTCCGCCCAGGCGCCGGCGCAGAAGACGGCGTTGCGTGCCTCGGTGACGCCGTGAGAGTGAGACAGGCGCAGCGCCCGCCCGTTCAGCGAGACGCCCTGCACCTCGCAGCCGGTGGCGATCGTGCCGCCGGCGGCGGCGACGTCCTCGGCGTAGGCCTGGGCGACGGCGGGGAAGTCGGCGATGCCCGTGCCTGGCGAGTGCAGCCCGGCGATGCCACGCGCGTGCGGCTCGAGCTCTGCGATGCCGTCGGCGTCGATCCGCCGAAGTCCGGGCACGCCGTTGGCGTGGCCGCGGCGCTCGAGCTCCGCAAGGCGCTCGAGCTCGGACTCCTCGGTCGCGACGATCACCTTGCCGCAGCGCTCACTCGGGATCCCGCGGGCCTCGCAGTAGTCGTACATCTCGCGGGCGCCTTCCACGCACAGGCGCGCCTTCAGCGAGCCGGGCACGTAGTAGACGCCGGCGTGGATCACCCCGGAGTTGTGGCCGGTCTGATGCGTGCCGATCCTGCTCTCGCGCTCGAGCACACACACGGATGCCGTCGGATCGCGCCTGCCGAGCTCGCGCGCCACGGCCAGGCCGAGGATCCCCCCGCCGATCACGGCGACGTCGCAGCTGTCGCTGGCCTGGGAGCTCATCGTCTGTGGATCGGCACGCCGGCGGCCTAGCCTTTAGCGGCGACGGCGCCGGGCCCCCCGGGGGCCGTCGCGGCGCCCGCGTCGAGCAGCCCGGCGCCGTAGAGACGTTCGTCGCCGCCGCCCCCGAGCTTGCGGGCCGTCGCGCGCAGGCGCGCCGTGAGCTGCGCCGGAGTCGGGTGCGCTCCGAGCACGCCGCTGGCGATCACCAGGGCGGCCGCGGCGGATACGTGGGGAGTGGCCATCGAGGTCCCTTCATAGCCGGTCGGGATCCCGAACCGCTGCACCGAGCTGCCGGTGAACGTCACCTGGAAGATGTCGCGGCCGGACTTTTCCGGGTCGCAGTTGGGGTCGCCGGGAAGATCGGCGTCGGGGCCGCCGCCCGGGGCGACGAGGGTCAGGCCGGAGCCCTCGTTGGAATAGGCCGCCAGGCAGCCTCGTTCGGTCGTCGCGCCGACCGAGACCACGTACGGGGCGTGGGCCGGGTAGGCGATCGCCGCGTGGCCCTCGTTTCCGGCGGCGGCCACGACGAGCACGCGGTGGCGATGGGCGTAGCGCAGCGCTTCGATCAGCTCCGGGATGTCCGACGCTGTCACGCCAGGGGTGAACTCGAGGCTGAGGTTGATGACCTGCGCGCCGTGATCGACGGCGAACCTGACGCCTTCGGCGATCGTCGAGGCTTCGCCTTCGCCTGCCGTGTCGAGCACGCGCACGGGCATCACGCGGGCGCCGAACGCGAGCCCGGTGAGCCCGACCACGTTGTTGGTCGCCTCGGCGATCGTGCCGGTGACGAACGTGCCGTGACCGTTGCGGTCGTTGGGATACGGATCGTGGCCGACGAAGTCATAGCCCTTGACGAACTGCCAGCGGCCGAAGTCGGGCGAGATGCGAAAGCGCCCGCGGTTCGCGTAGGCGACGCCCGTGTCGAGCACCGCGATGACCACGCCGCGGCCGCCTGCGGCCCCCGCGGCGGCGACGTTGGACCATGCTTCGGGGGCCCCGATGCCGAACGGGCCGGAGAAGTTCCACTGAAGTTCCTGCCAGGCGCCGGCGGTGTGCGCCGAGCCCTCATCGTCGGGCACGACCGCGCCGGCGGTGTGCGCGATGTAGTCCGGGACGGCCCATTCGACGCCGTGACGCCGCCGCTCGCGCCGGAGCGTCGCGGCGAGGCTCTGACCGGCGGGGACCGCGACCACAGCGGTGGCACCGCTCCGTTCGCGTCCGGATGCCGCCGAGGTGGCGAGCGCGCCGGACGGGGCGGCGTAGTGCACGACGACGCGCCGCGGCAGCGGAGTCGCCGCGTCGGCGGCTTGCGCGCCCCCGGCCAGGCAGGCCGCGAGCGCCAGCAGCCCGCGCGCCGACGCGGCGCGCCGGCGGCGAACGGTCAGGGTTGTCGTTGTCGAGGCGCTCATCGGCTCGTTGTAATGATGATGTGCCCGCGTCCAGGGCGAGTCGGCAGATTCGCAGGCGTCGCGGGGGAGTAGATGAGCGAGCGCTTCTTCCCACGTGACGACTACTTCATGCGGCTTGCGCTGCGTGAGGCGGAGCGTGCGTTGGAACACGAGGACGTGCCGATCGGCGCGGTCGTCGTCAGGAACGGCGAGGTGCTCGCCAGCGCTCACAACGAGCGCGAGCTCCGCGGCGACCCGACGGCGCACGCCGAGGTCCTCGCGGTGCGCGAGGCGGCACGGCTCGATGGCAGCTGGCGGGTGCTCGACGCGGTTCTCTACGTGACGCTCGAGCCGTGCGCGATGTGCGCCGGCGCGGTCGTCCTCGCCCGCCTGCCCCGCGTCGTGTACGGCGCGGCCGATCCCAAGGCAGGGGCCTGCGGAAGCGTTCTCGACGTGCTCGGCGAGCCGCGGTTGAACCATCGCCCGGAGGTCTCGGGCGGACTGCTGGCAGATGAGTGCGGGGCGCTCCTGAGCGCCTTCTTCGCGGCGCGACGCTGAGCGTGCGACATGTCCGCCACCGCTTCGGCTAGGCTTGCGCCTGCCTAATCCCGGGCTGTGCTCGGGAGCGGGGGACCCGTGTTGTTGGGGCGAGTCTCGCGGTGAATCCGCGGGAGGCGATTTCTCGCTAGCCCGTCAGCTAACCCCGCAGGCCGACGAACAGAGGCAGATGCAGCGAGCAAGGCCCCTGCGGGCGCATACCCTGATTTTCCTATTCGTGATCTCGGTCGCGCTGCTTGCAGCCACGGCTGCCGGCGGCAGCGAAATCGGCGGCACTCCGGCGCCCGGACCCGCGCCGGCTCCGACCTCGCCACCGCCGTCAGCCGGTGGCGCCTCGCCGGTCGCCTCGCCCGCGCCCGTCTTCGCGGGCAGCCCGTATCCGATGAGCGCGAAAGGCTGGGTGTTCCCGCTGTATCCGCTCTCACGGGCGGCGCCTCGCAGCTGGTGGTCGCTCGACCAGGGCGTCGACCTCGGAGGAACGGCCAACCAGTGCGGCTCGCGCCTGGTCGAGCTGGCCGTCGCATCGGGCACGATCGTCCACGAGGGGCTCGACGGCTTCGGTTCCGGTGCGCCCGTGCTGCTCGTCGAAAGCGGCCCCAATGCCGGGCGCTACGTCTACTACGGCCACGCCGCACCCGTCCTCGTCCCGGTCGGGGCGAAGGTCGCTGCCGGTCAGCCGATCGCCGATGTCGGCTGTGGGCACGTGGGCATCTCCTCGGCACCGCACCTTGAGATCGGGATGTCCCCGAAGGGCGCGAAGAACCCGCTCGACATGCCGAATGTCGGTGAGACCTCGCACGAGTCGCTGTCGAACCTGGCCTCGGCCTACAAGGCGGCGACCGTCGCAGCGGCGGCCAGGCGCTCGGCGGCCAAGAAGGCGGCGGCGAAGAGGCCCAGCCGCTAAAGCGCGCCCCCGCGATCGCGGCGCCGATCATCTAGCCTTGGGCCGTCCCCCGGGAGGGGTGGCAGAGCGGTTGAATGCGGCGGTCTCGAAAACCGTTTCAGGCCTGATTGGTCTGACGAGGGTTCGAATCCCTCCCCCTCCGTAGTCCCCGCATCACCCGTCTTTCGGGCGATGCTTGCTACCCCCTTTGCGGTAACGGCTCCGCGCCCGTATCATTGGCGGCGGCGAAGGATCCGCCAACGGAGGCTCGTATGGGGCGCCTGGAGGGGTGCCACGGCCGACCGGTGATCCGGTTTGGAGACAAGATGGGAAGGGCTGGGGGCCCATGATGAGGCCTGGGAGATGGAACTATGGCCTCCTGCTGGCGGGGGCGATGCTGCTGCTCGGCGTGTTGGCCGGGCCGGTGGCGAGCGCCGTGGCGGCCCCCACGCTGACGATCGAAACGCCCGCGTCGGGGACCACCACAAGCGACCGGACTCCCCTGTTCGCCGGCAGCACGAGCGACGTGCTGGATCCGGTCACCGTCAACATTTTCGCGGGCGACACTCGCGTGGCGGGCGGTGAAGCCACACCGTCGTTCCTGACCGGGGAATGGTCGACGCACCCGTCCACCGATCTCGCTGATGGTTCCTACACGGCGGTCGCCGAACAGACGGAAGGCCTCACCGGGGAGACAGGGGAAAGCTCGCCGATCGCGTTCACGGTCCATGCGTCCAAGCCGTCCGTGACGCTCAACGCGGTCTCCTCGCCGACGGGTGACGCGACGCCGTCGTTCAGTGGCACGGCGAGCGAAAACACCGATGTGACGGTGTATGTGTTCGGCGGCTCCTCGGCCCAAGGCGAAGTCCTCGCCGAAGCGCACGCGTCCGGCAATGGCGGCGGCTGGACCTCCGGGGGAGCCTCCCCGGCCCTCGCAGACGGGACCTACACGGCGGTGGCCGAACAGGAAGGCGAATTCGGGAACGGCAAAGGGTTCAGTCAGGAGCGGACGTTCACGGTCCACACCGCCAAGCCTACGGTCACGCTCAACCAGCCGGCCTCTCCGACGAACGACACGACGCCCTCATTCAGCGGCTCGGCGAGCGAAAAAACGTCCGTGACCGTCTACATCTTCAAAGCAGGCTCAGTCGTCGCGGAAGCGCACGCGACGGGCACCGGCGGCGGCTGGACCTCCGGGGGCGCGTCCCCGGGCCTGGCGGACGGCACCTACACGGCGGTGGCCGAACAGGAAAGCGCGTTCGGCAACGGCCCCGGCCTCAGCCAGGAACGGACGTTCACGGTGGATACCGCGCCGCCCGACGTCACCCTCAACGCGATCTCCACGCCCACGAACGACGCAACGCCTTCCTTCAGCGGAACCGCGAGCGACACCACCTCGGTGACCGTCTACATCTTCAAAGGGGGATCCGCAAGCGGCAGCCCGGTCTCCGCGGCGCATGCCAGCGGGACGGGGGGCAGCTGGAGCTCGGGTGGCGCGAGCCCGGCGCTCGGCGACGGCGGCTACACGGCGGTCGCCGTGCAGGACAGCTCAGGGGGCAACGGCGAAGGTAAGAGCGGGGAAATACATTTCACGGTCGATACGGCGCCGCCGGCGGTCACGCTCAACGGAATCGCCTCGCCGACGAACGACACGACGCCCTCCTTCTCCGGCTTCGCCGCCGACACGACGACGGTGACCGTGTATGTCTTCAAAGGGAGCTCGGCCATGGGCAGCCCTGTCGCGGCGGCGTCCGCCGGCGGTACCGGGGGAGGATGGGCCTCGGGCGGCGCGTCGCCGGCATTGAGCGATGGCGCCTACACAGCCGTCGCCGTGCAGGAAAGCTCGCTCGGCAACGCCGACGGCACGAGCGAAGCGATCCATTTCACAATCCAGACGGCCGCCCCGAAAGTCACCCTCAACGGCGTGAAATCACCCTCGGGCAACACGATCCCCGCGTTCAGCGGGACCGGCAGCGACACCACGTCCGTCTCGATATTGATCTACGCCGGCGCCACCGCAACCGGCGGCGTCGTCTCGAGCGCGGCGGCGACGGGAACGGGCGGAGGCTGGAGCTCCGGTCACGCCAGCCCGGCGCTGCCCACCGGCCAATACACAGCTGTCGCCGTCCAGGAAAGCTCGCTGCTCGGCAACCCGTCGGGGGTCAGCAACGAAGTCACGTTCGTCGTCGACACGAGCTCGCCGACGGTGACCCTCAACTCCGTGCCCACCCCGTCCAACGACACGACCCCGTCGTTCAGCGGCACGGCCAGTGACTCCACGCAGGTGGTGGTCCACGTCCTCAACAGCGCCAGCCAGGAAGTTGCGAGCGCTACGGCCAGCCCTTCGGGCGGGGGCTGGAAAGCGGGCAGCGTCTCGAAAACGCTCACCACCGGGAGCTACACGGCCGTCGCGACCGAGTCGAGCTCGCTCGGCAATCCGCCCGGCACGAGCAACTC
>JAOPZS010000107.1 GCA_025963965.1 Solirubrobacterales bacterium
AGGTGGACCTCGCCGCAGCCGGTTACGCCGTCGCGTTCGCACGGCGATACCTCACCTGGCGAGCGTCGGAACCCATCGCCACTGCTCAAAGCCTCGAACCGTTTGCTGGCGCGCACATGCAGAGCGCCGCCGGCCTGGTGCTACCGGCGGTCGGCGAGGAGCGTGTTCAGTGGGCGGAAGTGGTGCAGTCGCGCGAACCGTCGCGGGGTGTGCACGTCTACACGGTCGCCGCGCAGACCGACAGCCAGGGCGTGCGCTATCTGACCGTTCCGGTAGCGCGGACGGCGGGCGGATCGCTCGCGCTCTTCGGGTATCCCGCGTTCGTCGGTCCTCCGGCGAGCACGGCAGCGCCACCGGCGCCGCCGCTGCGGCCAGTCGATAGCCCGGCGCTCGAAGTCGTGGTGCGTCGCGCGCTCGCCAACTACCTGTCCGATTCACCGGCGGAGCTCGCCGCAGACCTCGCTGAAGGGGCGCGCGTGTCTCCGCCGTCAGCTCCGATGCGCCTGCTCTCAGCTGAGCACCCACAATGGGCCCCGGGCGGCGGAGCGGTTCTCACGGTGCTCCAAGCCGAAGATGGGCTTGGAGCGCGTTACGCGCTCGCATACGAAGTGGACGTGACAAGAGCTCAGGGGCGCTGGGAGATCTCCGCGATCGAGGCCGATCCCGATGCCTGAGCCCCGTCCGCGACCCCGGCGCCCGGCCCCCACCCGCATCATCGCCATGGTGCTCCTGATCGCGTGCCTGTGCTCCGCGGCCGGAGCGGCTCCGGCGACAGCTGCGGTCAAAGGTGCAGAACCGCGAAGCGCCGCGCGCCCCCAGAACCCCGAACAGGAAGGCAGCTCGCTCGAAGCTGCTGCGGCCAAGGCGGGAAGCATGGGGCGGGCCGTCGCGATGAGCCTGATCGGGCTCGCGCTCGCGGTCGCGGCGACAGTTCTCGCGTTTCGCCGCGACTTCAAGGAGGCCGCCGCCGTCTTCGCTGTCGGGATCGTCGCGGTGGTTCTGGCGACCCAAACAGGAGTGAGCGTGCTCCGCGACACGGTCGCTTCCCTGTTCGGGTCGCCGTGACGGAGATCCGTTCGTTTCGCCGAGTGTTCGACCTCGAGCGACGCATCTACACGATCGACAGGCTCCGTCTCAATCCGAGCGGTGTGCCGGTTCGAGGTGTTGTGTACGTCTTGGCGGCACTGGCCGCGGCGATCTTCCTCTCGAACCTGCCATTGCTCGGCGCGGCGACGCGAGCGCTGCCGTGGTATCTGCGAGAGCTGGCGTTACCGGTGGTGGCGGCGACGATCGTGGCGGTTGTCCGTGTAGACGGCCGCACATTCCACCTCGCGGCCCGCGCACAACTGCGGCTGCTCGCGGCCCCGCGCCGGGTGTCGAGCCTGCAGCGGACGTCGACTGTCGGCTTACGTTGGCGGCCGCCGGCGATCTTGTTCCTGCCCGACGGGTCGGACCATCGCCTGCGCGCACTTCGCTACAAAGGCCCCGGCGCAGTGCTCGTGCGCGCGCCACATCGCCGCACCGGAGCCCTCGAGCGGCACGGGATCGGCGTGTCTGCGCGACCGGTTCTGCGGGTCACTCCGGCGACGGGAGCGCGGTGCCGGGGCGGCAGCCGGGTGATCTCACTCGAGCCGGGTGCCAGTCTCCTCGTGGAGGGCGGCGAGGCAGACCGTCGTAGATGAGAGCACCGATCGCTTTCGTGTACGGCAACTGCGTGTTCGGAGAAGGCCTAGCCGATGGCTGGGCTGCGTTCGTGGTCTCGCTCGGGTCATACCAGTGGCTCTCGGCGGAGGAGAAGCGAGCGCGCTTCCTGGCCCTGGTCGGCGCGCTCGAGTCGGCCGAAGCCGACATCCAGATCCTCCGTGTCAGTGGCCGCTGGGACCACCGGGCGCCGCCCGATGGCAGCATCCGGTCGCGCCGGCTCCGGGCCGACGCCCACGAGCGCTATGTCTCCGGTCAGCTGTCGGCTTTGCGCGGGCGCGATGCGACGGCCTCGCGGCTGTACGTCCTTGTGAGCCTGCGCGAGCCCGAGGTCGACGTCGCCTCATACGTATCCCGCCTCGCCAGTCAGCGTCCACGCGAATGGTGGGAGGGGATTCGACGCAACCTGTGGGGTCAGGGGAGAAGAACGATGAGCGCCGAGCAGCTCGAGCGTGCGCGCGTCCGCGCGGATCGAGCACATGCACGGCTCGCCGACTTCCTCCCGCTGCGACCGGCCCGGGGTGTGGAGCTTCAGTGGCTCGTCAGGCGCGGGTTCTGTCGTGCGCTGGGCGAGCCCGTTGTGGAGGGGCTGCACGAGCCATCCGCACTGATCTTTGAGCGCAACGGCGAGGCGGTGCTCGCACCGCTGGAAGGGGACGTGCTGCGTTGGGTGGACTGCGAGATCGAGCAGCACTCGAGATCCCTGCTGGTCGAATCCGAGCTCGGGCCCAGCTGGCAGGCCCACCTCACGCTCGGCGCCGTGCCCGAGCTCGTCAGCTTCCCCGGCCACCGGGCCGAGCTGATGTTCGCGCCGCCCGAAGGTCTGCCGTTCGGTCTGGACATCAGTCTCACCGCGCGGTTCCTACCGAACGAACTGGCGCTGCGACTTGCGAGGCGCAAGATCCAGGATGCCGACCAGATCCTGCGGGCCGAGTCGAGCGGCGAGCAGGGCGCGACGGACCTGGGCTACGAGCGCACCCAGGAGGCCCGCGACCTGCTGGCCTACCTGCAGGCTTCGAGTCGCCCACCCCTGCTGAGGGCGACGATCGCGCTGGCGATAGGAGGCCGATCCGAGCGAGAGCTGGAGGCCCGTGTCGAGCTGGTACGACGCGCCTACGGCGAGATCCGGTTGCACCGTCCGCTCGGCGACCAATTGCAGCTGTTCCTCCAGCACCTGCCAGGGCAGCGCACCCGGACGGCCGGGTACGACGACACCTTCACGGCCGAGCAGATCGCGGCGATGATGCCGACCGCGACCCATGTCGTCGGTGCCGACCGTGGCTATCACCTCGGTCACACCCTTTCCGGCTCGCGCCGACCGGTCCTCTTCAATCTTCGCGAGGGATCCGAACAGGATGGCAACGCCACGATCCTCAGTGTCGGCGCGCTGGGATCGGGCAAGACCACACTGGCCCAGAAGCTCCAGTACGAGGCGTTCCTGCAGGGTGCGCACGTCGTCGATTGCGACCCGAAGGGGGACCACCGCTTCCACCTTCTGGATGAGGTCGCACCGCACGTCGAGACGGTCGCGCTGCAGCCCGACCCGGCCCTGCGAGGGATGCTCGACCCGCTCCGGGTCGCGCCCTCGCACATGCGTCAGGAGGCGACCGTCTCGTTCCTTCGCGACCTTCTGCCTGGACGCGCGGAGCCGGCGTGGGAGACGGCCATCGTCTCAGCGGTCGACCGGGTCCTGACGCGAGCCGCTCAACCGAGTTGTCGCGAGGTCGTCCATGCGCTCGCCGCCGGAGACGATCTCGACGGGCAAGTAGCGCGAACGCTCGAGGTCTATTCGCGAACCGGCCTCACACAGCTCGGCTTCGCAGATCCGAAGGTCCAGCTGCCGGAGCTCGGGTCCAAGCAGGTGACATATCTGCCGATCCGCGATCTGCCCGGTCCTGCGCCGGGCACCGACCGGTCGGATTATTCCCAGGCGGAGCGCGTCGGCGAGCAGATCGTGCGCCTGATCGCAATGTTCGCGCTGCACCTACTCAGCGCCAAGCGCGATCGGTTGAAGGTGTTCTCCTTCGACGAGGGCTGGCGCTTGCTCTCGGACCCCGTCGGCCGAACCTTGCTCGCCTCCTTGCAGCGAATGGGCCGGTCTGAGCTGGCAGTGCCGATCATCAGCACCCAGCTCGTCGGCGACGCGCTTGTCGGGGAGCGTGAGTCGCTGGAGAACCTGATCGGAGCGACGTTCGTGTTCGGGGTGCGCTCCCACCTGGAGGCGTCGAGGGCGCTGACGCTGCTCGGGCTCGACGCCGACAACGCCGCAATGCGACGGCAACTGCTCGTGCTCGACGCAGGCCGCTGCCTCTTTCGTGACCATCGCGGGCGGATCGAGGCGATCCAGGTGGAGCTGTTGGTGCCGTGGCTGTCGCGAGCCTTCTCGACGACGCCGTGCTGATGCGTCCACGACCGTCCTACCCGCCGCTCCGGGTGCTGGTCGTGTCGACGCTCTACGGCATGTCGTGCTGCTGGGCGCTCGCTACGGTCGCGGGCGCCGCGCCGTCGAGAGCGCCCGTCCGTACCCCTTCGCGCCCAAGCGCCGACTCGAGCGCACCGGTGCGACAACGAGCACCCGCCAGGCGCTCCGAAAGCGGCGCGCCGCTCAACGCCGCCCAGCCGGGAATCGGGGTCGACGAATCGGCTGGGCAGGCGTCTCATCCCGAAGCCGACCCGCTGGTGAGCAACGGCCTCGGTAGCCCGACCTGCCGTTCCGGAGTGGAAGTCGAACTCGCGCCGGCGAGCAGGAGCCATTGCGAAACGTCCGGCTTCATGGCGGCGGCGGCGCCGACGGACAACTACGGCCTCGACGTTCACATCGACACCGGGCTTCTCCCCCTCAGCGGGGGAAACCTCTTGAGCACTGTTCAGAGCATGCTCGTCGTACCGGAGTGGCTCGGCCTCGTCTGGCTCGTCCATGCCCTCGTCGTGATGCTCGAGTGGGCGTTCGCCCTCGACATCCTCGAACCGGGACCGTCGACCGGCCTGGCGGCGGGACTGGCCCGCGCGCAGGCGACGCTCACGGCCCCGCTGCTCGCGCTGGCACTGTCCGTCGCCGCGGTGCTCGTCGGCTACCACGGGCTTGTTCGTCGCCGTGTCGCAGAGACACTCGGCGAGACGGTCCTGATGCTCGCGATGGTGGGGGCTGGGCTCTGGCTCATGCTCGATCCATCCGGCACGGTCGGCGCGCTCAGTCGGTGGAGCGACAGTGCGGCGCTCGGGACGCTCGCTGTGGCCGCGCAAGGCTCGCCCGCCGCACCCGGCCGCGTGCTGGGCAGCAATCTGAGCGGAATCTTCGCCGCCGCGATCCAGTCGCCGTGGTGCTACCTGGAGTTCGGCAACGTCGGCTGGTGTCGCAGTGCCGACGCCCTGGACCCGACGCTGCGTTCGGCAGGAGAGAAGATCGCAGCCAGCGAGCTGGCACAGGCAGGCTGCGGTGAAAGCACGGGCGCCTGCCGGCACGGGACGACGGCCGCAGCCCTCGCGACGAGCGCCCGTCTGCTCCGCGAAGCCCGTACGAATGGAGCGCTGTTCCTCGCGCTCCCGCCGAACGGGCCGGCTCGCAACTCGATCAACGACCCGCGCTCGCTGTTGCGCGTGCTCTGCCGAACGAGCGACGCCACGAGTTGCACCGGGCCCGGCGCTGCGGAGGCCCAGTTCCGCACGAACGCCGGCACCTGGCCGCGCGTCACCGGCCTGCTCCTGATCTCCGTGGGTCTGCTTGGCATGATGCTGCTGTTCGGCTACGTCGCTCTGCGATTGCTCACGGCGGCAGTGCTGAGCCTGGCCTACCTGCTGCTCCTCCCCGCCGTCGTGCTCGCGCCGGCCCTGGGGGAACGGGGGAGGGCCCTCTTCCGGGCATGGGCCGGGCGGCTCTTCGGGGCACTCCTCGCGAAGCTGGTGTTCGCATTCCTGCTCGGGGTGCTGTTCGCCGTCATGGGCGTCGTCCAGAGCCTCGAAGCAATCGGGTGGTGGGCGCAGTGGCTGCTTCTGTCCGCCTTCTGGTGGGCGGCCTTCCTGCGAAGACATCAGCTTCTGGCGCTGCCATCAGACGTCATCTCCGACGCTCGCCGGGCCGCGTCGAGTCGCCGCGTCCGTGCGATCCGGGAAACACTCGACACGACGAGGCAGGCGGGCGAGTGGCGCGAACGGCTTCAAGATCGCAAGCGGCGCGCGAGAAGCGCCGATGCCGACCGGTCCCTGAAGCCAAGTGGCTCCCATCCATCCGGCGCGCCATTCCCTGAGCAGCGGTCCGGTTCTCATCAAGGCAAGCCCGTCGCCGACAGCCAGACGCTCCGCAGCTTGGAGGTGGAGGACGAGGTCGCGCTGCAGGAACTCGGGGCAGCGCAAGCCCGCCTCGCGAAGGCGGCCCCGCGACTCGAGCGGATCGAGAAGCAGCGGCGTGCAGCCGAGAAGGGGGGCGATGCGAGGCGTGCAGCCCGCCTCGGGGTCCGCCGAGATCGGCTCGCCCTTGAGGTTGAGGCGGACGAGGGCGTCATCACGCGCACCTCGCTGCTCACGCCCGGTCCCGGGGCCACGATCAGCGCCGATCGCGCCGCCGAGCGGTCACGGTTCCTGGACCTCCAGACTGCGCTCCCCGCGGCGAGCGCCACCAGGGGTGCATCGGGACGCCGCGACTACCCCGCGCTTGCCGGAGTCGCGTACCGCTCGCGCGCTGAGTACGAACGGCTCGCCCCCGGTCCGCAGCGAGCGGTCCGCCTCGAGATCGACCGGGAGCTCGCCGCGCGCCGCTCCGCGATCGCGTCGCGGTCCGCCGGGACCTCGGCACGTGGCGAGGTCGCCCCGTTACGCGCCCGCCTCGACGACTCCGCACGACCGCATGGCGCTGAGACATCGGCGATCGGCCGCCGCGCGCGGGTCCCGCTCACGGGTGCAACGGGTTCATCGCTGGGGGACGGGCGTTCCGCGCCCGCGGGCGAGGAGTCGCCCGTCATGAAGGATGCTCGCGCCGTTGCCGAGGGGCGCAAACGCCAGCTTGGGATCGGCCGCCCATGACGACGGGCAGACCGCGGCATCATGCGTCGCGTGCGGGATGAGCTGGCAGCAGCCACCTCGTCCCGCGACCCCCGCCGCCGGCGATCTGCTCCTCTGGATCGGCGCGGCAGCGGCCACAGTCCTCGCGCTGGTGCTGGCCACGACGGCGCTCGTGGCCGGAGTCGGGAGCGGCGCCGCCGTCGGCGTGGCGGTTGGCGCCGAAGTCGGTGCGGCGCCGTCGTCGGAGGCGATCGCGGACATTCCCGCCCGCTACCTCGAGCTTTATCGCTCGGCCGCCAGGCGCTACGCGCTCGACTGGGCGATTCTTGCCGGCATCGGAAAGGTCGAGTGCGATCACGGCCGCGATTCGGATCCTTCCTGTTCGCGGGCGGGATCAGTGAACTCGGCCGGTGCCGGAGGGCCGATGCAGTTCCTCGCAGCGACGTGGCAGAAGTACGGCGTCGACGGTGACGGTGATGGCCGGCGCAATCGTTGGAGCGCGGCGGACGCGATATTCGGCGCAGCGAACTATCTCCGAGCGTCCGGCGCTCCCGGCGACTACCGCCGCGCGATCTTCGCCTACAACAAAGCCGCCTGGTACGTGGCGCAGGTCGAAGGATGGGCCGGGCGCTACCGCTCGTCTGCCGCATCGCTCGGCCCGTCAACAGCAGAAGGCGCCGCGCTGCCCGTCGAAGGCGAAGGCGCGATCGAAGCGATGCAGGCGCGGACCTCCACGCCGGTGCGCCTGGTCCCCGGAAACCGCGCTCGTCTCGCACCCGCGGATGGACATCTCGCCCTGATCCCATCCGACCTCCCGGCGACGGTGCAGGCAATGCTGATCGCCGGAAACGAGCTGCAGGGTCTGCCGTACGGACCGGGCGGGCATCCCGACCCCGCGAACGCCTACGAAGAGGATTGCTCGAGCACGATCAACTACATCCTCTACCGGGCCGGGGTGCGCCCCCTCGCCGAAATCGTCCGAGACAATCCGCTCGCCCAGGATTACGTCAAGTGGGGCGCGAGCGGCCCGGGCCGGTGGGTCACGATCTACGCGACAGACATCCCGACGCCACATGTGTTCGCCACGATCGCCGGACTGAGGATCGACACGAGCCACAACGGGACCGACGTGGGCCCGAACCGGGATCAGGACGGGCCGCGATGGCGCCTGTTCGGGCAGACCCCCGGGTGGGCACACTGGTCGATCCGCCACCCACCCGGCCTGTAGTGTCCCGGCCAGGCCCGACCGCGAGGTCGACTACCTGCTCATCGGCGGCGGACTCGCCGCGGCGAACTGCGCGCGCTGGCTGCGCGAGGAAGGCGCCGACGGCACGATCCTGCTCGTCGGCCGCGAGCCCGACCCGCCCTACAACCGCCCGGACTGCTCGAAGGGCTATCTGCGCGGGGAGGAGAGCCGCGAGGAGCCGCTGTTCCGTCCCAGCTCCTTCTGGGAGGAGCAGCACATCGAGCTGCTGACCCGCACGAGTGTCACCGGCCTGAACCTGGACGCGCGGACGGCAAAGCTCTCCACCAAGCAGGAGATCGGATTCGGCAAGGCGCTTCTAGCGACCGGCGCGAATGTGCGGCGGCTGAACGTCGAGGGCTGTCACCTCGAGCAGATCCACTACCTGCGCACGCTCGGCAACGCCGACGCGATCCGCGACGGCGTTGCCGACGCCGAGCGCGTCGTGCTGATCGGTGGCTCCTACATCGGCTGCGAGGTCGCAGCATCGCTGACGATGCTCGGAAAGCAGTGCACGATCGTGATGCAGGAGGACGTCGTGCTCGAGCGGGGCTTCGGTCAGCAGGCCGGGCGCTTCTTCCACTCGCTGCTGGAGGAGCACGGCGTCACGATCCACGGCGGGGACGAGCTCGAGCGCTTCGAGGGCGAGGAGCGCGTCGCGCGCGTCATCACCCGCGGCGGCCTGTCACTCGAGGCCGACGCCGTCGTCGTCGGCGCCGGGGTCACCCCCGACGTGGCGCTCGCGAGCAAAGCGGGGCTCGAGATCGGCGAGCGTGGGGGGGTGCGGTGCAACTCGCGTCTGGAGACGGCCGTCCCCGGCATCTTCGCGGCCGGGGACATCTGCGAGTACGACTCGCCTGTACACGGCGGCCGGCCGGTGCGCATCGAGCACTGGGACGTCGCGTTCAACCACGGCAAGACGGTCGCCCTGAACATGCTCGGCCGGGACGTTCCCCACACGACCGTTCCCTACTTCTTCTCAGATCTGGGCGATTGGGGCGGCCTGGAGTACGTCGGCCCCGCCTATGGCTGGGATGAGGAGATCCTGCGCGGCTCCCAGGCCGAGGGGAGCTTCACGACCTTCTATCTCGAGGACGGCGCAGTCAAGGCCGCCCTCACGGTTGGGCGCTCGGAGGATCTCGACCACGCGCGCCGGCTGATCTCCTCGGGCGAGCGGCTCACCGACGCCCACCGGTCGGCCCTGGGGGAGGGAAGCAACGACCTGGCGGGCGTCGGCTCAGAGCCGGCGTGATGATGCGGGTCAGGCGGCGCGGCGCTTCTCGACCTCGGCGACGAGGCCGCTGGGGAACTGGATGACCTCGACGTTCTCGGCGGCAGGTTCGTGGGGGACGAGCCTGCGCGGGTGCGACATGAACCAAGCAAGGCCGCCGAGCAGGCCGGCATCGAGGATCACATTCAGGGCTATAACGAGCGAGAGCGACATGAGCTTCCTTCCGTTGCGTTCTCTTTCCTAAACCTTCGGCGGACGGCCTCAGGGCAACCTTGCCCGTTCGTTAGAGATCGCTGAGAGTCCGACGGTTCGTCTCGTATACCCCCGACGTATGCGTGATTCACATGAGTTTGTTTTCACTGGCCAGATTCCGGACGGGGCATTTCGAGACGGTCGGAGTTCTGACGGCTAGCCGACCGGCGCGTCCTCGCGGCTTCCGAACCCGGGCCTGACCCGCGTCAGCTCGTGGGAGCTGATCACGCGGTCGATCAGGCCGTACTCGCGCGCCTGCTCGGCGGTGAAGTAGCGATCGCGGTCCATGTCGTCGTGCACCCGCGAGACCGCCTGGCCGGTGTGCTCGGCGTAGATCTCGTCGATCCGCCGCCGCAGCTCGAGCGTCTCCTGGGCGTGGATCTCGATGTCAGCCGCCTGTCCTTCGAAGCCGCCCGAGGGCTGGTGGATGAGGATCCGGCTGTTGGGCAGCGCCATGCGCTTGCCCGGCGCGCCGCCGGCAAGCAGCAGCGAGCCCATGCTCATTGCCACGCCGAAGCAGATCGTCTGCACGTCGGGCTTGATGAACTGCATCGTGTCGTAAATCGCCAGGCCCGAGTAGACGACGCCACCGGGAGAGTTGACGTAGAGCGAGATGTCCTTCTCGTCATCCTCGCTCTCCAGATGCAGCATCTGGGCGACGACGAGGTTCGCGACGTCGGCGTCGACAGGTGTGCCGATGAACACGATGCGCTCGTTCAACAGGCGCGAGTAGATGTCAAACGAGCGCTCCCCGCGCGGGCTCTGCTCGACGACCATCGGGACCAGGGGCATGGTGGGCTATCCTTTCGACAACTTGGTGGTTGTCAAGGACAATAGCAACCGATTGGTTGTCAGTGAGGAGGCGGCGATGCCGGAGCGGGCGCAGGAGCCGACAGAGGTGCGCAGGGAGGTAGAGGTCGAGGCCTCCCCGGAGGAGGTGTTCGAGGCGCTCGTCACCGAGGAGGGACGTGA
Source organism: Solirubrobacterales bacterium (assembly GCA_025963965.1). Taxonomy (GTDB): domain Bacteria; phylum Actinomycetota; class Thermoleophilia; order Solirubrobacterales; family Solirubrobacteraceae; genus Palsa-744. Next base: position 10,395 of record JAOPZS010000107.1, read on the forward strand.
GCGCTGGCTGGATGAGCCCGAACGACAGATCCACATCGAGTCCTCAGACCCTCCCAACCGCCTCGTCTGGTGGTGGTCATCGCAGGAGCAGCCCGCGACACGCGTCGACTTCCGGATCGTCGAGCTGCCTCGCGGCACGCGTGTCGTCGTCACCGAGAGCGTCCCGTCCTTCCCGCTGGCCGCGATGGCCGCGAGTTTCCTGCTGGTGCCGGCTTGAGCGACCGGCTCGGCAGCGTCTTTCAGGCACTGGCCGACCCCACCCGCCGAGGCATGGTCGAGTCGATGCTGCGCGACGGCGCCACCAGCGTGCCGGCGCTGAGCGCCGATCTCCCGATCAGCCGCCAGGCGGTCGCCAAGCACCTTGCCACGCTCGAGGACGCCGGGCTGCTCGAACGGCTGCCAGGCGGTGGCCGCGAGGTCCGCTACGGGCTGCGCGGCGATGCGCTCGCCCCCGCGACCGCCTGGCTGCGGGAGGCAGAGGCGAGCTGGGATGGGCGGCTCACCCGGCTGAAGGGTGCCGTCGAGTCGCGCCCCGCCGGGTCCCGCGGGCAGCGAGCGGCAGCGAGCGATCGGAGCTCCGCTCGGCGCCCCTCGGGATAGCCTCCGGAGATGCGGAGCAGGTTCTCAGGTGAGGGTCCCGGCGAAGTAGAGCTTCGCTGCGCCGGACGCCGGAGACCTCACGTCCACTAGCTTTCCGCAGGTGGGGGAATACGGGGTGTGGCTCGAAGACTCTGATGATGAATCGGGCGTGGCGATCCTCCTCGACACAACCGAAGCTCCCCCGGATGTGCCCGAGCGCCAGGCGATCCAGTTCGTCTGGCGCGGAAGCGCCGACAGCGGCGAGCAGGCCCTGCGCGCGGCGCAGTCCGCGTGGGAGGCCCGCTACGGGCCGCCGGTGCGCGATCTCAGTGCCTTCGTCCTCGAGATCGAGCCCTCCGACTCCGGCTACCGAGGCTGACAGTCGGGTAGACTCGCGCGTCCAAAGGTCGGTGGTGTAGGGAAGCCGGTGTGAATCCGGCGCGGACCCGCCACTGTGACCGGGGATGCCGACCGCAGCGCGCCTAGCGCGAGCCACTGGACCGCAACAGCGGGATGGGAAGGCGCGGAGGGTAGGCCCGGGAGCCAGGAAACCTGCCTCCGACCAAAGCCCACAAGCCCTCGTGGAAAGGGGTCGGCTCCATGCACACCACTCGCACCATCTCTCTCACGGTCATCGCTGCGTGCCTACTGGCGGGCGGCGGAACAGCGGTCGCAGCCGAACCGGCGACCGTCACCGTCCGGGTTGAGGGCTCCAGCGAAACGCTGCTGCCTCCGACACAGGTGACGACGACAACATCTCCAGTCGTCAAGGACGGCAACCCGGAACACTTCTGCTCAGGGACGAACGCGGTCGGCGCCCTGCAGCTCGCCACCGGGGGAAACTGGAGCGGCACGTGGTTCGGCGCCTCGGAATTCGGTCCCGGCGAATACTCGGTGGAAACGATCCTCGGCGAGAGCCATCTCTTCACCGGCTCGACCTACTGGGAATTCTGGATCGACAACGCTCCGTCGGAAAAGGGCGTGTGCAGCAAGGAAGTCCACAACGGCGACACGTTGCTGTTCTTCCCGAGCTGCTTCGGCGAATGCCCGCCGCCATCGAACCCGCTGGGCATCGACGCGCCCGACGTCGCGACCACCGCCGTGCCGGTGCCCGTGACCGTCACCTCCTACGCCAACGCCGGCGGCGCGGCCTCGCCCGCCTCCGGGGCGAGCATCTCCTACGACGGGAAAACTGCCGAAACGGACGCGGCCGGCCATGCGATCCTGCAGTTCGCCGACACCGGCCAGCAGGTTGTCAAGGTCACCAAGGCGCTCTCGATTCGCACCCAGACGAGCATCTGCGTGCACGGCGCCGGAGACGGCGCGTGCGGGTCGGGCTCCGCCGGGAGGACGAGTGTCGCGGGCTTCACCTCGACGACGGCCCCCTACAAGGGCCCGTTCGCGCTTGTCGCCGGCGTCACCAGCCTGCTCGACGGGCATCTCTACCGTCGCGGTCACGCCCCTCGGCTGATCTCCGGACGGATCAGCTCCCACAGCAGCGTCTCCTCCGTGAGTCTCGCGCTGCGCCGGGCCTACCGCGGCCGCTGCTTCGCCTACGACGGCGCGCGTGGCCGCTTCACGCACGCCCGCTGCGGCAGCGCGAGCTACTTCGCGGTCTCCAAGGAAGCCGCGTTCTCATACCTGCTCCCGACGGCGCTTGCGCCCGGCCGCTACGTGCTCGACGTGAAGGCCGGGGATGTCGCCGGCAACACGACCGCGCTCGCGCGCGGCACCTCACGGATCGTCTTCAATGTCCGCTGAGCGCAGATCCATCGGTCCGGTCGCGCTGCGCTGCGCGGCGCTCGCCGCCGTCTCGGCGCTCGCGCTCGCGGTCCACGCTGCGCCGGCCCCGGCCGGTGGCAGCGGCGGCGGTCGACAGGCGCGTCCGTCGAGTCTCTACCCGGGCCCGTCGGTGAGCATCATGGTCGTCGGCGCCGGCAACGTGATCCTCGTCCAGCCCGAGCAGATCAGCGTCGCGGCGACCGCGGTCAGCACCTCCCACGGCACCTGCGGGATCGCGGCGGCGACGCCGCTGGCGGCGCTCGTCGACCTGCGGCGCGTCGGCGGGCCGCCGTTCTCGATCCGCGACTACGGTCACTGCACATCCTCGCCGCGCAACTCCGGGCAGCTGTTCGTCTACTCGCTCGACGGTGAGACCAACCACGGCCAGAACGGCTGGGAGTACAAGGTTGACAACCGCTCAGGGACGACCGGCGCCGGCGATACGAGCGGGCCACAGGGCAACGGGCGGCTGCTCGCAAACGGCGCCAGGGTGCTGTGGTTCTGGTGCCAGTCCTTCGGCGGGGGCTGCCAGCGGACGCTCGAAGTCAGAGCTCCTGCCAGCGTCGCGCGCGGGAGTGCGATGAGCGTCTCGGTGGTCGGCTATGACAACGCCGGTCACGCCAGGTCGATGCCGGGCGCCCGCGTCTGGATCGGAGCCAGCGCGGCGGTCACCGGAAGCGCCGGCACCGCGACGCTGCGGGCTCCGTCCAAGCCGGGCCCGCTGGGGGTGCGTGCATCGCGCCCCGGCTCTGTGCCCTCCTTCCCGGACGTCGTCCAGGTGCGGTGAGGGCTCTCCCCGCATATTTCCTGGCGCTCTTCTGCCTGCTCACGCTCGCCGGCTGCGGCCTTGGTGCCGGCCGGGCTCCGAAGGGCGTGCGGCTGCTCGTGACGCGGGAATTCGGCGCGCGCGTGCTGCACGACGCCTCGCAGCCGCAGATCAACGGCCAGGAGACGGTGATGAGCCTGCTGCTGCGCAACTACTCCGTCAGCACCCGCTTCGGCGGTGGCTTCGTCCAGAGCATCGACGGTCTCGCAGGCCATGAGGGCGACCGCCCGGTCGACTGGTTCTATTACGTCAACGGCGTCGAAGCGAGCAAGGGCGCCGCCGCGACGAACGTGCACCCGGGGGACCACATCTGGTGGGACCGCCACGACTGGAGCCAGACGGGCGCCTCGGCCGCGGTGGTCGGCTCATACCCGGAGCCGTTCCTCAACGGCCTCGAAGGCAAGCGCCTGCCCGTGCGGGTCGAGTGCTCGAGGGACGCGGGCAAGGCGTGTGAGACGGTCGCGCACCGGCTGCAGGCCGACGGCGTTCCGGCCGCCCTCGGCGGGTTCGGCTCCGGCGGCGGCCCCGCGATCCTGCGCGTGCTGGTCGGCACCTGGCCGGCGCTCCGCGCCGACCGCGGCGTCGCGCAGATCGAGCGCGGGCCGCGCGCGAGCGGCGTGTACGCGACCTTCGGGCCGGACGGCAAGACCTTCACGACCCTGACCGCCGACGGGGCCGGCGCGCCAATGAACGCGTCGGGCGCGGGATTGATCGCCGCGACCCGCACCGGCGAAGAAGCGCCTGTATGGGTCGTCACCGGAGCGGACGCCGCCGGCGTGCAGCACGCTGCCGCGGACTTCAACGAAGCGCAGCTGCGCGATCACTTTGCGCTGGCCGTGCTGCCCGACGGGAAAACGGCGCCGCTTCCAATTGCATCTCCGGCGTCGCTGCTCCGCCTGAAGAGCACCCGATGACCGCGCTCGGCGCCACCGCACAGCTCGCATACCG
>JAOPZS010000110.1 GCA_025963965.1 Solirubrobacterales bacterium
GGAGAACGTGACCACCGGGGCTCCGCCGGCATCCGAGCCCACCCCCGCATCGAAGGGCTGCTCTCGGAGCGCCACGGGCAGCTGCGCCACCCGGCCGTCGTGGTAGGCCATCAGTGCCCAGCCGCCACGCGTCTGCGCGCTCCAGACGAGCCAGCCCCCGCCGCCGGAAAGAGGCGTGGCGGCCGTCACAAACGCGATCGGTGGCGCCGCGGCGTGGGCTGCCGCCACCCCGAATGCAGCCCCGAGTGCTGCAACAGCGGTCGCGAGCGCCGCAGTCATTCCCCCTCTCATGCCTGATGGAACAGATTCCAGCAGTCTGAGTTTCGCTGATGCCTACGGCGTGATCACGAGCTTGCCGAGCTTGCCGCCGGCGGCGAACGCCTCGTAGGCCTCCGCGGCACGATCGAGCGGGAACTCACCGGCCACAGGGACGCGCAGCATTCCGCGCTCGAACAGCGGCAGCACCTCGTGTTCGACGTGCCGTGCCGTCAGCGCTTTCTCCTCCAGCGGACGGGCGCGCAGCGTCGAGCCGCAGATCCGCGCGCGCTTGCCCATCAGGGCGAGCAGGTTCAGCTCAGTCTTGGCGCCGGCGCCGACGCCGATCACGGCGATCCGGCCGCCCGTCGCAAGCGCCTGAAGGTTCTCCGGCATGTTCGGGCCGCCGACGAGCTCAAGGATCACGTCGAACGGGCCGCGCCCGGCATAGTCCTCGCACTCGACGGCCACCGCTCCAAGCTCGGCCACCTGCTCGCGCAGCTCCTCGCTGCGCACCGTCGCGGTGACCCGGGCGCCGGCCGTGCGTGCCAGCTGGATCGCGGCCGTGCCGACCCCGCCGGCGCCGCCGTGGACGAGCAGGTGCTCGCCGGGACGCAGGCCGGCCTGCGCGAACAGCGCGTCGTGGGCCGTCGTGAAGACCTCCGGCAGCCCCCCCGCCTCCGCCCAGTCGAGGCCCTCCGGAACCGGCATCAGCACCCGCTCGTGCACGACCGCGAGCTCGGCCTGTGCGCCGCCGCCGACAATCGCCATCACCCGGTCGCCCTCGCTGAAGCGTTCCACCCCGGGGCCGGTCGCGGCGACCTCACCGGCCAGCTCCATGCCCGGAATGTCCTGCGGCGAGCCGGGCGGCGCCGGGTAGAGGCCGCGGCGCTGCATCATGTCGGCGCCGTTGAGGCCGGCTGCTCGCACCCGCACGAGCACCTGTCCGGCACCCGGCACAGGATCGGGATGCTCCTCGACGAGGATCTCCTGGTCGCGGATCGTGGCGGCGCGCATCGCGCAAGCCTAGATGGTGGGTCCCTCGCACTGGCGTGATACGTCCTCGGGCGGGGTAGCATCAGAGGCATGGCGATCGCATCCCCGCTCGAGGAGGCCGGGACGGGGCCGTGCGCCGAGCACGCCGTTCTGTTCTACGAGCGCGAGTCCGAGCTCACCGCGAAGCTCGCCGAGTACCTCGCCGAAGGGCTTTCCCGGGGTGCGGCGACGGTGGTCATCGCTACGCCCGAGCACACGGCGGCCTCGCTGCAGCACGTGCGCGCGAGCGGCGTGAACGTCCCGGCGGCTCTCCACGAGGGGCGCCTGCACCTGCTCGACGCCGCAGACACGCTTGCCGCGCTGACGGTCGATGGCGAGCTCGACCCGGACGCGTTCGAGCGGGTTGTCGGCGACCTGTTGAGAGCGCTCGCCGCCGAAGGCTTCGAGCTGTGCGCCTACGGCGAGATGGTCTCGCTGTTGTGGGATGCCGGCAACTGCGGCGCGGCGATCGAGCTCGAGACGATGTGGAACGGCTTGGCCGAGGATCTCTCCTTCAGGCTCCTGTGCGCGTACAGCACGCTTTCCGTCGACGGGCACAATCAGCGTGACGCGCTCGAGCAGGTGTGCTCGCTTCACTCCGCGGTGCTCGCTCCCGCCGGCGACGCGCCTGCGGCGCCCGGCCTGATCCGCGCCGAGTTCGACCACGACGTGAGCTCACCGGCGAGGGCTCGCCGGCTGGTCGAAGCGGCCCTGAGGGCCGAAGGTCACTCGGAGAGCCTGATGTTCGGCGCCGCTCTGACGGTGGGCGAGCTAGCCAGCAACGCCGTCCGGCATGCCGGCACCGGCTTCGCCTTGACGGTGCTGCGCTCCGGCGAGACGCTGCGAATCGAGGTCCGGGACTTCGCGCCCGAGGAAGGCGGGCCGGCCGCGCGTCAGGTGCGGCTGCCTCACGGCCTCGGACTGATCGACGCGTCGGCGGCGCAGTGGGGCATCGAGCCCTCAGCGGACGGGAAACTCGCCTGGGCTGAGTTTCACACCGGTCCCTGATCGGGACCCCGGCCCGCCAGGGCGCGAGCTGCCCCCGGCGGTCCCTCGCGTCAGCTTCGCTCGAACAGCGCGACGCACTCGATGTGATGCGTCTGCGGAAACATGTCGACCGGCCTCACGCGCGCGAGGCGCCATCCCGCCTCGACGAGTTCGGCGGCGTTCGGTGCGAGCGTCGTCGGGTTGCAGGAGACGTAGACGATGCGGCGCGGCGAGGCTTCGATGATGCGGTGCACGACCTTCTTGGAGAGGCCCGCCCGCGGCGGGTCGACGACGACCACGTCCGGACGCCCGGCACGCTCGAGCAGCTCCGGCAAGGCCAGGCGCGTGTCGCCGGCGAAGAAGCGGACCTTCTCGATCTCGTTGCGGCGCGCACCGGCGATCGCGTCGGCGACGGCCTGCTCGACAAGCTCGATCCCCCACAGCTCGCCGGCGCGAGGCGCGAGCGTCAAGGCGATCGAGCCGATCCCGCAGTAGAGGTCATAGACGCGCTCCCACCCCTCGAGCGCCGCGTAGTCGGCGGCGATCCCGTAGAGCACCTCGGCCATCTCCGTGTTCGTCTGGAAGAAGGCTTCCGCGGAGATCCGAAGGTCGAGCTCGCCCAGCCGCTCGGGCAGCTCGCCCTCGCCCCACACGAGCTCGGTCTCCCCGCCCTGAGTCGTCTCGGCAGGACGATCCGAGCGCGTCCACAGCACCCCGTCGAGGCTCTCGCCGAGACCCTTCGCGAGCGCTGCCGCGAGTCCGCCGGCGTCGAGCTCACCGTCGGTGGTGACGATCCGGACCTGTAGACGACCCGTGCGGCGCCCCTCGCGGACGACGAGGTTGCGCAGCCGGACCCGGCCGTCGGAAGCCGGCCCGATCCGTTGCTCGCGCGTGCGCGCCGGACCGCCGCCTCCTCGCTCCCAGGCCGTCAGGCGCTGCGCGCGGCACCAGCCGGCGGCGATCTCGCGTGCTCGGTTGCCGAGCTCGGAGGCCAGCAGGCAGTCGTCCATCGCGAGGACCGCGTTCCCTCCGGCTGGAGCGTGAAAGCCGCAGACCAGCTCACCGCCGTCGGTGTTGCCGAAGGAGTACTCGAGCTTGTTGCGGTAGCGCCACTGCTCCACGGCCGGGACGATCTCCTCGAGCTCGAAGCCCTCGAGGTGGCCGATCCGCTCCAGCGCCTCTCGGACCTGCGCGTGCTTGATCTCGAGCTGGCGCTCGTAGGGGATCACCTGCCATGCGACCCCGGGGTGCTGCGCGAGTGGCGCGATCCGCTCGGGACTCGGCGAGAGCACCTCGAGCGTGCGCGCGTGGGCGTAGCTGCGCTTGCGCTTGTGCACGACCGCCCGGACGCGGTCGCCCGGGATCGCGCCGGCGACGAACACGACATAGCCGCTCTCGCCGAGTCGCGCCACGCCCTCCCCGCCGAACGCCAGCGAGTCGATCTGCAGCTCCAGCTCGTCGCCGCGCTGAGGCCTCGCCTGCGGCGGAGCCGCGTTCATCGCGCACCTACCAGCAGCTCGAGCAGCGCCTTCTGCGCGTGCCGCCGGTTCTCGGCCTGATCCCAGATGCGCTGGCGATCTCCGTAGAGCACCTCGGAGGTGATCTCCTCGCCGGGATGGGCCGGCAGGTCGTGCATCGCGAAGGCCCCGGGCGCCGCCGCGTCGAGCAACGCATCGTCGAGGCGGTAGGCGGCCAGGTCGCGCCGCCGCGCCTCGGCAGTGTCCTCATCTCCCATGCTCACCCAGACGTCGGTGTAGACCGCCGCGGCACCGGCTACGGCCTCGGCCGGGTCGCGGTGCAGGCTGATCGAGCCGCCGGCGCCGGGCGGCGGCGCCAGATCGTGCTCGAGCTCATAGCCCTCCGGGGATGCGATCGCGACGTGCATGCCGGCCAGAGAGCCGAGGATCGCCAGCGAGCGCGCGACGTTGTTGCCGTCGCCGACGTATGCGAGGCGCACCCCCTCGAGCTCGCCGCGCGCCTGGCGCAGGGTCAGCAGGTCGGCGAGCGCCTGGCAGGGATGGTGGCGGGCCGTGAGCATGTTGACGACCGGCACGGAGCTGTAGCGCGCGAGCTCCTCGAGCAGCTCGTCGGGGCCCGTGCGGACGCCGACCGCCGCGACGTGCCGCGAGAGCACGAGCGCCGTGTCGCGCAGCGCCTCCCCACGCGAGAGCTGCAGCTCATCGGCGCGCAGCACGACCGGATGCCCACCGAGCTCGTGCACGCCCACCTCGAAGGACACGCGCGTCCGCGTCGAGGGCTTTTGGAAGACCAGCGCGACGCTGAGCCCCTCGAGCGCGCGGCTCGCAAGCGGCGCCTCGGAGAGCTCCTGCGCCCGCGCCAGCAGTCCCTGCAGCTCAGCGGCGGAGAGCTCTGCACCTGTGAGGAAATGGCGAGCGGACATGGAAGCGGCCAGTCTAGGCCCTCCGCGAGGCCCTCCCGGGATGTGAGATCGTCCAGGCCGATGACCGGGAGAACGATGAGATCGCGCGCGCTCGCGGCCGCGGCCGCGCTCGGCGGGTGCCTCCTCGCCGGCTGCGGATCCGGCGCCGGGCAAGGGACGCCGGGCAGCGGGGCAGGCGCGCCGGCGGCGAGCACCGGCGCCGGCGCGACGGCGGGCGGCAGCAGCCTGAAGGTCACGGGCACTCCGAGGTTCGCCGTGCCCTCCCCGTCGGACCCCGTGCGCAGCGGCACCGTGCAGGTTTCCTACCGCAACATCACGATCAGCCCGGGCACGCTGCGGGTGAAGGCGGGGACGACGATCCACTGGAGCAACTTCGACGCGGTCGAACACAACGTCACGAGCCACTCCGGCCCGCAGCGCTTCGCCTCCAAGGACTTCGGCCAGGGCCAGGGCTTCGCGGTGAAGCTGACCCGCCCGGGAACGATCCACTACCTCTGCACGATCCACCCGGCGACGATGAACGGGTCGATCGAAGTCCTCAGGTGAGCTCTGCGAGGCCCTCGTCGCTGGTGGACGCGGTCGCGTAGCGCCGGCGCGGGATGCGCCCGGCGCCGCGCGCGAGTCGACCGGCCTCCACCGCCCGCCGCATCGCCAGCGCCATCGCCGCCGGGTCCTGCGCGCGAGAGATCGCCGACGCGGCCATCACCGCGTCGCAGCCGAGCTCCATCGCCAGGGCGGCATCGGAGGCCGTGCCGATCCCAGCGTCGAGCACCACCGGCACGTCGACCGCCTCCCGTATCAGTGAGATGTTGTACGTGTTTCGGATCCCCATGCCGCTGCCGATCGGCGAGCCGAGCGGCATCACGGCCGCACACCCGACATCGGCCAGCCGGCGTGCGAGCACCGGGTCGTCTGTGGTGTACGGGAGCACGACGAAGCCGTCGCCGACGAGCTCCTCGGCCGCCCGCAGCAGCTCCGGCGCGTCGGGCAGCAGCGTGTCCTCATCGCCGATCACCTCGAGCTTGATCCAGTCTGTCTGAAACGCCTCGCGCGAGAGCCGTGCGGTCAGCACGGCATCTCGCGCGGTGTGGCAGCCGGCAGTGTTCGGAAGCAGCTGCACGCCTGCCGCGTCCAGCACGTCGATCAGCCCGCCCGGGCCGCCCGCCTGTACGCGGCGCAGCGCCACGGTCACGAGCTCGCTGCCGCTCAGCGCGATCGCCTCTGCGAGCAGCTCGAGTGAGGGGAAGCCGCCGGTGCCGAGCAGCAGGCGCGAGCGCAGCTCGCGCCCGGCGATCCGCAGAGGATCCTCGATCGCGGCGCGAGACGCCGCCGTCGCGGGAATGTCGGCCATGCTCAGATCATCCCCCTTGCATCGCCGTCAGCACCTCGACGCGCGCGCCCTCCGACAGCGCCAGCGATTCCCATTCCGCCCGCGGCACGACCTCGCCGTCGACGGCCACGGCAACGCCGCGCGCGCCCGGATCGAGGCCGAGCTCGGCGAGCGCCCCAGCCGGCGTGCCCGGGGCGGGCAGCTCGCAGGTGCGTCCGTTGAGCAGGATCGTCACAGCGCCGCCGCCCCCGCCGGCTCGAGCGTGGTGGTCAGGCGCGCCGGGTCACACGCGGCCAGCAGCGCCTCATCGGAGTGCGAACCGGCGGTCATGTCCGGCACGCGCCCGGCCGGGTCGCGGCCCTCCCGAGCGACAGGCACCCCCGGTGCATCGAGCAGCGAGACGATCAGCCTTGCCGTGAGCGGGGCGAGCAGGATCCCGTTGCGATGGTGACCGGTCGCCCACAGCAGCCCCTCGAAGGCGCCACGACCGATCGCCGGCAGGTTGTCGGGGGTGCCGGGCCGCAGGCCGGTCGAGAGCTCCTCGATCTCGAGCTCTGCGATCCCGGGGAGAAGCTCGTGCGCGTCCCGCAGCAGCTCGTACACGCCTCCGGCCGTCGCGCCCAGCTCGAAGCCGCGCTCCTCGACCGTGGCTCCGAGCACGTAGCGTCCGTCGCCGCGCGGCACCACGTAGCCGCCGGTGTAGCGCAGGACGCGATCGAGCAGCCCCGGCCCCTCGGGGTCCCGCAGGAGCAGGATCTGGCCCTTGACCGGCCGGACCGGAACCCGCGCGCGCGCCGGCAGGCCCTCGATACCACCGCTCCAAGGACCGGCCGCGAGCACCACCGCCCCGGCGCCGAGGTGCTCTCCGCTCGCGAGAGCGACGCCGGTGACTCGCCCGGCGCCCGCGTGCGCAGCGGCTTCCCCTTCACGGGCATCGAGCTCGACGCTCAGCACGGGCTCGTGCTCGCGCAGCGCGACGCCGTCGGCCTCGCACGCGCGCCGCAGCGCCGCGAGCACCAGCCGCGGGTCGACGGCGTGGTCGTCGGGAACCTCGAGCGCCATGCGCAGCGCCGGGGCCAGTGCCGGCTCGAGCTCGCGCGCCGCGCTCGGCGCGAGGCGCCGGACGTCAAGGCCCAGGGAGCGGCGGAACTCGAGCTGACGCTCCAGCTCGGCCGCCTCGTCGGCGTCGGCGGCGAGCAGCAGCGTGCCCGTACGGCGCAGGCCCACATCCATCCCTGAACGCTCGGCCAGCTCCTCGGCGAAGGCGGGCCACAGCGCAGCGGAGTGCAGCCCGAGGTCGAGCAGCCGGCGTCCAGCCGCCCCGAACTCGACCTCGGCGACGGGCGCGAGCATGCCGGCCGCGACCCGCGACGTCCCCTCGCCGGCGACATCCCGCTCGAGCACAGTGACGCTCATCCCGGCCTGCGCGGCCTGCCAGGCGACGCTCAGCCCGATCACACCGCCGCCGACGACGAGCAGGTCGGTTGGCTTCGAATCGGCCATGCAGGTGATGCTAGTCCCGGCCGCATCGAGCCTCCTGCGAGACTGGCGTCGATGTCGGTCAGCGGACCTGGTGAGGATCGGCGCGAGCGCCTTCGCGCCTCACGGCTGTATCTCGTCTGCGGCGTTCCGGGCGATCCGCCCGAGCCGGGACGGCTGCCGGAGCTGCTCCGCGCGGCCGTCACCGGCGGCGTGGACGTCTTCCAGCTGCGCGAGAAGCGCCTGTCCGACGACGAGCTGACGGCCGTCGCCAACGCGACGCGCGCGCTGTGCGAGCGGATCGGCGCGCTGCTGATCGTCAACGACCGGCCACAGGTGGCCGTCGACGCCGGCGCGGACGGGGTCCACGTCGGCCAGGACGACATGCCCGTCGAGCAGGTCCGGGAGCTGGTCGGCCCGGAGATGCTGGTCGGGCTCTCCACCCATGCGCCCGCCGAGATCGACGCCGTCGACCCGGCGCTCGTCGACTACATCGGCGTCGGACCGGTGCACGAGACACCGACCAAGGAGGGGCGAGCGGCGGTCGGCCCGGAGCTCGTCCGCTACGCCGCGGCGAACGCACCCGTGCCGTTCTTCGCGATCGGCGGCCTCGACACCTCGAACGTCGCCGACGTCACCGCCGCCGGCGCCGAGCGGATCGTCGTGCTGCGAGCGATCGCCGAGGCCGCCGACCCGGAGGCCGCCGCGCGGGAGCTGCGCGGGCTGCTCGGCAGCGGGCCCGCGCGATGACCCCGACCGCCTCCGACCGCGACCAGCGCGAGGCGCCCGGGACGGCGCGCGAGGAGCAGGCCGGACGGGTTCCCCGAGGCGAGCAGGAGCAGCTCGCGCGCCTCGCGCTGAGGCCGCTCGGCCCGGATGAGCGTCCGCCCGCCCTGCTCGTCGCGATCGGCGTGTGCGCCGTCCTCGCCGCCGCAGTGCTGATCGGCGCGGCGACCGTGCACGACCTCGCGCGCCATGGCGGCTCGCTCCCCGGGGCGGCGACGATCGCCCTCGTGCTGGCGCTGCTCGCGCAGGGCATGTACCGGCGCCGATACTGGGCGGTGCTGTCCTTCGAGGCTCTGCTCGCCTTCCAGATCATCGTCACCTCGCTGGCGCTCGTGGTCGCCTCGACCGTGGTGGCCGCGCTCGTCTGTGCCGCCACGATCGGGCTCGGCGGCTGGCTGTTCTGGAAGCTGATCCGCGTGATGGGCCGCCTCCAGGCCGGCGAACGCGACCTCGGCTGACCCCTCGATGGCTGTTGGCCGAGGACGGTGAGCGCGGTCGACGGTGCGCTCGCTCGCACGGCCGCGCAGCGGCCCTGCGAGCCCCGGAGCGGCGACGGAGCTTCGATAGGCTCACCGCGCAATGCCCGAGAGCTCCTACGACACGATCGTGATCGGCTCCGGCCCGGGCGGCTACGTCGCCGCGATCCGGGCCGCGCAGCTGGGCAGGAAGACGGCCGTCGTCGAGCGCGACAAGGTCGGCGGGCGCTGCCTGAACTACGCGTGCATACCCGCCAAGGCGGTGCTGCGCTCGGCCGATCTCCTGACTGAGATCCGCGAGTCGGGCGACTACGGGCTGAACGTCTCCTCCGTGGAGGTCGACTACGCCGCCATTCAGGCCCGCCGCGAGAAGGTCGTGCACACGCTGACCTCCGGCGTGAGCGGGCTGTTCAAGAAGAACGGCATCGACCTGATCGAGGGCGACGCGGCGCTGACGGCCGAGGGCGACGTGCGGGTCGGCGAGCAGTCGGTCGGCGCCGGCAGCGTGATCCTCGCGACCGGCTCGGTCCCGCGCGCGATTCCCGGAGTCCAACTCGGCGGCAGGATCATCGGCACCGAGGAGGCATGGGCGCTGCAGGAGCTTCCCGCCCGCCTGGCCGTCGTCGGGGCCGGCGCCTCCGGCGCCGAGATCGCATCCGGCTTCGCCCGGCTCGGCAGCGAGGTGATCCTCGTCGAGGCGCTCGACCGTCTGCTGCCCAGCGAGGACGCCGACATCTCCAGGCTCGTCGAGCGTGGGCTGAAGCGGCAGGGCATCGCCGTCCACACGGGAACCCCGGTCGCCGACGTGCAAGCCGGCGAGCGCACCGTCTCGTTCGCGCTGGGCGAGCAGCGCGAGGAGGTCGACTACCTCGTGATCTGCGCCGGCCGCGCCGCGGACGTCGAGGGGCTCGGCCTGACGGAGGCGGCCATCGAACTGGAGCGAGGGCTCGTCCGCGTCGACGGGGCGATGCGAACGTCGCGACCCGGCGTTTACGCGATCGGCGACCTCGTTCATGGTCCGGCGCTGGCCCACAAGGCCTCCGACGAGGGCATCATCGCGGTCGAGGACAGCGCCGGCCTGCAGACGCACCCGATCGCCTACATCGACATCCCGCGGGCAACGTTCTGCACGCCGAACGTCGGCTCCTTCGGGCTGACCGAGGCGCAGGCCGCCGAGCAGGGCTATGACGTCGTGGTCGGCAAGGTGCCCTACGGGGCGGTCGGCGGCGGCACCGTGTACGGCGACCGCACCGGCCTGGTCAAGGTCGTCGGCGAGTCGAAGTACGGCGAGCTGCTCGGCGGTCACATCGTCGGCGCGCGCGCCACCGAGCTGATTCAGGAGCTGGTCAACATCCGGGCGCTCGAGGGGGGCTTCCCGGATCTCGCCAGGATCATCCACGGTCACCCGACCCTGTCGGAGGCGGTGATGGAGGCCGGCCGGGCCGCCGACGGCTGGCTGATCCACGGCTGAGGCGCTGCGGGCACTGTGCCCACCACGGCCGCGGCCTTCTACTTCGACCTCGCCAGCCCGCTGGCCTATCTCGCAGCGGAGCAGGCCCTTCAGGCCTTCGCCGGCGCTCCCGAGCCGGTCGTCTGGACTCCGATCTCAGCCGCCGGCCTGAGCGGGGCCGGATCGATCGATGCGTTCCGCTGCGAGCGTGAGCTCGACGCGCTGCGCGAGGATGTCGCACGCCGCGCCGCCGAGCTCGGACTGCAGCCGCTGCGCTGGCCTGAGCCGTTCCCGTTCGACAGCTCGCTGGCGATGCGCGTCGCGACCTACGCGAAATCGATCGGCCGCGCAGTGCCGTTCGCCCAGGCGGCCTTCCGCCAGGCCTTCGCCGGCGGGCGCTCGCTCGAGGACGAGGACTCGGTCGTGATCGCAGCGGCCGCCTGCGAGATGCACCCGGCGGCCGTGCTGCGTGGAGCCGCCCTGCGCTCGACCGCCGAGCAGCTCGCCAGGGCGACCGCCTCCGCGAGAGAGGCGGGGGTCACGGATGTGCCGGCGGTGCTCGCGGCGGGCCGCGTGTTCCACGGCGAGCGCACGCTCGCAGAGGCCGCGAGCGTGCTGAGGGAAGCGCCGCCCGGTGACGCGGAGCTGGCGATCTCGACCCACGGACCGCGATGAGGGCGAAGGACGCCTACCGGCTGATCGTGACGCGCGGCGGACGTGCGCCGGCGCTGCTCGCCGACCCCGAGCGGGTCGATCACATCGAGGTAGTCGAGATCGACAGCGGCGAAGCGATCCTCTTCTGGGACCTCCCGCCGCACGCCGCCACGCGCCAGGCGCGGGCGATGCGCGCAGAGCTCAACAGCATGGAGGCCGAGGAGTTCCGCTCGCGCTGGGCTACCGTGGAGTCCTGATGACCGACTCGCCCCAGCGTTCCCTTCCCCCTCCGGATCAGGCGCGCGAGTGGCTCGAGACGATGACGCTGATCCGCCGCTTCGAGGAGCGCGCGGGCGAGATGTACGCACGGGCCAAGATCGGTGGCTTCCTGCATCTCTCGATCGGCGAGGAGGCGACGATCGTCGGCAGCGCGCGGGCACTGCGCGAGGAGGACTACCTGATCTCCACGTACCGCTCGCACGGACACGCCCTGGTCCGCGGCACCCCTCCGGAGAACGTGATGGCCGAGCTGTTCGGCCGCGTCGACGGCTGCTGCCACGGCCGTGGCGGCTCGATGCACATCTTCGACGCCTCGCGACGGTTCATGGGCGGCTACGGGATCGTGGGCGGCAACCTGCCGATCGCCGCGGGGATCGCGCTGGCCAGCGACTACTCCGGTCGCGACGAGGTCACCCTGTGCACGTTCGGCGACGGCGCCTCCAACCAGGGGACGTTCGGCGAGACGCTGAACCTGGCCGCGCTGTGGCGGCTTCCGGTCGTCTTCATGGTCACCAACAACCAGTTCGGCATGGGCACGTCGCTGAGCCGGCACTCGGCTGTCACCGACCTGCGCCGCAAGGGCGAGAGCCTCGGCGTGCCCGGGATGCGCTGCGACGGCATGGACGTGCTCGACACGCACGCCGTCGTATCCGCGGCCGTCGAGCAGGTGCGGGCCGAGCGCCGCCCCGTGCTGATCGAGGCGATCACGTACCGCTTCCGCGGCCACTCGATGGCCGATCCCGAGAGCTACCGCAGCAAGGACGAGGTCGCCGCCTGGCGCGAGCGCGACCCGGTCCCGTCGTTCGGCAAGGTGCTCCTCGACGCGGGCGTCGTCGACGAGTCCTCACTTGCGGAGATCGATGCCGCGGCGATGGCGCGCATCGACGCTGCCGTGACGTTCGCGGAGGGCTCGCCGTTCCCCGACGCCGGGTCGTTGTACGACGACGTCTACGTACTCGGCGAGAGCTCACGTGGCTGGTACTCGGTGGAGACGACCGAGGAGCGATCGGCCGGCGCCGAGGGCGAGGACCCGACGCACGCCGCCAACGACGAGATCTCCCAACAGCTGACGAGCGCGCTGGCCGCCGGCGAGGACGGCGGGGAGCCCTCCGGAGCAGCCGGCTGATGGCCGAGATGCGCTATCGCGAGGCGCTCGGCGCGGCGCTGCGCGAGGAGCTCCGACGCGACGAGCGCGTCGTGCTGATGGGTGAGGACATCGGCGTGTTCGGGGGCGCGTTCAAGGTCACCGAGGGACTGCTCGACGAGTTCGGAGAGAAGCGCGTGCGCGATACGCCGATCTCCGAGAACACGATCGTCGGCGTCGGCGTCGGCGCGGCGATGACGGGGCTGCGGCCTGTCGTCGAGCTGATGACGATCAACTTCGCGTTGCTCGCCTTCGATCAGATCGTCAACCATGCCGCTCACATCCACTACATGTTCGGCGGCCAGGCACGCGTGCCACTCGTCGTGCGGATGCCGCAGGGCGCCGGCCACCAGCTCGGCCCGACGCACTCGCACTGCCTCGAGGCGATGTTCCTGCAGGTCCCCGGGCTGCTCGTCGCCGTGCCCTCCACGCCGGCCGACGCGAAGGGGATGCTGAAGACGGCGATCCGCGACGAGAACCCGGTGATCTTCATCGAGCACGAGTCACTCTACGGGGTGCGCGGCGAGGTCCCCGACGGAGAGGACGAGCTCGTCCGGTTCGGCGTCGCGCGGATCGCGCGCGAGGGCTCCGACGTGACGATCGTGGGCATCTCCCGGATGGCACAGACCGCCGAGCGGGCCGCCGCGACGTTGTCGGCCGAGCACGGCATCGAGGCCGAGGTGATCGACCCGCGCACGCTGCGCCCGCTCGACCTCGACACGATCCTCGCATCGGTGCGGCGGACCAATCGCTGCGTGATCGTCGAGGAGGGCTGGCCGCATGGCGGCGTCGGCGCGAACCTCGCCGCGCTCATCGGCGAACAGGCCTTCGACGATCTCGACGCGCCGGTGCAGCGCGTCACCGGCGCCGATGTGCCGATGCCGTACTCCAAGCCGCTCGAGGACATCGCCTACCCGCACGAGCCCCAGGTCGTGGCGGCGGCGCTGACGACATTCGGCCGGAGCGTGCCGACGGGAGCCGCGCGGTGAGCGAGATCGTGATGCCGCGCCTGTCGGACACGATGGAGGAGGGGACGATCCTGCGCTGGTTGAAGTCAGACGGCGAGACGGTAGCGCGCGGCGAGGAGCTGGTCGAGATCGAGACCGACAAGGCGACGATGGTCTACGAGTCCGATGTCGCCGGCACCGTGACGTTGATCGCCGCCGAGGGCGAGACGCTGCCCGTCGGACGGCCGATCGCGACCGTCGGCGAG
>JAOPZS010000143.1 GCA_025963965.1 Solirubrobacterales bacterium
AGTTCCGCGGACTCCGCCGGCGCAGCCCCGGCGGGCTCGGCGAAGACCTCCTCGCTGAGCCCGAGCTCGGGCAGGTCGTCGAGGTCGCCGGCGCCCCCCTCGGGCTGCTCGCCGGAGCTCTCCTCCGGCGGCAGGACCTTCGGCTCGAGCACCTGGCCCTCGACGCGCTTGACGCTCAGCGACAGGCGCCGGCGCTCGGAGTCGATCTCGAGGATCTTGACCTTCACGTCGTCGCCCGGCGCGACGATCTCGCGCGGGTTCTCGACGTGGTGCGGCGCAAGCTCGGAGATGTGGACGAGCCCCTCGACGCCGTCGAGGATCTCCACGAAGGCGCCGAACGTCACGACCTTCGTGACCGTGCCCTCGAGCTCGTCACCGACGTTGTAGGTGTCGACGACGCGCTGCCACGGGTCCTCCTGGGTCTGCTTGAGGCCCAGCGAGATGCGCTGGCGGTCGCGGTCGATGTCGAGCACCTTGACCTTGACCGTGTCACCGATAGCGAGGATCTCGCTCGGGTGGTTGACGTGCGACCAGGAAAGCTCGGAGATGTGGATCAGGCCGTCGATCCCGTCGAGGTCGACGAACGCGCCGAAGTCGACGATGTTCGAGATCTGCCCTTCGACGACGAGGCCCGGCTGGAGACGGTCGAGGATCTGCTGACGGACCTCCTTGCGCTCCTCCTCGAGGACGGCCCGGCGCGACAGCACGACGTTGTTGCGCGAGCGGTTCAGCTCGATGACCTTCGTCTCGATCTTGGTGCCCATGTACTCGTCGAGGTTCGGCACGCGGCGGATGTCGACCAGCGACGCCGGCAGGAAGCCACGCACGCCGAGGTCGATGATCAGGCCGCCCTTGACGACCTCGATGACCGTGCCCTCGACCGGCTCGCCCGACTCGGCGGCCGTTTCGATGCGACGCCACGCCTTCTCGAAGCGAGCACGCTTCTTGGACATGATCAGGCGGCCGTCCTGATCCTCCTTGGTCATGACGATCGCATCGACCTCCTCGCCCAGATGCACCTCGTCGGCCGGATCGACCGCCTTGCGGATCGAGAGCTCGTTGGCCGGGATGACGCCCTCGGACTTGTAGCCGATGTCGACGAGGACCTCGTCCTTGTCGATCCGCACGACGTGGCCGGTGACTACCTCGCCCTCCTCGATGTCGCGGAAGGTGGCGTCGTAGTTCGGGACGATCTGGCCGTCGATTTCAAGCAGCAGCCCGTTCGAGCCGTCGACGACCCGCGCCTGCGGGTTCTCCATCACTGTTTGCACCGGCCGAAGCGTAGCGCAGCCGTATCATTGCCGGGCACATGCCTGTTCGAGCGACGAAGCGGGGAGCGGACCGCACCCGCTTGCAGCGTGACTGCGACGTGCTCGTCTGCGGTGCGAGCTTCGCCGGGCTCGCCGTGGCGGCCGAGCTGGCGGGCTCCGGCGCGCGCGTGCTGGTCCTCGATCGATACGAGATCGGCGAGCGCCAGACGTCGGCCTGCGGGATCCCGACCGGGTGGCTCGCGGCGATGGACCTCGGCGCGAGCGAACGCCAGCGCTTCGACGAGCTGGTCGTGCACACCCCGCGGCGGACGGCGCGCTGGCCGCTCCCCTGGTCGTTCTCCACGTTCGACTACCGCGAGCTGTGCGCACTGCTGTGGGAACGCTCCGGTGACGCCGAGTTCGAGACCGCGACCGTCACCGGCCGCACGGGGCAGACCGTCACCACCGACCGCGGCGAGCTGAGCGCGCCGCTGATCGTCGACGCGCTGGGCTGGCGGCGCGTGCTGTCCAACGCCGAGCCGATTCAGCCTCCGAACGCGCGCCTCTCGCGCGGCCTGGAGGTCCACCCGCCGGGCGCCGGGCGCGACATGGAGCTGTGGATCGACGCGCGTTACGTGCGCGCGGGGTACTCGTGGAGCTTTCCCGCCCACGACGAGCTGCGCGTCGGCGTCGGCTCGTTCTGGCCGAGCCATCACGTCAAGGAGCCCACCGTGCGACTGGCCGGCGAGCTGGGGGTGGCTGCGACCGGCTACCAGGGCAACTGGATCCCCCATCAGCTGCGCGACGCGACCGAGGACGGCGTGTTCTTCGCCGGGGACTCGGCCGGGCACTGCCTGCCGCTGACGGCCGAGGGGATTCGCACGGCTCTGTACTTCGGGATCGCCTGCGGGCGCGAGCTGCGCGCGGTCGTCTCCGGAGCGCGCACCCGGGAGCAGGCGCTGCGCGGCTACGGCGGGTTCTCAGGCGCGCACGAGCGCAAGTTCCGCTGGCTGCTGGCCGTGCAGCGCGCGATCGGGCAGATCACGCCGAGCCGGGCTGTCACGCATTTCGTCCGCGCGTTCGAGTCGCGGCGCCTCACCGCCTGGGCGTTCGACCAGTACCTCGCGATCGCGCCCCCCTCCTACGTCGGAGCCGGCCCCGGCGGCAACTCGGCAAGCGCCACGGCGAGCCGCCGGATTCCCTCGTCGATCGCCGGCTCGGCCAGGTTGGCGTAGCCGAGCACGAGGCCGTCGTCCCACGGCCTCGGCTCCATGTAGGCGTAGCCGAGCGGATACACGCCGACGCCGTGCTCGCGCGCGGCGTTCAGGAGCCCGAGCGCGTCGGTCGGCCTGCCGAGTCGCACGATCGCGGCGAGCCCGGCCGCCACGCCGGTCACACGCGCGCCCGGTAGGTGCGCAGCGACAGCGGCGACCAGCGCGTCCCGCCGGGCCTGGTAGCGGCGGCGCGCCTGACGCAGGTGGCTGTCGTACGCGCCCCCCTCCAGCATGCGGGCGAGCGCGAGCTGGTCGATCGTCGGGCTGCCGTGGTCGGCGAGCATCTTCTGGCGCAGGATCTCGGTGCGCATGTGCCCCGGGGCGACCATCCAGCCGAGCCGCAGGGCCGGGCCGAGCGTCTTGCTGACGGTGCCCATGTAGAGCACCCGCTCCGGCGCGAGCCCCTGCAGGGCCCCTAGGGGCGGACGGTCGTAGCGGTACTCCGCGTCGTAGTCGTCCTCGACGATCACCGCCCCCGTCTCCCGGGCCCAGCCGAGCAGCTCGGCACGCCTGGATGAGGACAGGGCGACGCCGGTGGGAGCCTGATGGGCCGGGGTCACGACCACGGCTCCGATCGGCTCGCCCGCGCCGGCGAGCGCGCGCAGCTCCTGCACCCGGGCGCCGTGCTCGTCGACCGGCAGCGCAACCAGCTCGGCGCCGCCGCCGGCAAGGATCTCGCGGTGCACGGGCAGGCTCGGGTCCTCGACCGCGATCCGCGAGCCCGCCAGGGCACGGCCCAGCAGGGCAAAGCCCTGGGCGACGCCCGAGCAGACGATCACCGCCTCCGGATCGGCGACGACGCCGCGCACACGGCGCAGGTGCCCGGCCAGCGCCCGCCGCAGCTCGGGTGCCCCGCGCGGGTCGGGGTAGCCCAGCGCCTGGTCCGGAGCCTCGCGCAGCGTCTCGCGGATCGCCCGCAGCCAGGCGCGCCTGGGGAACGTGGCGAGGTCGGGATAGCCGGGGAAGAAGTCGAACGCCAGGGCCCTCGGCGGCGGATCGGCCGGCGGCAGCGGCTCCGCCGCGGCGGCCTCGGCCACGAACGTCCCGGCGCCCGCCCGCGCCACGAGGTACCCCTCCGCGAGCAGCTGGGCGTACGCATCGACGACCATCCGCCGCGAGACGGCCAGATCGCCGGCGAGCGCGCGGCTTGCCGGAAGCCTCGTGCCGGCCCGGAGCCGACCAGAGCGGACCGCCTCCCGCAGGCCGTCCTCGAGTTGGGCGCGCAACGGACGCCGCGCGCGCCGGTCGAGCTCCACGAGCAGCTCCGGATTGGAAGTGGTACCCGTTCTCACACCGAAAATGGTCCTTTACAGTGGACCATCGCGAGCATATCGTGGAGTCGATGAGCATCTCGGCAGAGACCCCGGGGCTGACGGCCGTTCGAGCGGCGGGGCGCACGACCGACACGGTGCTGCGAGCCGGGCTCGTCGTCTTCGCCGTCTACCACCTCGCCCTGGCCGCCTTCATGGTCCTTGCCCCGCACGCCTTCTACACGAGCATCGGGCCCTTCGACGCCTACAACAGCCACTACATACGCGACACGGCGACCTTCGAGGCGGCCCTCGGCGTCGGCTTCACCGTCGCGATCTCTCGTCCCGCCTGGCGCGTGCCGGTGCTCGCGATCACGACCGTGCAGTTCGCGCTGCACACGATCAACCACCTCATCGACGCAGACAGCTCCCACCCCGCCTGGACGGGATGGTTCGACTTCGGCTCGCTGCTCGCCGCCACCGGGCTGCTGCTCGTGCTGCTCGCCCGCGCCCGATCCGCCTCGCTCGACTCCCCGGAAAGGAGCACCCCATGACCCGCATCGATCGCCTCGACCCGCACGCCGCCGGACCGCTCGTCAAATTGCTGCTGCGGCTCAGCCGTCGCAAGGTCGCCCGCCTCGCCGGCAGCGAACCCGACGGGATGCTCGGCCCGGTCGAGGCGTACGCGCGCCTGCCGAGGCTGCTGATCGGCTACGGCGCGTTCGAGGAAGCCACTGCTCGGCTGCACGGCGTGCCAGAGCGGTTGAAGATGCTTGCCGAGATGAAGGCGGCGACGATCAGCACCTGCTCCTACTGCATCGACATCGGCTCGCAGATCGCCCGGCGCACCGGGCTCACCGACGAGGAGCTGCTGGCCCTTCCCCGCCACCGCGACAGCGCGCTGTTCGACGAGCTCGACAAACTCGTGCTCGACTACGCGGCGGGAATGAGCCGCACACCCGTGGACGTGCCCGATGAGCTCGTGCGGGCCCTGCGGCGCAGCCTGGACGACACCCAGCTGGTGGAGCTGACGAACGTGATCGCCCTGGAGAACATGCGCGGGCGCTTCAACCTCGCTTTGGGCTACGAGTCGGTCGGGTTCAGCGAGGGAATGGTGTGCGCCGCCCCCGAGAGCTCCGTGGACGACGAGCTCGCGCCGGCCGCAGCTGCGATCACGGAAGGCGTGGGCGCGCCAAGCGCGGCATGAGGATCTTCCTGGCCGGCGCCACCGGCGTGATCGGCAGCCGCCTGCTGCCGCGGCTGCTCGAAGACGGCCACGACGTGACGGCGATGACGCGCTCGGGCGAGCGCGCCGAGCGGCTGCGCGCCGCGGGCGCCGTCGCGGTGGTCGCGGACGCGCTGGACGAGCAGGCGGTGCGGGCCGCCGTGGAGGCAGCGGCAGCGGAGGCCGTGATCCACCAGCTGACCGCCCTGCCGAAGCGCATCGACCCGCGACGCATCGAGCGCGACTTCGCCCTCAACGACCGCCTCCGCGACGAGGGCACCCGCATCCTCGCCGCCGCCGCGGGCGCAGTTGGGGCGCGCCTGATCGCCCAGAGCGTCGCCTTCATGTACGAGCCCGGCCCGCCCGGCACGATCCACGACGAGGACGACCCGCTGCTGCTCGAGCCGCCCCCCTCCTTTGCCCGCACGGCCGCCGCGGTGAAGTCGCTCGAGCGGACGGTGCTGGCGGCCGGCGGCACCGTCCTTCGGTACGGCTACTTCTACGGCCCGGGCAGCGGCGTCGCCGCCGACGGCTCGTTCGCCGCCGACCTCCGCCGCCGGCGCATGCCGGTCGTCGGGCGCGGCCAGGGTGTCTGGTCCTTCATCCACGTCGATGACGCCGCCGCGGCGACCGTCTCAGCCCTCACCGCGGGCTCAGGCGCCGTCTACAACGTCGTCGATGACGATCCCGCCCGCGTGTCGGAATGGCTGCCCGCGCTGGCCGAGGCCGTGGGAGCGCCCCGGCCGATGCGCGTCCCGACTTTCGTCGCGCGGCTCGCCGCCGGCGAGTACGGCGCGGCCACGATGACCATGTCGCAGGGCGCCTCGAACGCGAGGGCCAGGCGCGAGCTGGGCTGGGCTCCGGCCCATCGCAGCTGGCGCGAGGGCTTCCGCACGGCGCTCGGCTGATACAGGCGCTCCCCATCGCCTCGCCTGCCCTCTCGGCGCTACTTGCGTACGACGAGCGCGACCCCGGCCGCGAGAAGCACGAGGCCGACGACGCGCTGCAGCGTGATCGGCGAGCGGGCGACACCGAGCAGGCCGAAACGGTCGATCACGACGGAGATCACGAGCTGCCCCGTTATGACGACCGCCGTCAGGCCGCTGGCGCCGAGCGTCCTCACGGCTTCCAGCGCCACGAACACGTAGACGGCGCCGAGCAGGCCGCCAACGAGCGCCCACCACGGCACCTTGCCGATGCTCCCCAACGAGCCCAGCCCGCCGCGCAGGATGAAGCTGATCGCGACGAGCGCGGCCGAGCCGACGAGGAACGAGAACGTCGCCGCCTGCACGCCGCCGACCGACTTGCCGAGCCGCGAGTTGATCGGCGCCTGCATTCCGACGAGACAGCCCGCCCCGGCGCCCAGGAGCACAGCCAAAGCCCGGCTCATCCGCGTGTCCCCCCGCCACGGCCGCGGCATCGCAGCGCCCTCTCAGCGCAGCGCCTCACTTCGCCTCCAGCCAGTTGGCTCCGACGCCCGCCTCGACGGCCATCGGCGGCTCGTGTGGCTCCCACACGGCGACCATCTCGCGCTCGATCAGCTCGCGTGCCGCATCGGCCTCCTCGGGAGGTCCTTCGAACAACAGCTCGTCGTGGATCGTCAGCAGCAGCTTGGTCTTCAGGCCGGAGTCGGCAAGCGCGGCATGGGTGCGCACCATCGCGAGCTTGATGATGTCGGCGGCGGTGCCCTGGATCACCGTGTTGACGGCGAGCCGCTCGCCGAGCGTGCGCACCTGGTAGTTGCGCGCCCGCAGCTCGGGGATCTGCCGGCGCCGTGCCCACAGCGTCTTGACGAACCCCTCCTCCTTGGCGCGCTCGATCGTCGCGGCCATGAAGGCGGCGACCTGCGGGAAGCGCTCGAGGTAGGTGTCGATGAACTCCTTTGCCTCCTCGCGGGGGATGTTGAGGCGGTCGGCGAGGCCGTAGTCGGAGAGCCCGTAGACGATCCCGTAGTTGATCATCTTCGCCTTCGAGCGCATGCCCGGGTCGATCTCCTCGGCGGAGACGTTGAAGACGGCCGAGGCGGTGGCGGTGTGCACGTCCTCGCCGCGCTTGAAGATCTCCATCAGCGCCTCCTCGCCGGCGGCCTGCGCGAGCACCCTCAGCTCGATCTGCGAGTAGTCGGCCGAGATCAGCACGGCGCCCGGCTCGGCCTCGAAGCAGCCACGGATCTCACGGCCGAGCGGCGTACGGATCGGGACGTTCTGCATGTTCGGGTTGGTGCTCGAGAGCCGCCCGGTCTGAGCGACGGCCTGCAGGAACGTCGTGTGGATCCGCGACTCGGCGTCGGCCTGCTCGGGCAGCACGTCGAGGTAGGTCTTGATCAGCGTCGAGAGCTCCCGCCAGCGCTCGATCTTGGCGACGATCTCGTGCTCTGAGCGGATCGCCTGCAGCACGCGCGCATCTGTCGAGTAGCCGGTCTTCCCGCGGCGCTTGCGCGACAGCCCGAGGCGCTCGAAGAGGATCTCGCCGAGCTGCTGGGGCGAGCCGATCGTGAACTCCTCGCCCGCCAGCTGGAAGATCTCGCGTTCGAGGCCGTCGATCTCCTCGCGCACGCGGGAGGTGATCTCGGCGAGGCGCTCCAGGTTCAGGCGCACGCCGAGCAGCTCGAGCTCGCGCAGCACCGGCACGAGCGGCAGCTCGATCTCGTCCATCAGCGCACGCAGGCCGCGCTCGTCGATCTGCTCGCGCTGCCAGTCGGCGAGCGCCCCGAGCATCACCGCCTGTGCGGCCAGAGGGTCCTCGAGATCGCTCGCAAGCCCGCGCTCCTCGCACAGCTCCGCGAACGGATAGCCGCGCCGGGCCGGCTCGAGCAGGTAGGCGCCGAGCAGCGTGTCGTGGGCGAGCTGCTCGGGCACGGTGCGCAGCGCCTTGGCGTCGTGCGCGACCACCGGGCGTCCGGCGCAGGCGGCGACCACCTCCTCGGGGCCGTCGCAGTCACCGACGAGCACCTCCCCGCCGGCGCAGGCTGCGAACCGCCACGGCGGGCCCTCGGCGAACAGCTCCCCCTCGGGCGCCTCGGTCTCGGCGACCACCACGCAAAGCTCGCTGCCGGGCTCGCCGAGCTTGGCGATCGCGGCGGGCGGTCCCTTGCGCACGGCGGCGGTCAAGGTCACCTCGGCAGCGCTCGGCGGCGCCGCCACCTCGGGATCCCCGAGCGCTTCCTCCAGCCGCCGCAGCGGGTCGCGCAGCTCGAAGTCGCGGAAGACTTCCCGCACGCGTCCTCGGTCCGGCTCGCGGGCGGCCTCGATCGCGATGTCGAGGTCGATGTCGAGGTCCCGGCGAACGGTCGCGAGCTGCTTGGAGACGCGCGCGTCGTCGGCGTGCTCGAGCAGGTTCTGTTTGCGCTTGGCCCCTTTCACCTGCTCGACGTTCGCGAGCACCTCCTCGAGCGAGCCGTAGGACTGAAGCAGCTCGCTGGCGGTCTTGTCGCCGATCCCCGGGATGCCGGGGATGTTGTCTGAGGTGTCCCCCTTCAGCCCGTAGAAGTCGGGGATCTGGCTCGGGGCGATGCCGTAGCGGTCGACGACCGCCTGACGGTCGTAGATCTTCGTGTCGGTGATGCCTCGCGAGGTCGCCATCACCTTGACGAGACCGTCGTCGTCGATCAGCTGGAAGACGTCGCGGTCGCCCGTGACGATCATCACCGGCACGGGCGGCTCGGCGCGCAGCGCGCGCTCGGACAGCGAGGCGATCACGTCGTCGGCCTCATAGCCCTCGATGCGCACGTTGGTGTAGCCGAACGCCTCGACGAGCGGTTCCATCGCGGGCCACTGCTGCTTGAGCAGGTCCGGGCGAGAGCGCCGCTGCGCCTTGTAGTCCGCGTACAGCTCGTTGCGGCCCGACGTCCCGGCGTCCCAGGCGACGACAGTCGGCTGCACGCCGTAGTCGGTGACGATCTTGACGAGCATCGAGGCGAAGCCGAAGATCGCGTTGGTCGGAATGCCCGTAGAGGTCGCGATCGACTCGGGGAGCGCGAAGAACGCGCGGTAGACGAGGCTCGGGCCGTCGATCAGGAACAGCCGTCGTTCGCCGCCCGCCGGCTTCGCGCCTGCGCGGGCTGCGCCGCCTGCTCTCGGCTCCGCTGTGCTCCTGACCGCCATCCGCTCTCACTCTACGTATCCGCGCGGAGCGGATACCCCTAACATCCCCTCCCGCCAACGACCGAGGAGCCCCGAGAAGTGAGCGCCACCCCCAGCGCGCAGTACCGCCTGACGATCCGCGTGAAGCTCGACGACCGCCATGGCGCGCTCGGCCGCGCGACGAGCGCGATCGGCGAGGCCGGCGGCGTCGTCGGCGCGGTCGACATGGTCGACACCGACGCGGCGGGCAGCCTGCGCGACATCGTCGTCGACGCGACCGGCCAGCAGCACTGGGAGCTGATCATCGCGGCGATCGACGCGGTCGAGGGCGCCGAGGTGATCGACACGACCGACCGGACCTTCCTGCTGCACGTCGGCGGCAAGATCGAACAGTCCAACAAGCACTCGCTGAAGACGCGAGATGACCTCTCGATGGTCTACACGCCGGGCGTCGCGCGCGTCTGCCTGGCGATCGCCGATGACGAGGACAAGGCCTTCCAGTACACGATCAAGCGCAACACGGTCGCCGTCGTCTCCGACGGCACCGCCGTGCTGGGCCTCGGCAACATCGGCCCGAAGGCGGCGATGCCCGTGATGGAGGGCAAGTGCTGCCTGTTCAAGGAGTTCGGCGGCGTCGACGCGTTCCCGCTGTGCCTGGACACGACCGACGCCGACGAGATCGTGCGGACCGTCAAGCTGATGGCGCCCGGGCTCGGCGGGATCAACCTCGAGGACATCTCCGCGCCGCGCTGCTTCGAGATCGAGGAACGCCTGATCGAGGAGCTCGAGATCCCGGTCTTCCACGACGACCAGCACGGCACGGCCGTGGTGGTGATGGCCGCGGTGCTGAACGCCGTGAAGCTGACGGGGCGCAACCTCGCCGACCTGAAGGTGCTCGTGATCGGCCTCGGCGCGGCGGGCGTGGCGGTCACCAAGATCCTGCGCACGGCGGGCGTCACGCAGATCATCGGCGCCGACTCCCAGGGCGTGCTGCACGTGCAGCGCGAGGACTACGTGAACGGCTCGATGAACGCGGTCAAGCGGTGGTTCGCGGAGGTCACCAACCCCGACTGCCGAGCCGGCGCGCCGGCGGATGTGATCGACGGCATGGACCTGCTGATCGGCGTCTCCGGCGCCCGCGCGCTGCCCGCCGAGGCGCTGGCGCGGATGAACGACGACGCGATGGTCTTCGCGATGGCCAACCCCAACCCGGAGGTCAACCCGGAGGAGGCCGAGCCGTACGTCCGGATCATGGCGACGGGCCGCTCGGACTACCCGAATCAGATCAACAACGTGCTGTGCTTCCCGGGCATCTTCCGGGGCGCGCTCGACGTTCGCGCGAAGGCGATCACGGAGGACATGAAGATGGCGGCGGCGCGCGCGATCGCCGCGATCGTCGATGAGTCCGAACTGCGCGAGGACTACATCATCCCGTCGGTCTTCAACCGGGAAGTCGCCCCCGCTGTCGCTGCGGCGGTCGGCGAGCAGGCGCGCGCGGCCGGCACGGCGCTGGCCGGCCAGGAGGTCGGCTTCGCCCCCGGTGACACGGTCGGAGTGAGCCCGGCGGGCGTCGGCGGCACGTCGACCGACGGCCAGATCTAAGCCTGCGGCTAAGGTCTCGGCAATGGGCTCTCGGCGCGTCACGATCACCGGAGCCACAGGGCTGATCGGCAGGAAGCTCGTCGCCGAGTTGAGCGGCGCGGGCTGGCAGGTGACGGTGCTGACGCGTGACCCCGAGCGTGCTCGGCGCCGTCTCGGCGAGGGCGTCGCGGCGCACGCCTGGGACGCGCTCTCCGAACCTGCCCCCGCCGCTGCGCTCGCCGGGCGCGACGCTGTCGTCAGCCTCGCCGGGGAGCCGGTCTCGCAACGCTGGAGCGAGGACGCCAAGCGTGCGATCCGCGAGAGCCGCGTCACCGGCACCGAGAACCTGCTCGCCGGGCTGCGTGCGGCAGAGCCGCGTCCGGGCGTGCTCGTCTCATCCTCGGCGGTCGGCTACTACGGCCCGCACGGAAGCGAGCCGATCGACGAGGAGGCCCCGCCCGGCACGGACTTCCTCGCCGCCGTCTGCGTCGCGTGGGAGCGGGCTACAGAGCCGGCGGCGGCGCTCGGCATGCGCGTGGCGCTGATCCGCACCGGCGTCGTGCTCGACGGCGAGGGCGGCGCGCTCGAGGCGATGCTGCCGCCGTTCAAGCTCGGCGTCGGCGGCCCGATCGCGGGCGGCCGGCAGTTCATCCCCTGGATCCACGCCGCCGACGTCGTCGGCATCTACCGCGCTGCGCTCGAAGACGAGCGCTGGGAGGGGCCCGCCAACGCGACGGCGCCGACCCCGGCCTCCAACCGCGACTTCTCACGAGCGCTCGGCCGCGCCCTGAACCGTCCGGCGTTGCTGCCCGTGCCGGGCTTCGCGTTGCGGCTCGTCTACGGCGAGATGGCGCAGGTCATCACGGGCGGCGCGCGCGTCGTTCCCGCCAAACCGCTGATGCTCGGCTACTCATACCGCCACGGCGAGCTCGACGAGGCGCTGCGCTCGGCGCTCGGGCGCTAGACGCCGGCGCTGCTCAGGCCGGCACGGCGCTCTTCGCACGGGCGGCCGCAGCGGCCGGAGGCTCGGTCTCGATGATCACGCGGCAGGGGCGCTTGGCGAGCAGGTAGGCCGCCGTCGGGCCGATCCGCTGCTCGCCTGCGGGCGCGTGACGCGTGGACCAGTAGATGACGTCGGCGTTCACCCGTTCGGCCTGCTCGACCAGCGCCGAGCCGGGGTTTCGCGTGCGGATCAGGCCGGTGTGGATCTTGATGCCGGCGCGACGCGCCTGGATGCGGGCGCTCTCGAGCGCGGAGCGGCCCTCGGCTTCCTCTTCCTCCAGGCCCTCGTCGAGGGACAGCTGGCTGGGGACGGGGAGCACGAACACGGCGTACACGACGCCGTCCTGGCCGATCAGCTTGGAGGCGGCTCCGAGCGCGGAGGCGCTGACGTCGCCGCCGAAGATCGGGACGAGCGCCGTGCGGTAGTCAAACTCGGCGAATTCGGCGGGGCGCTCGGGCCGCGACGCCTTGGTCGTGGTCCTCAGGTCGAGGCCCTGACGGCGGCGGAAGACCACGTAGACGACCATCCCGAGCGCCAGCCAGAAGACACCGGCGCCGGCAACGGCGAGGTGCAGGATCGTGACGACGACGAACGCCAGGCCGGTACCGAGCCCGCCGAGCACCGCGAACAGGGGCAGTTCGCGGCCGGCGATGCGCAGCGTCCCCGGGCCGCGGTACGGGCGCGGCCGGTCGGGCTCCTTCGTGCGCAGGCGGATCACAGATGCGTGCGCGATCGTGAACGACAGCATCGCGCCGAACGCGTACATGTTCCCGAGGAATTCGGCCTTGCCCGGGATGATCGTCAGGCAGGCGACGGCGCCGAACAGCAGGATCCCGATCCAGGGCGTGGAGAAGCGCGGATGCAGGCGGCTGAGGCGGTCCGGGACCTGCCGGTGAAGGCCCATCGAGTACACGAGCCGCGACGCGCCGATCAGGCCGGCGTTGGCGGCGATGAACAGGATCGTCGCGGCGAGGATTCCGACGTAGATCTCACCGGCCCCCTGCAGCGCGCCGAGGTGCAGGTGCTTGACGATTCCCAGCACCGGATCGCCGGAGTAGCCGCCATGCGCCTCGTCGGTGCCGAGCAGCGTCGTGTAGCGGCCGTCCGGCTGGCGGTGCACGGGCAGCGCCGACAGCGCGACCATCGGCAGCGCCGCGTAGATAGCGAACACTGCTGCGACGACCGCCTTGATCGCCTTCGGGATCGTCTTCGTCTCGTCGATCGCCTCCTCGGCCATGTTCGAGATCGTCTCGATCCCCGTATAGGCGATCATCCCGACGGGGATCGCGACCAGGAAGGATTTCCAGCTCGGTGCGATGCCGAGGTGCACGTTGTGGATCAGCGTGTGCGGCGAGAGCACGAGGACGAGCCCCACGCCGACGAGCAGCAGCTGCGTGGCGAGGTCGGTGATCGCCAGCACGATGTTCAGGCCGGCGGCCTCTTTGACGCCGACGACGTTGACGACCGACAGGAGGCTGACGACGCCGATCCCGAACAGGATGTCTCCCGGCCCGTGCTGCAGGGCCGGCCAGAACAGGCCGCCGATGTAGTGCGGCACGAAGAACGCGGAGATCGCGATCGTGATCGTGTAGTTGAGCATCTGCGCCCAGGCGGCGAAGAACGACCACAGCTCGTTGAACGCGTGCCGCGCGAATGACGACGAGCCCCCCGCCTCCGGGTACATCGCCGTCGCCTCGGCGTAGGTGGCGGCCGTCAGGTAGAAGATCACGCCCGTGATCACGAACACGATCGGCGTCAACCCGAGCGCGTAGGAGGCGACGAGGCCCAGCGCGTAGTAGATCGACGATCCGACGTTGCCGTAGGCGGTCGAGAACAGGGCGCTCGTCCCGAGCACCCGCCGCAGTCCGTACTGGGACAGTCTCGCCATCCGCGCAGCGTATAGAGCGTCCTGGCCGGGCACGGTCGTTTCGGCGCTTCCGAATCCGTGCAAGAACACGTGCACCGCAGTCGGCCAAGCAGGAACCCGCCATATGATCCCGACGACCGGAGGCCCGACGCCGCCGGTCTTTCGTCATGGACAGCGCGCGCCGCGGAAACTACGACTCGGGCGAGGACTTCGTCCTCGAATACGGCGAGCTGCGCTTCACGTTCAACGAGGAGGACTTCGCCGAGCGCTGCGAGCAGGCGGCGATCAAGGTCGGCTTCGTCGGCGGCCGCCTCGGTGAGGAGGAGCTCGAAGACCTCGTCAACCTCGCCGTCAACGGCGAGATCTCAGACCCCGCGTCGGCGCTCGGCCAGCATGTCAACGACTGCTGGCCCGAGCTGGTGGGACCGGCCGAGCGGTCGCTCGTGCACTGGCTGCGCCGCCTCGTGTTCCGCGGGGCGTGGCTCGATCAGCGCGTCAACGAGGGCGAGCTCGGCGTCGCCTTCGACGAGGAGACCGGCGGCTTCAGCTACGTGCAGCCCGTCGACCCGCTGACCGACGTGGGCGGCGAGCCGATCGAGCTCGCGCCCGAGCCCTCCTGGGGCCGCGTCGCCTACCGCCGCTAGCCGGCGCTGTCGAGCGCCTCGGCGCGAGCCTTGGTGATGGCCTGAGCGCCGTCCTCGCCGACGAGCAGGTCGGGGCGCAGGGTGCCGCTCGCGGCCAGGTCGAGAATCGGCTGGCGGCCGGTCGATGTCAGCGAGACGTCGAGCGCGATCACGGTGGTCTCGCCGCCGACCGGACGGCCGGCCGTCGCGATCAGCGTCAGCGAGCCGCCCTCACGGAGGTTGCGCGCAGCAGCGAGCGCCTTGCGGGCGGCATGCGGCGGCATGCCGTCGAGCCCGTCGATCAGCACGACGGCATCCGCGCCGCGCGACGCCGCGCGCTTGGCGGTATCGATCGCGCGCTCGACGGCCTGCGCCTGGGTGTCCGGCGACGCGGCGAAGCTGAGCGCGGCGACCGGCGCCGGCTCACCGGCCTGCCATTGCGCGATCTCCTCGGGACGAACGCCGGCGAGCACGAGCGAGAGCTCCAGACCCTCGCGCCCGGAAAGCGCCGCGAGCAGCGCGCGCAGCGTCTCGGTCTTGCCCGAGCGCGAGGCGCCGACGATCGACACGCGCGAGCCGCGGCCGAACGGCGTCAGCCACTCGATCGCGCCGAGCGTCGGGTCCTTGGACTCGAGCGCGAAGCGCTCGCTGGGATAGTCGACGGGCAGGTCCTCGTAACGGGCGCCGGCTGAGACCGCGTCCGCCGACGCGCCGTTGATCTGCTCGACGCGAACGAGCGACGGGTAGCGCTCCGAGCGCCGCGGCGTGCGGACCGGGCCGGCGACGCGGTCGCCGGAGACGAGCTCGCAACGGCGAACCTGCGCCGCGGAGACGTAGACGTCGCCGTCGGACGGCTCGGGCGGGTCGACGCGCAGGAACGCCGAGCCGTTGCCGAGCACCTCGACGACTCCCTCGACGACGCTCTCGGCGCCGTCGGCGCCGGCCTCGTCCTCGCCGCCGGCGCGACGCGCGGAGCGCTCGCGAGCCGGGGGGCT
>JAOPZS010000093.1 GCA_025963965.1 Solirubrobacterales bacterium
GAAACTGCGCTGGCCCCGAGTAACAGCGGCTGGACCCAAGTAGAACCGGCGGTAGCACGCGACGTGCTTGAGCACAGCCAACGTTCGACGTGGCGCGGGCTTCAATCCCTATCCCCTTTGGGACATGGCCACAACTACGCGTGTGCGATGCGCCACTCGCGCTCGTAGCAGCAATGAGCGAAACCGAAATCGCCGCTAAGAATCTACGCCCCACCGCGCGGAGGGTAGGGCATCCGGGAACCGCACAGCTTTGCATAGAGCGTGCTCGCCATTCCTATATCCATTCCTACCGAACCCCAAAAAACGAGAAAAGCCCCGGAAGCCGGGGCCGATGAAAGTACCGCTACCGGGATTCGAACCCGGGTTTCCGCCATGAGAGGGCGGCGTCCTAGTCCCCTGGACGATAGCGGCGCGCTCGCGTCGGGTCGAGGCTAGCAAAGCGGCCAGAACGAGCGCGGCCACGGCACCGGGTTCGTGGCGGTGCTGCCCATGCCGTTGCGATATCTTCGCTGCCCACCCGCGCGGATGTGGCGGAATTGGTAGACGCGCACGGTTCAGGTCCGTGTCTGGGAAACCAGGTGGAGGTTCGAGTCCTCTCATCCGCATTCGCCCGGAGCCGCCTCCAGCACGCGAGGACCCGGCGCCCGACAGCGCCGGCGCTTAGGCGAGCGAGGCTGGACCCGCCGCCGCGGCGCTGCCGGCGCCCGGCGCCGCGAAGCGAGCGATGAACGCCAGCGACACGTCCGCGACGTCTCGCCAGCCACCGTCCACGACGAGCGCGTGCCCTCGGCCCGGGATCTCGACCTTCTCGGTGACCCCCTCGTTTCGCTTCTGCTTCTCGTAGGAGGCGTTGGCGATCGCCGGCGGCACGGTGTTGTCCTTCTCGGCAGCGACGATCAGGAGCGGTCCCCGCTCGGGGTTCTTGCTGTCTACCTTCACCTCGGTCCAGGGGTTCAGGTTGGCGGTGGCGGCCTGGAAGATCGGCGTTCCCGAGCCCGGGACGGCGAAGCTCTCGTACAGCTCCTTCGCCTCGTCCTCGCCCACCGCGTTGGCGAAGCCGAACTTGAACTGCTCGAAGGTGAGCGGGACTGCGCGATGGTGGTTGGCCGGGTTGCGGAGCACCGGCGCAGCCGACTTCAAGGCGGAGATCGGCAGCGGCAGCACGCCGCGGAACGGGGCCGGCGAGATCGCCACCGTCGCCGTCGCCACGCCGCGCCCGGCGAGGATCTGCACCAGCAGCCCGCCGAAGGAATGGCCGATGATCGCCGGCTTCCTCTCGAGCCCGCCGATCACCTCCTCGAAGTGGTCGGCGATCTGCCCGACGCCCTTGCGAGCGAAGAGGTCCGGGTTGGCATTGCCCTCCGCGACGGTCGCTGGGTCGTCGGGCCAGCCGGGCGCGACAGCGACGTAGCCCGCCTCCTCGAACAGCGCCGCCCAGCGGTCCCAGCTGTTCGCGAGCAGCCACAGGCCGTGGACGAACACCACCGGCTGCAGACCGCTCGCGTTGGCGCGCTGGACCTGTTCGGCCTCCCGCTCGGTTACCGACCCTGTTTGCTGCGGCTCACCGTTCGTGCTCATGTCGATGTCTCCTGTGCTCCCTTGGGTGGACGCATGCTCCTCCCATCCGGATGGAAGTCAAGCGCGCGCGATCGAGCGCCATGCAGTGCCGCCGCACGAGCGCGGGAACGCCGGGCGCGCCGCAGGATCGTCGCTCGCGCACGACGAAAAAGAGCCGCCGGCCCGTGGGCCGGCGGCTCTCAAAAGACTGCCGTTGCGTCGGGGCTGTCGATCAGTCCCGCAGCGACTCCGCGTCGTGTCGGCTAGCGGCCACCTTCACGGCGACGGCGCTGCATCATCACGATCGAGAAGCCGGCACCCATCAGTACCACGCCGATGCCGAAGCTCCAGCGGAGGTCGAAGCCGGTGAACGGAAGCGTTTTCGCAGCCGCTTCTTTCGCCGGGCTCGAGCTCGTCGTGGGTTCGGTCGTTTTAGGCGTCGTCGTCGTCGGCGTGCCTTCTTCTTTCGACGGCGACGTGCCGGTGCTCGGCGTCGTGGGCGTCGTAGGCGTCGTCGTCGTTTTCGGTGTGGTCGGGGTCTGGCTGTAAGGCGAGGTTTCTTCCGCCGCCACCGCCGAGCCCGGCGCGAGCAGCGCCAGCGCCATCAGCAGCACGATCGGGAGGGCGACCAGCGCGCGTACCGTGCTGGATCGTCTGGTCAAGGGCGCTGCGCCTGCTGTCCGTGGCCTGCTCGAGGCCATGACGTCGGTCCGAGTCATGCCAACCTCCGTTTTGGTGGTGTGATGGGTGTTTCGGCCCTCCGAGAGGGCCTCCTTTAATGCCGGTCGAAGCGGTGCAACTCGCAAGCTACTGCCTCTGGTTCGCCGTGAACAGGCTCTCGCCTGCCTTCCATACCCCGAATGATCTATCAGTTTGGCCGGTCGACATAACGTCTTGGACGCAATTACCGCAGAAACGACCGCGCAAACCGCCGACTTTCAGACCTTGACGCGTCCTTCGAGCCTGCCCTCGGCGAGCTGGCCGCGCAGAACCTTCTTGTCGAACTTGCCGACGCTCGTCTTCGGGATCTCGCCGATGAACGCGAACTCGTCGGGCAGCCACCACTTCGCGACGCGGCTGCTGAGGTGCTCCACCAGCTCCTCGGCGCTGGCCGCGCCCTCGCCGCTCAGCACGACGCAGCACAGCGGGCGCTCCGCCCAGCGCTCATCCGGCTTGGCGATCACGGCCGCCTCGATCACGCTCGGATGCGACATCAGCTCGTTCTCGAGCTCGACCGAGGAGATCCACTCGCCCCCTGACTTGATCACGTCCTTCGAGCGGTCCGTGATCTGCACGTACGCCTTCTCGTCGACCGACGCGATGTCACCGGTCCGCAGCCAGCCGTCGTCGAACTTCTCTGGGTCCGGATCGCGGAAGTAGCTCGATGCGATCCACGGCCCTCGCACCTGGATCTCGCCGGTCGACTCGCCGTCCCAGGGCACCTCCTCGCCCTCGTCGCCGACGAGTCGCAGCTCGACCCACGGCAGCGGCCGGCCCTGCTTGGCGCGGTCCTCCCAGTGCTGAGCGTCGTGCTCGCCGTCCTCGCGCGGGCGCGAGTACGTCGCCACCGGGCTCGTCTCGGTCATGCCCCAGGCCTGATAGATCCGCACACCGTGGCGCTCCTCGAAGTCCTTCATCAGCTGCTTCGGCACGGCCGAGCCGCCGCAAGCGGCGTTCGTCAGCGACGACAGGTCGACATCGGGGTGCTCGTCGGCGTAGCGGAGCAGGTCCTGGAAGATCGTCGGCACGCACCCCATCAGCGACGGGCGCTCGGAGGCGATCAGCTTCGCCAGCGGCTCCGCGCCGAGGAAGCGGTCCGGCAGGATCAGATCGGAGCCGGCGAGCGCCGCGCCGTAGGGAAGGCCCCATGCGTTGGCGTGGAACATCGGGACGACCGCCAGCACTCGGTCGTTGCGCGACAGGCCGTTGCCGTCGCTCATCAGCGTCGCCGAGGAATGCAGGCTGATCGAGCGGTGCGAGTAGAGCACGCCCTTCGGGTTGCCCGTCGTGCCGCTTGTGTAGCAGAGCGCGGCCGCCTGGCGCTCGTCCAGCTCCGGGTAGTCGAAAGGGCCGCCGCCTGCCTGCTCGAGCAGATCCTCGTAGCGCAGCGCGTTGGGCAACGAGCCGGTGTCCCCGTCACCCATGACGACGTAGTGGGCCACCCCCTCGAAGCTCGGCGCGAGCTTCTCCAGCACTCCGACCAGCGAGTCGTCCACGAAGATCACCCGGTCCTCGGCGTGATTGACGATGTACGTCAGCTGCTCAGCGAACAGCCTGATGTTGAGCGTGTGCAGCACGGCTCCCGTGCACGGCACGGCGAAGTACAGCTCGAGGTGGCGCTGGTTGTTCCAGGCGAAGCTCGCGACACGATCGCCCTGCTCGACCCCCAGTTCGCCGAGCGCCCGTGCGAGCCTGTCGACGCGCTCGGTCAGCGCAGCATGGGAGATCCGCTGAGCTGACCCGTCCGGCATCAGCGTCACCACCTCCGAGCCGTGGTTGGCGCTCTGCATCCGGCGGCGGATGTGGTTGAGCGTCAGCGGAAACTCGTTCTGCATCAACCCCAGCAGCATCTCCGTCATCCCCTGTACCTCCGTTAATCCCGCAGGACCTTCTGCCCACTCAAACCCCTCTGGGCACGCCCTTCGGGGCGGCCAGCCTTGCCGTGCCATCGTAGATCGCCAGCGTGCGCTGGGCGATGTCGTCCCAGTCGAAGCTCAGCACGTGCTCTGAGGCTTCCGCCACCAGCCGGTCGCGCAGCGCCTCGTCGACGAGCAGCCGTTCCATCATCACGCCGAGGTGCTCCGCGTCGCCGCCGTTGAAGCGCAGCCCGACCCGCTCCCCCCGGGGCACGACCTCCCGCAGCCCGCCCGTGTCGGCCACTATGCAGGGGCAGCCCGACGCCATCGCCTCGAGGGCGACCAGGCCGAACGGCTCATAGATCGAAGGCACGACGCACAGGTCGGCGATCCGGTAGAGCGAGTGCAGCACGTCGTCCCCGATCCAACCGAGGAACGTTCCGTGCTCCGACAGCCCGAGCTGCTGCGCCTGCTGCTTGAGCTCGGCCTCGTGCGTGCCGCTGCCGGCCACCAGGAAGCGCACGTTGCCGACCTGCTCGATCAGACGCGGCATCGCGTCGAGCGCGAGCTGGAAGCCCTTCTCGTAGACCAGCCTGCCGACCAGCAGCACCAGCCGCTCCTGTGGCGCGGCGAACTTGCTGCGCAGCGCCTCGAGGTCCTCGATCGGACGCAGGTCGCTCGGATCGACGCCGTTCGGGATCACCGTCACGCGGCTCTCGTCGATGTCGAACACGTCGGCGACGTGGCCGCGCATGTAGTAGGAGCAGACGATCACGCGATCCGCCCGTTGCGCCATCCATCGCTCGACCGAGTGGATGTGCGACTGCGGCGGGTTGGCCACCCAGCCCTGATGGCGGCCGTGCTCGGTGGCGTGGATCGTCGTCACGTACGGGATCCCCAGGCGGTCTGAGAGCGCCCCGGCGGCGCTCGCCACGAGCCAGTCGTGGCCGTGGATCAAGTCGTAGGAGTGCTCCAGCGCGAGTGCCTCGCCGGCGGCGAGCATGTCCTCGTTCATCTGCTCGACCCACGCCACGAACCGGTCGAGGTCCCGCGGCCAGCCCGGCTCGGGCACGCGGTGTACCTCCACGCCCCCCGGGCGCAGCGCCGTGGATGCCGGCTGGGGAGCGTCGGCGGCTCCCCGCGTCAGCACGTCGACCGCGAGTCCTTGGCGAACCAGGCCCTCGGCGAGCTTGCGAACGTGGCGCGCGAGACCGCCCTCGATCACGGGGGGATACTCCCAGGAGAGGACGAGCACGCGGTCGCTCACGCCAGGCACCCTATCTCCCGCGGCAGGTACGCCCTGTCTAGCCTTTTGTCAGCCCTCCGACATCGCGATGCGCCATGATCGGCCCGTGGGCGCGCCGCAGCCGCTCTTCTACTTCGGGGCGATGTCGCCCTACTCGTGGTTCGCAGCCGAGCGGATCGGGACGTTGCTGCCACAGGCCCGCTGGCAGGGCGTGCTCGCCGGCGCCGTCTTCAAGGCCAACGACCGCACCTCCTGGGGGCTGACGGACGGGCGCGAGGCCGGCATCGCCGACTGCGAGGCACGCGCCGCCCGGTATCGGCTGGGCCCGATTCGATGGCCCGAGGAATGGCCCACCAACGACCTCGCGGTCGCGCGCGCGATGGTCTACGCCGACCGCCACGGGCAACTCGAGCGCTACGCGCTGGCAGCGATGCGCCTGTGCTTTCTCGAGGGCGTCGACCTCGGCGAGCTCGACGCCGTGCTCGAGGCTGCGCGACGCGCCGGCCTGGACGCCGAGGCGCTCCGCGAGGGAATCGGCGGCGAGGACGTCAAGCTGGAGCTTCGCGCGGTCACCGATCGAGCGCTCCAGGACGGCGTGTTCGGCGTGCCGTCGATCGTGATCGGCGAGGAGCTCTACTGGGGCGATGACAGCCTCGAGCGCGCCGCCGCCACCTATCGCGTGCTCGACGAGCTCTGAGCCGACGCCGGGGAACGGCGCCGAAGCTTCTCGCGGCTCGCCGCGGCTCCGGTCAGCCTTCCTGCGGGCGCGGCGTCAGGTCGATCTCGAGCTGGCGCGGCGAGGGCCGCAGCGGCTCGCTCGTCTGCCGCGGGCGACCCCGCTTGGCCCAATGACCGATCACTTCACGGCTGCGGCAGCTGTAGTAGTTGACCCGCCTGTCGGTCGGCTGGAGGGCAAGGCCGCCCGGTGCGGTGCCCGTGACGACCGCGTGGAAGCGCCGACCCTTTCGGTCGACCTCGACGATGTCGCCGGTCTGTATGCCCTCGAGTCGCATCGCGTTGAACTCCAGCAGATCGCCTCGCCCGGACGCCCGTGCGGACTCCCGACACCCCTTCGGCGCCGTGCTGAGCAGGCTGGCAGGTTCTACGCTGGGCCTGTGCGGTGGCTCATCGACGGCATGAACGTGATCGGCACGCGGCCGGACGCCTGGTGGAGGGACCGCCATCGCGCGATGGTGCTCCTCGTCGACCGGCTCGAGCGCTGGTCGGCCTCGACCGGCGAGGACGTGACGGTCGTCTTCGAGCAGCCGCCCGTGCCGCCGATCCGCTCGAGCGTGATCGTCGTCGCGCACGCGCCGAGGCCCCGCCGGGACTCGGCCGACGACGAGATCATCCGGCTGCTCGCCGCCGAGTCCGAGCCGGGGGCCGTGAGGGTCGTCACGTCCGACGGCTGGCTTTCCGACCGGGTGCGCGCGAGCGGCGCCACCGTCGAGCCCGCCGCACCCTTCCGGGCCCAGATGGAAGCGGAGCTGTGATTCCCGAAACCCATTACGCCCGCAGCGGCGATGCCAGCATCGCCTACCAGGTCGTCGGCGAAGGCGGCCTCGACCTGATGTTCCTGACGGGCTGGATCACGCAGATCGAGCACCTCTGGGAGGCGCCGGCGAATCAACGCTTCCTCGAACGGCTCGCCGCGTTCGGCCGGCTGATCCTGTACGACAGCCGAGGCACCGGCCTCTCCGAGCGGGTGCTCGACTCCTACACGGTCGAGCAGGAGGTCGAGGACGCGCTGGCCGTGCTCGACGCCGCCGGCAGCGAACGCGCGGCCGTGCTGACCTACGCGCTGGGTGGTCTCGTCGGCGCGCACCTCGCGGCCGAGCACCCCGAGCGAATCGGCGCGCTGGTGATGTACGCCTCGGCGGCCCGAACGTCCTGGGCGCCCGATTACGACTGGGCGATGACCGTCGAGGAGCGCGAGGCGCTTGCCGAGCGAAACATCGCGACCTGGGGGGAAGTCAACGCCGAGGCGATGGCCGCATGGGCGCCTTCGATGGCCAGCGACCCGTCGCTTGTCGCGTGGTTCGCCCGCATGCAGCGGCTCGCCGCGAGCCCGACCGAGGCGCGCGTGATCTCCCGCGCGATGACCGACCTCGATGTCCGCCACCTGCTGCCCCGCATCCGCGTGCCGACACTCGTCATGCACCGCCCCCAAGAGAAAGTCTGGGACGTGCGCCACTCGCGCTACCTCGCCGAGAACATCCCCGGCGCGCGCTACGTCGAGCTCGACGGCGAGGACTCCTTCCCGTTCGTCGGGGACAGCGACGCGATCGCCGAGGAGATCGAGGAGTTCCTGACCGGCGGACGTCGTGGCGGCGAGCTCGAACGCGCGCTGTTGACCGTCATGTTCACCGACATCGTCAACGCGACGGCACGGGCCGCTGAGCTGGGCGACGGGCGCTGGCGAGACCTGCTCCACCGCCACGACGAGACCGTGCGCCGGCAGCTGGCGCGCTTCGACGGGCGCGAGGTCAAGACCGTCGGCGACGGCTTCCTCGCGACATTCGACGGCCCGCCCTCCCGCGCGCTGCGATGCGCGCTGGCGATCACCGCCGCCACGCGTGAGCTCGGCATAGAGGTGCGGGTGGGCGTCCACACCGGCGAGTGCGAGCTGATCGGTGATGACGTCGGTGGCATGGCCGTGCACATCGCCTCGCGCGTCGGCGCGCTGGCTGCGCCCGCCGAGGTGCTCGTATCCGGGACCGTCTACGGGACCGTCGTCGGCGGCCCGTTCGAGTTCACCGACCGCGGCTTGCATCAGCTCAAGGGGGTGCCCGGCCCGTGGCCGCTGTTCTCGCTCGGAGCTCGTCCCTCGGCAGCCTCCGCAGCGGCGCCCGGCGCGGACCCCGCCAAGCCGGCTCCCGCCGAGAAGATCTCGTGAGGCGCCTGCTTCGCTCCTACCGGATGAGTCCGGTAGGAGGCGGCGTGGCCCTCGTGCTCGGCGCGGCGATCCTCGTGCTGGCGGTCGGGCCGACGCACGACCAGACGCCGGCTCTCGTCGTGATCGTCGCCGTGCTCGCGGTCATCTGCGTGCGGGCTGTATTGGCGCACGAGCGTGAGCGCGACGGCGGGAGCTAGCAGGACCGCTCGCCGGCTCGAGCTCGCGATCGGCCCCCCAGCCGGCCGCTTGACCGATCACATCGCCTCACCTAAAGTCCTCGTAAGCGCTCTGTAAGCGCCGGGCCACGGATGGACGAGAGGACGACATGATCGCCGACCGACTCGCAGCCCGACACTTCACCGCGCAGGCAGAGCTGCCGGCCGATCTCGAGACGATCGAGCTCGGCGCGCTGGACGCCTTCCTGCGGAACCTGCTCGTGACCGACGGCACCGTCTCACGCTCACTGGAAGCCCACACGCTGCGCCCGGTCACGGTCGAGCCGGTCGAGCAGTCCGAAACGCTCCCACCGGCACCCGTCGCGCGCCACCTGCGCCTCGATCAGGACGAAGCGTGCATGCGCCGCCGTGTCGTGATGCGGATACATGGCTCCGAGCCGTCGGTCTGGGCCGAGTCCTTCGTCGTGCCGGGACGGGTGCCGGTCGAGTTCCTGCGCGAGCTCAACGAGAACAGCCGCGGCATCGGCGGCTCACTCGAGCGGCTGAAGCTCGAGAGCTGGCGCGAGCTGCTGTGGTTCGGTCTCGGCACCCCCCCGCCCTGGCCGGCGAAGAGCGCCACGACGAGGACGCTCCGTCGCGCCTACCTGATCCTGATCGAGCGACGCCCGGCGCTGCTGATCGCCGAGGACTTCGCCCTGACCGAGCGCAACGGGGCCTTGGCGATGGCTGGAGCCGACGAGGAGGGTCCCGCCCGATGAGCGTTCACCCGGCCGAGCAGGCCGCGCAGAACGCCAACGCGAGCCTCGTCCTCGATCGCCGATTGGAGGCCGGTGGCGGGGATTCTCCCGCCTACGTGAGCGACCGGATGTCGCTGAGCTACGCAGAGCTGCTGCGAGAGGTCGCGCGCATGGGGAACCTGCTGCGGGCGATCGGCGTGCGCCGGGAAGAGCGCGTGCTGCTCGTGCTCGACGACACGCCCCTGTTCCCCGCCGCCTTCATCGGGGCGATGCGAATCGGAGCGGTTCCCGTGCCCGTCAGCGTCCGCGAGCACGGCGAGAACTTCCGCCACTTCATCGAGGACTGCTACGCACGCGTCGTCGTCTGCGAGGAGCCGTTGCTGGCTCCGCTGCGCGCGTCGCTCGCGGGCCTCGACGTGCGCTTCCTGACCTACGGAGGGCCCGACGGAGACCCGGCGGTGCTCGACCTCGGCACCGCCCTGGCCGAGCAGGAGGACGAGTGCGAAGCCGTCCCGACGCATCCGGACGACATGGCCTTCTGGCTGTACACATCCGGCTCGACCGGCCGCCCCAAGGGCGTCGTCCACCTGCACAAATCGATCGCGGCGGTCTGCGAGAGCTTCGGACGCGAGATCTTCGAGCTGACCGCCGAGGACCGGGTGTTCTCGACGACCAAGCTCTACCACTCCTACGGCCTCGGCAACAGCTTCGCCTACCCCCTGTACTTCGGAGCCAGCGCCGTCCTGCTCGAGGGCACCCCGGCGCCCGAGCGGCTGCTCGACGCGCTGCGCAGGCACCGGCCCACGGTGCTCTGCTCGGTCCCCGCCCTCTACCGCCAGCTCGTCGACGACCCCGACACCGACGGTGCCCTGGACTCCGTGCGCATCTGCATCTCCGCCGCCGAGCCGCTGCCGGTCGGAACGTTCGAGCGCTGGCGCGATCGCTTCGGCATGGAGATCCTCGACGGCATCGGCGCCACCGAGATGTTCGTCACGTTCTGCTCGAACCGGCTCGGCGACGTCGCGCCGGGCACGACAGGCCGCGCCGTCCCCGGATACGAGCTGCGGCTGCTCGACGAGCTGGGCGCGGAGGTGCCGGGCGAGGGCGAGGGCGCGCTGCAGGTCCGCGGCGCCTCGCGCGCGGCGCACTACTGGCATCAGCAGGAGCGCACACGCGTGTCGATGCCCGGCGAGTGGCTGACGACCGGGGACCGCTTCCGGCGCCGCGAGGACGGCCGCTACGTCTA
This sequence comes from Solirubrobacterales bacterium, assembly GCA_025963965.1. Taxonomy (GTDB): domain Bacteria; phylum Actinomycetota; class Thermoleophilia; order Solirubrobacterales; family Solirubrobacteraceae; genus Palsa-744. The sequence goes on from JAOPZS010000093.1 coordinate 10,435, forward strand.
CGTGGGCCGAAGCGACGACATGCTCAAGGTCGGCGGACTGTGGGTGTCGCCGATCGACATGGAGCTGGCAATCTCAGAACACGCCGGCGTCAGCGGCGTCGCGGTGGTCGGAGCGCGGATCGACGACTACATGCGCCTCGCCGCGTTCGTCGAGGCGGCACCGGACGCCGGAGACGCACAGCAGCTGACCGACGAGCTCCGCGAGCTCTGCCGCGAGCGGCTGCGCGAGCACGAACAGCCGCATCTGATCCGCTTCGTCGACGCCCTGCCGCGGACGGTCAACGGCAAGCCGCGCCGCTTCATGCTGCGTGCGCAGATCGAGCAGGAGCTGGGCGAGCTGGCGAGCGCGGCCGATCGCGCCGCGGAGGGGATCGGCTCCGGTGCCGGCGATCAAGCCCGGCCGGTCGCGGGCCTCGGCCAGCTGGACCCGGCCGAGCGCGAGCGCGCGCTGCTCGAGCTGATCGGAGGCGAGACCGCGACGCTGCTCGGACTCGCGTCGGCGGCGATCGACCCGTCCCGCAGCTTCGCGCAGCTCGGTGTCGACTCGCTGATGGCGGTCGAGCTGCGCAACCGGATCGCCGCCGCGAGCGGCCTGCGGATCGCATCGACGCTCGTCTTCGACCACCCCACTCCTGTCGCGGCGGCGCGAGCGCTGAGCGCCGAAGCCGAAGGCCGCGCGGCGCCCGCCGCCGAGCTCTCGGCGGCGGAGCTGGCCGCGCTGGCGGAGCTCGACGCCGGGCCGGGCCGGACTCGCATGCCCGGCGGGTCCCTCGGGTTCCGCCTGAAGAGCTCGGCGGTGTTGAACGCGCTGGTGCCCGCCCGCGTCGCGGTCAGGCGCGCGATGGGTCTCGCGCCGGCCCTCTGGGAGCTCGACGAGGAGGACCGCGAGCAGTCTTGCAAGGCGATCGCCGCCGTCGTCGCCGACACGGTGCGGGCGGACGAGCAGGAGCAGCTCGCCAAGGCGCACCTCGCCGAGGCCCTCGCCTACCGGGCGCTCTTCTGGCAGCGACCCTGGACCGCCCGGATCGACCCCGACTCGAGCCGGCGCATCGACCAGGCGCTGGCGAGTGGCCGTGGAGTGCTGCTGAGCGCCTGTCACATCGGCCCCTACCAGCGACTCGATCGCGTGGCCCCGTTCCGCCGCAGGCGCACCTACCTGGTCCCCGGCGCGTGGTACTTCGAGCGACCGTCGCCGGGGCAGTGGGGTCGGCGTCTGGCGCGCTGGCGCAAAGCGACGAAGAGCCTCCCGGTGCGTGCGAGCGGCTCCTTTCGGATCGTCCAGGCGCTGCTCGAACGCGGCGAGGCCGTGTTCCTGTTCTTCGATCTGCCCGGGCCGCGCCAGACCCGCTTCCTCGGCAAGCCGGCGATGCTCGCGGATGGCACAGCGCAGCTCAGCGTGCGCACCGGCGCCCTCGTCCTGCCGCTGCGCGCGCGGCGCGAGGGCCATCACGCGCACGTGCAGGCGGCGCCGGCGATCGACCCCCGGGACCTCGACGGCGTCGATCAGCTGCACGCTCGGCTCGCCGAGATCCACGCGGCGTGGATTCTCGAGAACCCGGCTGCGATGGAGGACCCTCGCGAGGTCGGATGGGGCGACGGCGCGACCGCCGAGGCATGGATAGCGCCGGTGCCGGCGAGGGGCGACTGAGCGGGCTGCTCAGAAGTCAGGCGCCGCCGGCAGGCCTGCGTAGTTCTCCGCGAGGCTCGTGGCCGCCGCGCGCGATCGCGACAGGTGCTCGAGCCGCGCGAGCTGCAGGCGCCGCTGGAACGGGCCGCCTCCGAGATCGTGCAGCAGGTTGGTCATGTAGTTGGAGAAGTCCTGTACCTGCCAAACACGCCGCAGGGCCGCAGTCGAGTAGCCCGCCAGGCCAGCCTCCTCGCCGCTCGAGTACCAGGCCCCCAGCGCCGCCGACAGCAGGCGCGCATCATTGACAGCCAGGTTGAGGCCCTTCGCGCCGGTCGGCGGGACGATGTGTGCGGCATCGCCGAGCAGGAACAGGCGTCCATGGCGAAGCGGCTCGCAGACGAAGCTGCGCATCGGTGTCACGCCCCTGTCGATCACCGGCCCTTCCCCCACCCGCCATCCGTCGGAGGCGAGGCGGGCTTGCAGCTCCGCCCAGATTCGCTCGTCGGACCAGTCCTCGATCCGCTCGTCGCTCGGAACCTGCAGGTAGAGACGGCTGATCGTCGGGGAGCGCATCGAGTAGAGCGCGAAGCCCCGGTCGTGCCAGCCATAGATCAGCTCGTCGGTCGTGGGCGCGGCTTGCGCGAGGATGCCCAGCCACGCGAACGGATAGACGTACTCGTGCTCGGTCAGTGCGCCGGCCGGCACAGATGCCCGGCAGACGCCGTGAAAGCCGTCGCAGCCTGCGATCACGTCGCACTGCAGCTCGGCGCTCTGCCCGTCCTGCTCGAAGGAGATCCGTGGACGCTCGCCGTCGTAGTCGTGCAGGCGCGTGCCTGTGACGCCGAAACGGATCTCCCCTCCCCGCTCCAGGCGCGCGGCGATCAGGTCCTTGAGGAGCTCCTGCTGGCCGTAGATCGTGATCCGCCGTCCGGTGAGCCCGGTGATGTCGACCCGCTCGGTCGCGCCGGGGCGGCGCAGGTAGATGCCCTCGTGCACCAGTCCCTCGCGCGCCATCCGCTCTCCCACGCCGAGCTCGTGCATCAACTCGACGGTGTTCTGCTCGAGCAGCCCGGCTCGCACGCGCTGCTCGACGTGCTCGCGCGAGCGGCACTCGATCACGACCGACTCGACGCCGGCCCTTTCGAGCATCAGCGCGAGCATCAACCCGGCCGGCCCCGCCCCGACGATGCCGACCTGCGTTCTCACGGCGCACATATTAATCTGCCGGGCGTGGGCGGCCCGGCGAGAGCCCTTCAGGCGATCCTCCCGGCGGGTGCCGTCGCGGCGGAGATCGAAGATGACGGTGCCGCGGCCGATCCCTCGGCAGGCCTGTTTCCCGAGGAGCGCTCGGCGGTCGAGGACGCCAGCGACTCGCGGCGCCGGGAGTTCGCCGGCGGCAGGGCCTGCGCGCGCTCAGCGCTCGCGATGCTCGGGATCTCACCGGTGGCGCTGCCCGTGCTGGAGGACGGCGCCCCGGCGTGGCCCGCCGGCGTCCTCGGCAGCATCACGCACAAGGGCAACTACAGGGCCGCTGTGGTGGCGCCGGCCGCTGAGCTTGCGGCGCTCGGTCTGGACGCGGAGCTGGACGATGGCCTTGCGGCGGGCGTCCTCGACAGCGTCGCGTTGCCCGCCGAGCTCGATCTCATCGAAACCCTGCTCTCTCGGCACCCCGGACCTGCCTGGGACCGCCTGCTCTTCAGCGCCAAGGAGGCGGCCGTCAAGGCCGCCCTCGCCCTCGGTCGTGGGCGCCCTGAGCTGCGGGCGACCGAAATCGCGCTGGATCGGGCCGGGACGTTCCAGGCCCGCGTGGCCTTGACGGCAGGGGGACGGCCGCCCCTGCCCCCCCTCGAGGGCCGCTGGCTGGCACAGCGCGGGATGCTGATCGCCGTCGCCACGATTCGCCGGCTGTGAGCTGGCGCTGTGGCGTCCTGTCACCTGGACCGCCGGTGCGGCGCGTGCGGGAGGCAGTTTCGCCCCGCGCACGTGAGCGGCCCGGCTGATCGGGACGGCCAGATTCGAACTGGCGACCCCCTCGTCCCAAACGAGGTGCGCTACCAGGCTGCGCCACGTCCCGAGCCTCCGAGTCTACTGCCGCACCTCCCGATGGGACCCGCAGGCCGGCCCGCTGCTAGCCTCCGCCACCGCCATGGCCGACGTGCAACCGCTCCGAGCCCTTCACTACGAGCCGTCTGTCGTCGGCGAGCTCGAAGACGTCGTGGCGCCGCCGTACGACGTGATCGATGACCGCCAGCGCGCCGCGCTGCTCGGCCGCTCGCCGTTCAACGTCGTCTCGGTCGACCTCCCGAAGCCCGGCCCCGACGGCGGGGACCCCTACGAGACGGCGGGCCGAGAGTTCCAGAGCTGGCAGGCCAGCGGCGCGCTCGTGCGCGACACCGAGCCGGCGTTGTGGGCGCACACCCAGGACTACGCCGGCCCGGATGGCGTAGCGCGCACGAGACGGGGCTTCTTCTGCCGCGTGCGAATCGAGGGCTACGGCCCCGGCAAGGTGCGCCCGCACGAGCGGACGCACCCTGGGCCCAAGGAGGACCGGCTGCGTCTGACGCGCGCCACGAAGGCGAACATCTCGCCGATCTTCTCGCTTTACTCCGATCCTCAGCAGGCGGCGTGGGGGGCGCTCGAGCCGCTCACAGCCGAGCAGCCGTGGGCGGACGTCACCGACGGCGACGGGACCCGGCACAGGCTCTGGCGCGTCGCGGATCCAGGGGCGATCGAGGCGGTCCGCGCGGCGACGGCGAACGTCGAGCTGCTGATCGCCGACGGGCACCACCGCTACGAGACGATGGACGCATACGCCGAGGAGGTCGGCGGCGAGGGCGAGCACCGCTACATCCTGATGTGCCTCGTCGCGCTCCAGGATCCGGGCCTCACGATCTTCCCGACGCACCGTCTCGTCAAGGGCCTCGACGAGGACAGGCGCCTCGCCCTCGACGCGGCGCTCGCGCGCGACTTCGAGATCGCCGAGGTGAGCCGCGACGATCTCGCGCCGGCGCCCCAGGGCGAGGAGCCCACGCCCCTGCAGATGGGCTACGTGAACGGCCGCGACGAGCGCTGCCTGCGCCTGACGCTGAAGGACCAGGCGATCGCCGACGCGGCGCTGGCAGGCCACACCGAGCCGTACCGCCACCTCGACACGGGTGTCCTGGAGACGCTGATCCTCAAGGACGCGCTCGGCATGAGCGACGAGGACATCTCGCATTTCAACGGCATGTTCTACGCGCGCGACACCGACGAGGCCGTCTCGAAGGTTCGCTCGGGCGAGTACGACGCAGCGTTCGTGATGCGCCCCACGCCGGTCCGCCAGGTCCGCGAACTCGCCGCCGAGGGCGAGAACATGCCACCGAAGTCGACGTTCTTCTATCCGAAGCTGCTCACGGGGCTCCTTTTCAACCCGTTGGCCTGAAAGGTCCGCTGCACACACCTATCCGTCCGGCGGGGTATCATTGGTGTCAGTGGGGAAGTAACGATTGAAGGGACGCCAATGGGTCAGACGCAAGAGCTAGCAAGGATGAAAGCCACCGCTCGACGCGACGGCACCGGGCTTCGCCACACCGTTCAGGTCCGCGACCATCAGCTGATCGTCGACGAGCTGGTCACCAAAGGCGGCGACGACGCCGGCCCGGATCCGCTCGAGCTGCTCGCCGTCAGCCTCGCATCGTGTACGGCGATCACGGTGGAGATGTACGCCGCTCGCAAGGGCTGGGATGTCGGGCACCTCGAGGTCGATGTCGAGTACAGCCCCGCCGAGCGCGGCTGCCCCACGAAGTTCCAGCTCGTGATGCGGTTCCCGGAGGGCCTCCCGGAGGACCAGGTCGAGCGCCTCCGCGTGATCGCCGCCAAGTGTCCCGTGCACCGCGCGCTCGACGGCGAGGTCATGTTCCAGGAGCGCATTGAGCGCGTACACCTGGCCGCCTGACCCCTCCGCAGCCCCCCGCCTCACGGCCGGTGCGGCCGACCCGGTCGCCTCCGCTGTACTCGTTCCCCTCTACCGCGCCGACGGCGCGACACGCGTCGTGCTCACGCGCCGGCGCTCGGACCTGCGCAGGCACGCCGGGGAGATCTCCTTTCCGGGCGGCCGCCACGACCCCGGCGACGCCGACCTGGCCGAGACGGCCCTGCGCGAGGCCGAAGAGGAGATCGGGCTGCCCCGCTCGCAGGCGCGGTTGATCGGCGAGCTGCCCGCCACCTCGACGTTCGCGACCAACTACGTGATCCATCCGTTCGTCGCGACGATCCCGCCGGGCATCGCCTGGGAGCTGTCGCCGAAGGAGGTCGACGCCGTGCTCGAGCTGCCGCTTGCGAGCGTTCGCTCGGGGCGTACGATCACGACTCTCGAGCGACGCGGGATCACCTTCCAGACCGACGCATACGTCGTCGACGAGCACCTGGTCTGGGGTGCCACGGCGCGCATCATCGAGCACCTCCTGGCACGGCTGAGCGACGATCCGGAGGCGCCGCTCGCGCTCCCCGCCGGCAGAACCGAGCACTGACCGCAGCGGCGCCGTCAATCGGCAGCGTCGCGGCCCAGGCGTCCTCAGGCGCCGGGTGTCCAGCCGGTCAGGGTCGACCAGATGTCCGTCCCGAGCGCCTCGCCCGGGACGATCCCGGGCAGCGCCCGTGGCCAGAGCCCACCGAGCGCGACCATCAGCGAACCGAGCAGCGCCGTCCAGACGCCCTCGAGCAGCGACACTCCAAGCGTGGCGCTGAACGGGGTCGCCGGGTCCACCATGCGGTACAGCACGCACGCGCTCGCCAGCAACCCGAGCAGCACCACCGCGCCGCCAGCGCCGTCGGGCACTGCAGACGCCGCCCGAGCGATCGGGAACAGCGCATCGAGCATTGCCAGCCCGGCGAGGACCAGCAGGATCACGCTCAACCCTCCCAGCGCCTGCTCGCCCGTGAGCTGCCCGGCGTGGTGTGCGAGCGCACCGGAGCCGGACGTCGCCGCGCCGGCTGAGTACCAGGGCAGGAACACGGAGACGATCAGGATGATCGCGCCCAGCGCGGAGACGAAGAGGCCGTATCGAGAGCGCTCGCTTGTCATCGCTCTCCCATCGGATGACGTCACGCGCGGCTTGATCGCCGGCGAGCAAGATCCTCGTTCGTATGAGCCTCAGAGCCCTAACGCGCGAGGAGCGACCCGACCGCCGTGAGCGCGGCGGCGACCCAGGCCTCGGTCTGCCGCGGATCCTCCCTCAGCCACGCCGCCGGAATCCGATTTCGGCCGGTCAGCCTGATGGCGATCGCCTCGCCCTCCTCGCGCGCCGCGGACGGCCCACCCTCGCCGGATGCCTCGTACACGAACCCGCGCACGGTCGTATCGATCGTCTGCGTCAAGAACAGCTCGAGGCGCGTCGTGTGCAGCGCCTGGAGCTCGTCCCCAGAGCCGCCGGCAGTGCCGAGCAGCCAGCAGCAGACCGCGACCCCGTCGAGTGCGCCGCGGAGCGTCGCCAGCCGGTCAGGGGTGCCGATCCAGCACTCCGCGCCGAGCGCCTCGATCGCCTCGCAGCCGCTCTGCGAACGGGTGGTGATGCGCACGGCGTGCCCGGCCGCCAGCAGCTGCCCGGCGAGCTCGCGCCCGCGGCAGCCCCCGCCGACGATCAGCACCCGAGCCACGGCCGGGCATCTTACGGGTGTGCCTCAACGGCCCGGCGAGCCGGGCCGGCGCAGTTCAGGGCGCCGGCGCGTGACCACGAGCGCTCAGGCGGCGAGCAGCTCGATCCGCTCGAGAACCTCGTCGCGGTCGGTGCCGTGGGCCCGGAGCACGTGGTTGAACTCCGTGCCGTAGACGTCGATCACCGCGACCAGCACGTCGATCGTGCCGAAGCACGGGGCGTTGCGGCGTGCGGCCGCGAGCGCGGCGGCGTCGCCGACCCGCGCAACGATGTCGCCCGATCCGATCGGGTCCTCGGCCTCGTGGTGCTCGGCGACGCCTTCCAGCGCCGCCTCGCTCACGCCGAGCGCCTGCAGCGCCACGCCGGCCTCGCCGTGCAGGCGCAGGATTCGCAGCCAGCGCTCCGCCTCGGCCTCACGAGAGAGGGCGAACGGGATCGCCGTCGATGCCATGCCGAGTACGAGCGCGGCGTCTAGGTCGGGTGAGGGATGATCGGTCACAGGGCCACCTCCTGGGTGCGTGCCAGCGCGCGCGCACGAAGCGGCGCGACGTTGTCGTGGGTGAGGGTTAGGCGGGGGGAGCCTTCCCCGCGGCTGATCTGCAGCAGCGCGTTGCCGTGGTCGGCGGCGATCGCGCGCGCCGAGGCGAGCACGCGGTCGATCTCGCCCGGGGCGACTCCGGCGGCGAGCAGAAAGCGTCGCGTGCGGGCGCTTCCCGCCTCGCGGCCGTCGAGCTCGATCTCCTCGCTGACGATCACCGGGCGGCCCTCTCCCCCGGAGATCCCGAGCAGGCAAGCCGCCATGTCGTCGGGTCTGCGGTCGGTCTGCTCACGGACGCGATCGAGCAGCGCGGCGGCGGTCGTCGCCTCCGCGTCTCGCTCGAGCTCGCGAAGGGTGTCGGACAGCCGCTGCGTGCCGTACAGCTCGCCGCCGGTCCTGGCCTCGATCACGCCGTCCGTGTAGAACGCCGCGACGGCGCCACCCGGCACGGAGAGCACCGTCTGGCGAGTGCCCGTCGGGCGCCCCGCGCCGATCGGGGGCGCTGAGCAGGCGATGATCGGCGCGTTGGGGTCCAGACCGCTGAGGAGCGGATGAGGATGCCCGGCGCAGGAGTAGCTCAGCAGGCGCTCACGCGGATCCCACGTCGCCAGCACGACGGTCGCGAAGGACTCGCCCAGCTGGCGCTCGAGCGCCGGGGCGGCCGCGCGGAGCGCCTCGCGCGGGCCGAGGCCCGCCTCGAGGTAGGCGCGCAGCGTGTACCGCAGCAGCGTGGTGTGGGGCAGCGCCTCGCGACCGTGACCGGAGACGTCCCCGACGATCACCGCGACCAGCCCCTCGGGCAGCGCGAACACGTCGTAGAAGTCACCGCCGGCCCCCGGTCCCGAGGCGGGCCGGTAGGCCGCCGTCGTCGTGACGGGGCCGAGACGGGCGGGAAGCTCCGGCAGCAGGGCGCCCTGCAGAAGCCCGACGTCCTCGAGCAGCTCGCGGCGCTGGCGGTCCAGCCTGCGCACTCGCCCGGCGGCGAGGCGCGACGTCGTCGCAAACGCGAGCGCGGCGAGCGCCAGCACGCCGATCAACAGCCACACGCTCGTAGGGATCACGCCGATGATTCGTGTGACGGTCGTGACCAGCGGCGAGCTCTTCGCCGGTGGGGCGCGATGGGCTGCGCGAGGAGCGTGGGCCGGCAGGTTCGCGCCCGAGTTCCTCACAGCAGCCCCGGCGGCGGCGGAGGTCAGCGCGAAGGATCCGCCGGCTGCAGCATTGCCGGTGCGACGAAGCTGTTTGGAGCCTGCGCCCGGGCGGCGCGGCTTGGTGGTGCGAACGGCGTGTTCGCCTGCGAGCACAGGCGGCGTTTCAGCGGCCGCCCTGGCTTCCGGCGAGGATGCCGCGAGGCCGTTCGCGGCTGCGGTCGCCGTCTGCAGAGCTGCGCCTTCATTGCTCCCCGCAGCTGCGAGTGCGGCGGCTTCGACGGCTTCGCGCGCCAGCCGCGCCTTCTTCTCCTTGTAGCTTTCGCGCCCGGACTTCTTGCGCTCTTCTTCGTGCGCGCGACGGCGTTCTTCACGGCTGCGTTCGCTCGAGCCTTTCGAGGCTGCCGGCGACCCGGTCGCCGCGCGCGAGCTGTTCTTGACGCCCGTCTTGCCGGAGCTGCCGGCGGCTTTGCGCGCCGCCCGGTCGGCAGCGCGTTCGGCGCGTTCGGCCCGGCGCGTCGCCTTCGAGCTGGCGTCGGTGCCTGCTCGCGGTGTGCCCGTCGCCGCGCCCGAGCCTGCTTCTTCGCTCTTCGCCGGGGTCCCGTTCGCTTCGGCGGCGCGTTCGCTGCGGCGTGCGAGTCGTTCGGCCTTGCGAGTCGATGCCGAACGTTCGGCTCCGGCTTCACCGGAGGCTCCGGCTTCGGTGGGGGCCGGCGCGGGCTGCGCCGCGGAGTCCGCCGCAGCGGGCTCGAACAGCACCGCGAGGGCGATCAGGATGCAGAGAGCGAGCGCCAGGCTCGCCGGTGGCGCGAAGGTTTTCAGTACACCGGAACGACGGGCCATCAGCCTGCCGCCGTCGTGCTCCCCTGGACGAAGCCGAGCGCGTCCTGCAACGTCGGGACGATCTCGAACATTCCGTCGAGGCCCGTCAGTTCGAAGATCCTCAGCACGTTCTCATCGGTGCACGCGACCGCCAGCCGCACGCCCGGATCGAGCGCGCGCTGCGCGCCGACGAGCACGCCCAGCGCGGTCGAGTCGATGAAGCCGACACCGGACAGGTCGACGACGACGTGGCGGCTTTCTGCCGACTGCACGTCTGCCAGGGCCCACTTCAGGCTCGGCGCCGAGGCGAGGTCGAGGTCGCCCTCGACCGCCAGCAGGCTCGTGTCGTGCGCCAGCTCCTTGCGCGTGATCAGGAAGCTGACCTCACCGGGATCCGTATCGCCTTGGTTCGCTCCGATGGCCTGCATCTGCGCTCCCTGATGTCGAGGTGCCGGTTCAGTCCAGCGCCAGCGGTAGATGGCGGGGACAGGCATGGCTTCGGCGGATCAGCCGGGAAGCTTGACCTGCGCGGTCCGCGCTCGTACACGTGTCCGGCGCACTGTCCCCCGGCCGGGGGACGCGACTGGACTAGCATCCTCGCCCTGATGACCGCGGCAGGCGACACCGAGGAGACGACCGCGCGCGACGTCGTGACGATGGACAAGATCGTCGCGCTCTGCAAGCGGCGTGGCTTCGTGTTCCCCTCCTCGGAGATCTACGGCGGTGTCGGCTCCACATACGACTACGGCCACTACGGCGTGCTGCTGAAGAACAACGTCAAGGGCGAGTGGTGGCGAGCGATGCTCCAGGAGCGCGACGACATCGTCGCGATCGACTCCGCGATCCTGCAGCACCCGCGCGTCTGGGAGGCCTCCGGCCACCTCGCCGGCTTCACCGACCCGCTCGTCGACTGCCGCACCTGCGGCCAGCGCTTCAGGGCGGACCATCTCGCCGAGCTGGCCTGCGGGCGCAAACCCTCCAAGCACCCGGGGGAAACGGACGAGTGCGACCTGACCGAGGCGCGCGACTTCAACCTCATGTTCGAGACGACGATCGGGCCCGTCAAGGAGTCCGGCGCGACGGCCTACCTGCGCCCGGAGACCGCGCAGGGGATCTTCATCAACTTCAAGAACGTCCTGCAGTTCTCGCGCAAGAAACCGCCGTTCGGGATCGCCCAGGTCGGCAAGTCCTTCCGCAACGAGATCACGCCGGGCAACTTCATCTTCCGCACGCGCGAGTTCGAGCAGATGGAGATGGAGTTCTTCGTGCCCCCCGGCGAGGCCGACCGCTGGTTCGAGCACTGGCTGGCCGAGCGCGAGCGCTGGTACACGGCGCTGGGAATACGCGCCGACCATCTGCGCCTTCGCGCCCACGACGCGGATGAGCTATCCCACTACTCCTCCGGGACCAGCGACGTCGAATACCTGTTCCCGTCCACCGCCGGAGGTGGCGGAGGCCGCTGGTCGGAGCTCGAGGGGATCGCCAACCGCGGCGACTTCGACCTCACCCGCCACGCCGAGTTCTCCGGCGAGAAGCTCGAGTACTTCGACCAGGCAAGCGGCGAGCGCTACGTCCCGCACGTGATCGAGCCGGCCGCCGGAGCCGATCGCGCGACGCTGGCATTCCTGGTCGACGCCTACGACGAGGAACTGGTCGAGCGCGAGGGAAGCGGCGAGGGCGAGATGCGCACGGTGCTGCGCCTGCACCCACGGCTGGCGCCCGTCAAGGCGGCGGTGCTGCCACTGGTCAACAAGGACGGACAGCCTGAGCTCGCCCGTGAGCTCCATCACGCGCTGCGCTCGCGCATGCAGGCCGAGTACGACGCGGGCGGCGCGATCGGGCGCCGCTACCGCCGCCAGGACGAAATCGGAACACCGTTCTGCTTTACGATTGACCACCAGAGTCTCGAGGACCGCACGGTGACGTTGCGCGACCGTGACTCGCTGGCCCAGGAGCGGCTGCCGATCGAGGGACTCGCCGAGGAGGTCGAGCGACGCATCACCGCGCCCTGGAAGACCCCCAAGCTGGAGCATTGAAAGGAAGCGAATGGACTTCGACCTGACCGACGAGCAGCGCCTGATCCGATCGACCGCGCGTGAGTTCACCGACAACGAGATCGTGATCCAGTCGCGTGAAAACGCGCGCAATCACCACTTCGATCTCGATCTCGTCAAGAAGGTCGCCGACCAGGGCTACCTCGGCGCGGTCGTCCCCCAGGAGTACGGCGGCGCCGGGCTGGACTACCTCTCCTACGGGCTGATCGTCGAGGAGATCGGGCGCGGCGACTCGGCGATCCGCACGGTGATCTCGGTGCAGACCTCGCTCGTCTGCTCGGGGATCGTCCGCTGGGGCACCGAGGAGCAGAAGCAGAAGTACCTGCCGAAGCTCTGCTCGGGCGAGTGGCTCGGCTGCTTCGGCCTGACCGAGCCGGACACCGGATCGGACGCGGCCAATCAGCGCACGCGCGCCACCAAGACCGACGGCGGCTGGGTGATCAACGGCAACAAGATGTGGATCTCGATGGCCAACTACGCGAAGGTCGCGATGATCTTCGCCCAGACCGACCCGTCGCTCGGCACCAAGGGCCTGGCTTGCTTCATCGTCGACACCGACCAGCCCGGCTACAAACCGCAGACGATCGAGCACAAGATGGGCCTGCACGGCTCCGACACCGGCTCGATCGCGCTCGAAGACGTCGAGGTCACCGACGAGCAGATGCTCGGCGGAGTCGGCGACGGCTTCAAGGTCGCGATGTCGAACCTCGACTCCGGCCGCTACTCGGTCGCCGCCGGCTGCGTCGGCATCTGCCAGGGCTGTGTCGAGGAGTCCGTGAAGTACTCGACCGAGCGCCAGCAGTTCGGCAAACCGATCGCGAGCTTCCAGCTCGTGCAGGCGATGATCGCCGACATGACCGTGAAAACGGAGGCGTCGCGGATGCTCGTGTGGCGGGCCGGGTTCTTGAAGGACAAGGGCCAGCCGAACACGCTCGAGACGTCGATCGCCAAGCTCCACGCCACCGAGTCCTCGCTGGAGTGCGCCAACATGGCTATCCAGGTCCACGGCGGCGCGGGCTACGTCGACGACCATCCCGTCGAGCGCTACCTGCGCGACGCGCGCGTGACGACGATCTACGAGGGCACCTCGCAGATCCAGAAACTGATCATCGGGCGCCAGATGACTGGTATCAGCGCCATGGTCCCCGCCTAGCCCGCGATGGCCACCGAGCGTTCCGCGGCCGAGGCAGCCGGCGAGCCCGCGCGCATCGTCGGGGTGCTCGGTGCGGGCACGATGGGCGCCGGCATCGCGCAGCTGGCATGTCGCTCCGGGGCGCAGACGCTGCTGTTCGACCCGGTACCCGAGGCGCTCGAGAAGGGACGCGAGCGCGTGCTCGACGGCCTGCGCCGCGAAGCCTCGAAAGGGAAGCTGAGCGCCGAGGAGGCGCACGCGGCGGGCGAGCGGCTGCAGACGGTCGCCGAGCTGGACGCGCTCGCGGATTGCGAGCTGGTGATCGAGGCGGTGCCGGAGCGCCTGGAGCTCAAGCACGAGATCTACGGACGGCTGTCGCAGATCGTCGGAGAGCGCTGCGTGCTCGCCACGAACACCTCCTCGCTCCCGGTCACGGCGATCGCGGCGGGCGCCACGCATCCCGAGCGCGTCGTCGGCATGCACTTCTTCAACCCGGCGCCCGTTATGGCGCTGCTGGAGGTGATCGCCGGAGTGCGCTCGGGCGAGCCGGCGCTGCGCCTGGCGCGGGCCACCGGCACGGCTATGGGCAAGACGGTGATCGATGCGAGCGACGGACCCGGGTTCCTGGTGAACCGCTGCAACCGCCCGTTCGGCCTCGAGGCGCTGCGGATGCTCGCCGAGCGGATCGCTCCGATCGAGACGATCGATCGCATCTGCCGCGTCGAGGGAGGCTTTCGGATGGGGCCGTTCGAGCTGATGGACCTGGTCGGGATCGACACCGGGCTCGAGGTCTCCAGGTCGTTCTACGAGCTGAGCTTCGGCGAGCCGCGCTGGCGCCCGTCGCCGATCGCCGCGCGCTACGCCGCCGCCGGCATGCACGGCCGCAAGAGCGGCGTCGGCTACTACGACTACAGCGGCGTCGCCGGCGGGGGGCGCTATCGCGAGGAGGACCCGCCCCCGCCGAGCGCAGAGGCGGGCGCTGCCGAGGGCGTGATCGTGGTCACCGGCGAGGGCGTGCTGGCCGACGAGCTGCGCGCGGCCGTCGCCGGCGCCGGGTTCGAGCTGCGCGGTCCGCACGAGCCGAGCGGCGGTGTGCTGCCGTCGCTGATAGTCGAATGCGACCGCGAGCCGGTGTCCGAGGAGCCGGCGGGCAGCGTCGCCGCGGCTGCCGAGCGGGGCGCCGCGCGGATGGTGCTGTGCGCGCACGGGTCACTGAGCGCGCTCGAGCCGGGCGGCAGCGCCGTCGGCTTTCACGTGCTGCCGAGCTTCGAGCGGGCCGGCCTGGTCGAGCTGACGCGCTCGGAGACGTCCTCGCCGCTCGCCGCAGAACGGGCCGAGCGGCTGCTGGCGGCGCTCGGCAAGCACGTCGTCTGGGTCGGCGACGCGCCGGGCCTGGTGCTCGGGCGAATCGTCTGCCAGGTGATCAACGAGTCTGCCTTCGCGCTCGGCGAAGGGGTGGGCGAGGCGGGCGACATCGACACGGGCATGCTGCTCGGGATGAGCCATCCGCGCGGCCCACTCGAGTGGGCCGACGCGATCGGCCTCGATCACGTGACTGCCGTGCTGGGAGCGCTGCAGCGCGAGTACGGCGAGGAGCGCTACAGGACGGCGCCGGCGTTGCGCCGGCTGCTCGCCGCCGGGCGCACGGGACGGGCCGCCGGCGGGGGATTCTTCGACTATCCGGGCTGAGCGCTCTCACGGCGCGGCGACCGGCGGCGTTGAATGGGTGTGAGCGCGACGCTTCCGCCCTTCCAGGGCTTCCTCGACGCGAACCGCGACGCCGTCTGGCGGTTCCTCCTGGCATCTGTGGGGCGCGAGGAGGCAGACGACTGCTTCCAGGAGACGTTCATCGCCGCGCTGCGCGCCTATCCGCGCCTTCGGGCGGACTCGAACCTGCGGGCATGGGTGCTGACGATCGCCCACAACAAGGCACTCGACGCGCATCGCGCCCGCGCTCGCCGGGCGGTGCCCGTCTCCGAGCCGGACGCAGGCGCAGAAGGACCCGGGCATCCACCGGCACGCGACGACGTGCTGTGGACGGCGGTGAACGGGCTGCCCGCAAGGCAGCGCTCGGCGGTCGTGCTGCGGTTCGTCGCGGACCTCCCCCACCGTGACATCGCTGCCGCGATCGGCTGCTCGGAGGAGGCGGCGCGACGTTCGCTTCACGAGGGGTTGGCCAAGCTCAGAAAGGTGGTGCCGGCATGAGCAGCGTCTCAGACGGATCTCGAGAGTCGATGCGGCAGAGGCTGCGGCGTGTCGACCCGGCCCGGAGGCAGGCGAGCGTCGAAGCCGCCGCTGCCGCCGCACGCCTTGCCGAGCGCGCGGCGGCGGAGGGGCTGGCGGACATCGCCTACACGCAACTGGACTCCCCGCTCGGCAGGCTGATGGTGGCCGGCACGAGCAGCGGTCTGGTGCGGCTGGCGTTTCCCGAGGAGCAGCCCGACTCCGTGCTGGAGCGGCTCGCGACGAGGATCTCGCCGCGCATCGTCCACTCGGCGACTCGGCTCGAACCCGTGCGCCGCCAGCTCGAGGAGTACTTCACCGGACGCCGGCGGCGATTCGAGGTCCCGCTCGACTGGTCGCTGATCGGGCCGTTCGGCTGGCGTGTGTTGAGCGCCACGGCCGCGATCCCGTACGGGGGCGTGTTGAGCTACTCAGAGGTCGCGGGCGTCGCGGGAAGCCCGCGCGGCTCCCGAGCCACGGGCAACGCGCTCGGAGCCAACCCGATCCCGATCGTGATCCCGTGCCACCGCGTGCTGCGCAGCGGCGGTGCGCTGGGCGGCTATGCCGGCGGCCTGGAGCGCAAGCGCTGGCTGCTGGAGCTCGAGGGCGCGCTGGCGCCGAGCCAGCAACGGCGCGCCTAAAGTAAATCGGGCGCTCGCGCGATGGATAGCCATGGCAGCGAGCTCGAGCGCCGAGCCCGGCGACGCCCAGGCCCGGGTGAGCGAATCCGTCCCGCGGACGTTCCTGGCGGGCGACGGCCTGCGCGCGATCGCAGCGATCGCCGTGCTCGTGCTGCACGCCGCGATCGTGGTCTCCTTGGCGAAGCACGCGCCGGGCTTCGCCGCCGAGGACGAGCATCCCGGCCAGTACCGCGCGATCGCCGGCGGCGCCGCGCCGCTGCTGGCCCTGACGCGGCTGGGCATCTACATCTTCTTCGCGCTGTCGGGCTACCTGCTCTCCCGGGGCTTCCTGGCGGCCTACACACTCGGCACCCCCCGCCCCCCGGTCATGCGCTACGCGCGCAACCGGGTGCTGCGCATCGTCCCGGCCTTCTGGGTCGTGCTGGGCGTGTATCTGACCTGGAACCACGCCTGGCGCTCGGGCGGGGTCGACGGGCTGCTCGCCACCTTCGGCTTCGCGCAGAACTACCACCACACCGCCGCCGCGGTGATCCCGCAGGCGTGGACGCTGGACATAGAGGTCGCCTTCTACGCGCTGATTCCGGTCGTCGCGTTGATCGTTCTCGCGGCGAGGCGGCCCCGCCGTGGCACACCGGCGCGGCGGCTGCGCCTGGTCCTCGGTGTGCTGGCGGCGGCCTACGCCGGGAGCCTGGCGCTGAAGCACACGGCGGGCCGGCCGGTCGACCACACCTACAACCTGGGCGGGTACCTGTTCGCGTTCATCCCGGGTGTGGCGCTGGCGGCGATCGAGCCGTTCGCGGCGCCGCGGCTGCGCGAGAGGCCTGACGGCAGCCGCTGGGCCTGGGCCGCGCTCGGCGCGGGCGCCGCGCTGCTCGCGCTCTACGTGTACGCACCGGCCGGGCAGTACGGACTTCGACTGCTGCTCGCGACGCTCGGTTGCGGCGCGGTGCTCGCGGCGCCCCTTTCGCTGCAATGGGCGACGGGGGGCTGCTGGCGCGTGCTCGACAACCGCCCGATCCGCTGGCTCGGCCAGCGCTCCTACGGCATCTACCTGATCCACCTGGGCTTGATGGGTCACGTGCTC
The DNA here is from genome assembly GCA_025963965.1 of Solirubrobacterales bacterium. Lineage (GTDB taxonomy): Bacteria > Actinomycetota > Thermoleophilia > Solirubrobacterales > Solirubrobacteraceae > Palsa-744. The sequence continues at coordinate 27,337 of JAOPZS010000093.1, forward strand.
GTGCGGATCGGGAGCGGCCACTCCTACGCCACGACGTTCCTGGCGCTGACGGCCGCCTCGGCGCTCGCCACGATCGTCGCGGCCGACCTGCTGTGGCGGCTGATCGAGCGACCGATCCTGCAGCGCCGGCTGCCGTGGCGGGGGGCGGAGTTCGCGACGCCCGGCTCGCTGCGCGCCGGCTAGGGCGTGAACGGCACGCCGAGCGTGCGGGTCAGCCAGGTGTTCCTGTCGGGGGCCCCTTCGTAGGCGCCTTCGCCTTCTTCGTCGTAGTAGAAGCCCCACCACCACCAGATGCCGGCGCCGTTGACGCGGCTTCCTTCCTGCAGCGCCGCTTCGGTCGCCGTCGTGGCCGTGCCGAGGTTCTCGGCGGAGGGGTCGTGCCAGCGATTGGGCCCGTAGGAGGGCAGGTCGGGCACGATCCTGGTCGCGGACGCGGTGTTGGCCGAGTAGTAGGCGAGGCCTTCGCGCACCCACTGTTCATATGCCGGTGCCGTCTTGCGTTCGCTGTCGTAGAACAGCGGATTGATCTGCCCGACCAACGGCGTGATTTCTTTCACGTACTGCGGCGACCAGCGGCCGGCGGTTGCCGGCGCGACGACGGCGAGCCGGCCCGTGAAGCCGCGGCGCGCGAAGAGCGCGTCGATTTCCCCGAGCAGCTCGAGGTAGGCGTGCGAGGTCGGGTAGGGCTCGAAGTCGAGCGACAGGCCTCCCAGCCCGAGCGAGATGACCGTTTCGACAGCCGCCAGGATGTTGGCCCGCACGCTCGGTTCTTCGAGCTTCAGCGATTTGCCTTTGACCTTGCCCGCGAACGATGCGACGGCCGTGATGTCCGTCCCGTGGGCGGCGTTGTAGGCGCTGGTCTGCGAGACCCAGAGCGAGAGCATCTTCAGCACGCGCTTGTTCAGCTTCAGCCGTCCGTCGTTCTTCAGTTTCGGCAGCGGCAGCAGGTTCTGCCCGATCCCATACGCCTGCAGCGCTTCGAGCGTTTCCGTGACGAGCGCCGGCGGGTGTTCGTTGGCGACGAACCCGAACGGTATGTAGGTGAGCGCTTCCTCCGGTGGGAGCGACGCGCTCGCAACGGGCGCACCGGCCCCGCTCACGCAGGCGAGTGCCGCGGTGAGCGCCGCAGCGGTGATCAGCAGCCTCGTGCGACCCCTCAGCCCCATGCGGGGGACTCTAGTGCCGGGGCGGCAGCGACGCTAGTCGGCGGCCGGCGCGTACTGCTCCTCGGCGGGGTCGCCGAGCGGCATCCCCTCCGGGACCGGCACGCCGGGCGTGTCGCGCAGGTACCACTCGGCGTCGAGTGCCGCCTCACAGCCCGAGCCGGCCGCGGTGATCGCCTGGCGGTAGGTGTGGTCGACGAGATCGCCGGCGGCGAAGACACCGGGCAGCTTGGTGCGGGTCGAGCGGCCCTCGGTGATCACGTAGCCGCCGTCGTCGACGTCGACCTGACCGCGCACGAGCCCCGACTGCGGCTCGTGGCCGATCGCGATGAACGTGCCCGAGACGAGCAGCTCTCGCTCCTCGCCGGTCTCGATGTTCTGCACGACCGCATGACCGAGCGCGTTGTTCTCGCCGGCGACGAACTCCTTGATCGTGTACGGCGTCAGGAACTCGATGTTCTCCTGCGCCTGCGCCCGCTCGAGCATGATCTTCGAGGCGCGGAACTCCTCGCGGCGATGCACGACGGTGACCTTGCTGGCGAACTTCGACAGGAAGATCGCCTCCTCCATCGCGGAGTCGCCGCCGCCGACGATCATCGTCGTGGCCTGCTTGAAGAAGGCTGCGTCACACGTTGCGCAATAGCTCACGCCGCGTCCGGATAGGGCCTCCTCGCCGGTCACGCCGAGCTTCTTGTGCTCGGCGCCCATTGCGAGGATCACGGTGCGGGCGCGGTGCTCGGTGTCCCCGACCCAGACGCTGTGCACGCCACCGGGCTCGGTGGCGAGCTGGATGCGGTCGGCCTGATCGGTCTCCAGGCGCGCGCCGAAGCGCGCGGCCTGGTCGCGGAAGCGCTGCATCATCTCGGGCCCCATCACGCCGTCCGGGAAGCCGGGGTAGTTCTCGACGTCGGTCGTCTGCTGGAGCAGGCCGCCCCAGGCGAAGCCCTCGATCACGAGCGGGTTGAGGTTGGCGCGGGCCGTGTACAGCGCGGCGGTGTAGCCGGCCGGTCCGCTGCCGACGATGATCACGTTCTCGATGTCGCTCATCGCTTCTCCGTTCCACCCCCCGAAAGGGGCTCTGATCCTCTTCCGTTCCGCATTACTTTACTTTGTATAGTGTATCACTCCGGCCCGTTTCAGGAGCCTGTGCGGAGCGCTCTCCAGCCCCAGGCTAGACGGTGGCGGTCGGCTCGGCGGCTGCGTTTCGCACGCCGGGGGATTCCCTGTGCTCGGCTTCGCGCCAGTGCGCGACGGTCCGGCGCAGCTGGAAGTAGGCGATCGCGCCGGGCAGGGTCGGCAGCCAGAACGAGATCGCGCGGTAGGACAGCACGGCGAGAACCGCCAGTTCGAGGTTCACACCGAATGCCGCGAACGCGCCGATCATGCCTCCCTCGACGCCGCCGAGGCCACCGGGCAGCGGCAGCAGGTTGCCGAGGGTGCCGATGAAGTACGCCATCCAGATGACGGTGAAAGGCGGCGGCGAGCCGAACGCGTGAAACATCGCCCACAGCACGGAGATGTCAAAGCCCCACCAGGCCAGCGCGCCGAGCAGACCGGCGTCGCGCGAGCGGATCACGTCGAAGGCGGTGCGAACACCGCTGGCGGTCAGCGCGGGAATGGTCGCGGTGCGCGCGACCCAACGCGTCAGCCGGCCCGAGCCGGACGCCCAGCGCTCCATCCGCCGCTCGATGTCGCCGGGCAGCAGCGTCAGCGCCCCCGCCGCGGCGAACAGCACGGCGGCGACGATCGCCGGCACGTACGTGAGCGCGAATGAGCCGCCCCCGGGGAAGAGACCGGTGCCGAGACCGAGCCCGTCGACCAGCAGCGAGCCGGCGTAGATCACATAGAGGATCACGATGAAGGCCACCATCCGGCAGGCGACGAGACGGGGTTCCATGCCCGACCGGCGCAGCGACCAGGCGGTCAGGGCGACGCCTCCGGCGCCGGCGGCGGCGAACAGGCGCGTCGCGACCAGGCCGGCCATCGTGATCTCGTAGCTCTCGAGCCAACCGATCCTCTCGAGGTGGCTCTGGGGGTGCTCGCGCGTCACGAAGATCGAGCGGAACAGCACGACGTAGCCGGCGAAGGAGAGCATCTCGAGCACGACGCCGGCGATGATCCACCAGGTGTTGCCGCGCTCGATGCGATGCACGGTGGTCCCCGCGTCGGTCAGCTTCGGCAGGACGAAGTACAGGAACGCGACGGCCGAGAGAATGAAGACGGTGAACGCGAAGACCTGACGGCGGGTCAGGCGGACCCGCGGCATCTCCTCCTCGTGGCCGTTGCGCGCGCGCGCAGCGTCCTGCCCCTCGTTCCCCGCTCTCCCCCCGGATTGCACGCTGCCCGCCATCTTCCCCTCGCTACCTCGCTCTCAGCCGGTCTGGTGTGCGATTCCCTCCAACGTCCCGACAGCCCGGCCGACTCTGGCCAGGGCGGGACCCGCCAGCGGCTCCATCCGCCGCACGGCGAGCGTCAGGGCGGCCCCGGCGATCAGGTCGACGACGTAGTGCTCGCCGAGATAGACGAGCGCGAAGCCCAACGTCCCTGCGTACGCCGCGCCGAGCGCGCCCGGCAGCGGTCCCGCCTCGGCGAGCAGGAGCGCGGCCATCAGGGATGTGGCGAAGTGCAAAGAGGGCATCGCAGCCAGAGGGTTGCCTCCGAAGACACTGTAGAGCGAGCCCCAGCCGTCTCTCCAGAAGTGCTCGCCGTACTCGACCATCATGCGCCGCACCTCGAGCTGCTCCCCGCTCGCGCCGTCCTCGCGGGCACCGGCGGCGTACCAGGGCGGAGCGGTGGGCACGAGCCAGTAGAAGCTCGCGCCGACGTCGAACACGGCATAGGTCATCACGGCAGCACGCGGGAAGCGCCCTGGATGGCGCGCGAGGATGTAGAGGAGCGAGCCGTGCGGGATCGCGAACCAGCTCCAGTGGGTCCACACGAGCACGCGGTCGAGCGCCCGCCAGCTGGGACCGTCCGGACCGCTTCGCGCGAGGGCGCGCTGCAGGCGCGTGCTCGGAAGCTCACCGAGCCCGAGGATCCGGTCAGCGACGATCGGATAGTTGACGCGCACGCGCGCCGCCTGGGTGCCGGCGTCGTCGTGCGGCGTCTTGTACGCGGCAAGGTACGCCCACATCTGAAGCGCACACACGGCTACGTCGCGCTTGGCGGAGCGCCGCGCGGCGACGGCCAGCCCGAGCGGCGCGCCGAACGCGACGGTCTGCATGACCGCCGGCGGCAGCGGTGCGCGCTTGCGCAGCAGGGGGGCGGCGATCCCCGCCGCGACCATCGCCCACGCGGTCGCTCGGATCGCCTTGGACAGACGCACGCGCGGGGAGTATAGGCGCGGCCGGGGCGCGCCAAGCGGCGGACGCGCGAGCGCTACCCGGGCGCCTCGGCGAGGGCCGTGCGCGCCGCGGCGGCAACGAGCGCGGCGATCACCTGGCTGTCCTCGTCGGCCTCGGGGTGCCATTGCACGCCGAGCGCGAAGCGCTTGCCGGGCACCTCGATCGCCTCGGTCAGCTCGTCGTCGAGGGCGGCGACGCCGCTCGCCACGAGACCGGCGCCGAGGCACTCGACGCCCTGGTGATGGTGGGACTTGGTCGTGTGCACCGACTCGCCGGCGGCGGCCTGGGCAAGGGACCCGGCGGCGAGATTGACCTCGTGATCGGCGCCGTCGAAGGAGCCGACGACGCGACGATGCTCGCCGTGCCCGAAGCGGTCGGGCAGATGCTGGATCAGCGTGCCGCCGCAGGCGACGTTGATCAGCTGCATGCCGCGGCAGATGCCGAGGAGCGGCAGGTCGCGCTCGATCGCGCCGCGCGCCAGGGCGATTTCGAAGCGGTCGCGCTCGGGCACCGTGTCGACCGTGTGCTGCTCGCGCGCCTGCCCGTAGCTGGCCGGGTCGATGTCGGCGCCGCCGGCGAGGATCAGGCCGTCGAGCAGCGCCAGGACCTCGTCGGGTTCCTCGACGAGTTGCTCGTCGGGGGGCAGCATCAGGGCCAGGCCGCCGGCACGCTGCACGGCCTGGACGTAGTTCATGGGCAGTAGCGCGGCGTCCAGCTCCCAGACGCTCCAGCGCGCCTTCTCCAGGGTCGTGCAGATACCGATCACGGGCCGTGCCATCGAATACACCATAGGATCAACGCGCCCGCGACGCCGTGGCAGCGGTCCTCGCGCGCGGGCAGCGGCGTAGCGCACCCACCAGAGGAGGCCAGATGAGCGAGACCGAGACGCTTGAGACCGTGAACCTGTCAATCGCCGAGGGCGTCGCGACGATCGAGCTCAACCGGCCTGAGACGCTGAACGCCTGGAACGCCCAGTTCGGAGCCGACGTGATGACGGCGCTCGAGCGCTGCCGCGACGAGGACGCGGTGCGCGCGGTGCTGATCACCGGCGCGGGGCGCGGCTTCTCCTCAGGCGCGGACCTTCGCGAGCTGGGCGGGGCGGCGAGCGCGGAGGAGCGCCCGGACGGCGTCTACAAGCAGCTGACGCAGGTCTACCACCCGATCATGGTCGGCATCCGCGAGCTGCCCAAGCCGGTCGTCTCGGCGGTCAACGGCCCCGCGGTCGGCATCGGCTGCTCGCTGGCGCTGTGCTCGGACCTGATCATCGCCGCCGAGAGCGCCTACTTCCTGCTGGCGTTCGTGAACATCGGCCTGGTGCCCGACGGCGGCTCGTCGCTGTGGCTGCCGACGCGGATCGGGATGACGCGGGCGATGGAGCTGTGCATGCTCGGCGAGCGCCTGCCGGCCGCCAAGGCGCTCGAGTGGGGCCTGATCAACAGGGTGGTACCGGACGACTCGTTGCGCGAGGAGTCAGCGGCGCTCGCCGGGAGGCTGGCGGCCGGCCCGACGCGCTCCTATGCCGGGACGAAGCGCCAGCTGAACAACTGGCTGTACACGCGCATGGGCGAGCAGCTCGAGCTGGAGGCGCAGATCCAGCGGGAGATGGCGGGCAGCGAGGACTCGATCGAGGGAGCGATCGCGTTCGTCGAAAAGCGCCCAGCCCGATTCAAGGGCCGTTAGCGGGGCCGGCTCGTGGCAAACGTCATCAAGCGCCTCCCGTCCAGGGCTGAATAGAATCCCCGCCGCCTTGGGCCATCTGATCCTCACACCGCTCGCCTTCTTCACGCCGCAGTCGGGCGGCTCCCCGCAGGCGAACGAAATCGACAGCCTCTACAAGATCCTGCTCGTGATCGCGGTGGTGATCTTCGTGGCGGTGATGGGGGCGATGATCTACGCACTGGTCCGCTTCCGTGCCCGCAAGGGCGTGACGCCGGCGCAGATCCGCGGCAACACGCGCCTGGAGGTCGGCTGGACGGTCGCGGCGGCCGTGGTGTTGATCGCGCTGGCGGTCGTCACGTTCATCAAGCTCCCGTCGATCCAGAACCCGCCCAACTCGGGCCCCGAAGGCGACCGGCTCACCGCCGCCGGCAGCCTGCAGTTCGCGAGCATCCAGCAGAAGGCGCCGCCGAACGGCAAAGCGCTGAAGATCCAGGTGGTCGGACGGCAGTTCATCTGGCAGTACGTGTATCCCGGCGCCAGCGAACCGGACGGCCTCGGCGCTCCGTACTCCTACGAGGAGATGGTCGTGCCGACGGAAACGACGGTGTCGCTGGACGTGCAGTCCTCGGATGTGCTGCACGCCTGGTGGGTGCCGGAACTCGGAGGCAAGGTGCAGGCCGTCCCGGGCTACCACAACTACACGTGGTTCAAGATCCCCAAGCCGGGGATCTACAAGGGCCAGTGCGCGGTGCTCTGCGGCCGCGGGCACGCGCGCATGATCGCGACCGTGCGCGCCGTCCCGCCGGCGACCTTCGACGCATGGCTGGCGGGCCGCAAGAAGCAGCTCGCGGAAGCCAACGCGGCGGCCAAGGAAGAGCGCGCGAAGCTCAGCAAACAGACCGGCGCAGGCCAGGTCGAAAACCCCTAGGAACGAGGACCGACCGCACGACATGGCCACCTACGTAGCCCCCGTCCCCCAGGTCGCAGCCCACCGCGTCGAACGCGAGGCGAAAGGCTGGACGAGCTGGATCACGACGACCGATCACAAGCGGATCGGGATCATGTACATCGTCACGACGTTCGTGTTCTTCCTGCTGGGCGGCGTCGAGGCGCTGATGATGCGCCTGCAGCTCGGTTCGCCGAACAACGCGCTGGTCACGCCGACGACGTACAACCAGCTGTTCACGATGCACGGGACGACGATGATCTTCCTGTTCGTCGTGCCGATGATGGCGGGCCTGGCGAACTACTTCGTGCCGCTGATGATCGGCGCCCGCGACATGGCGTTCCCGCGCCTGAACGCGCTGTCGTACTGGCTGCTGCTGGCCGGCGGCCTGGTCTTCTACTCGTCGATCTTCTGGAACCCGCCGGAAGCGGGTTGGGTCAGCTTCATGCCGCTGGCCAACTCGACGTTCTCACCGGGAGGCGGCGAGGACGCGTGGATCTACCTGATCCACCTGACCGGCATCTCCTCGATCCTCGGGGCGATCAACTTCTACGCGACGATCGCGAACATGCGCGCGAAAGGGATGAGCTGGGGGCGCCTGCCGCTGTTCATCTGGACGATCCTCGTCTACTCGGTGCTGATCGTGTTCGCGATGCCGGTGATCGCCGCGGCGGTCACCCTGCTGCTCACCGAACGGCACTTCGGAACGCATTTCTTCGACGCCACGGAGGGCGGCTCGCCGGTGCTGTGGCAGCACCTGTTCTGGTTCTTCGGCCATCCGGAAGTGTACATTGCCATCCTGCCCGGAATGGGTGTGACCTCGCAGTTGCTCTCCGTGTTTGCGCGCAAGCCGATCTTCGGCTATCGCGCCATGGTGTACGCCATCCTCTCCATCGGTTTCCTCGGATTTGTGGTCTGGGGTCATCACATGTTCATGAGCGGCATGAGCCCGTACTCGGCAATGGCCTTTTCGGTTCTGACCATGACCATCGGTGTTCCCTCGGCTATTAAGACGTTCAACTGGATCGGAACTTTGTGGGGTGGCCAGATCCGCTTCACTACGGCGATGCTGTTCGCGCTGGGTTTTGTTTCCCTGTTCGTCACCGGTGGAATCAGCGGGATTTTCCTTGGCCAGCCGGCGCTCGATCTGTACTTCCACGATACCTATTTCGTGGTCGGGCACTTCCACATGATCATGGGCGTGGCGGCCATCTTCGGCATGTTCGCCGGCACGTTCTACTGGTTCCCGAAGATGTTCGGCCGCATGATGAACGAGTC